>NZ_CP011390.1:1632142-1958571 GCF_001644645.1 Flavisolibacter tropicus | reverse complement strand
GAATGTGCATTTGTGAGTGATGAATATGTCGCTAGCCAAGACAATTGTTTTATGAAACATGCATTTGTATTTCCTGGGCAAGGTGCCCAGTTTCCCGGAATGGGAAAAGACCATTATGAAAATGGTGCTTTTTCCAAGAAGTTATTCGAACAAGCTAATGAGATTTTAGGCTTCCGCATTTCCGATATTATGTTTAACGGCAGTGAAGAAGACCTGAAGCAAACCAATATTACCCAGCCGGCAATCTTCCTGCATTCCATTATAGCCTTCAGAAGTATCGATAATGCCCGCCCTGAAATGGTGGCTGGTCATTCTTTGGGAGAGTTTACTGCTTTGGTAGCTAATGGCACTTTGAGTTTTGAAGATGGCTTGCGTTTGGTAAGTCTACGCGCTCAGGCTATGCAAAAAGCCTGTGAGAAAACCCCTTCAACGATGGCAGCAGTGTTGAACCTAGCTGATGAGAAGGTAGAAGAAATTTGTGCAAAAGTGCAGGCTGAAACCGGTGAGATCGTGGTGCCGGCCAACTATAATTGCCCAGGCCAGTTGGTAATCTCTGGAACAATTAAAGGAGTAGAGATTGCTTGTGAGCAAATGAAAGCTGCCGGAGCTAAAAGAGCATTGATCTTGCCAGTAGGTGGTGCTTTCCACTCTCCATTGATGGAGCCTGCTCGCCAGGAGTTGCAGCAAGCTATTGAAGATACCCGCTTTATGACCCCAACCTGCCCGGTTTATCAAAACGTGGTAGCAAAAGGAGTGGTGGATAAAGACGAAATCAAGCAGAACCTGATTGATCAATTAACCGGGGCTGTTAAGTGGACACAGTGTGTGCAAGCCATGATTGCAGACGGAGCCAGCACCTTTACAGAGGCTGGTCCTGGTAAAGTATTACAAGGGCTGATCTTAAAGATTAATAAAGAGGTTCAAACTAATGGTGTGAACTAAAAATAAATAATAAAAAAGCCCCCTAATGCGGGGCTTTTTTATTTAAAGTAGATGCCACAATTGAGCCATTCGCCATCAAAGGCGGCGTTGTATTTCTTATAAAAGTTGATAGCCGGTTCGTTCCACTCCAGCACCTGCCACTGCATACCATTGAGATTACGGCGTTGCGCTTCTTTGATCAATCGGTCAAACAATAACTTACCAAGGCCTTTTCCACGCATTTGCTCAGTTATATAAAAATCCTCCAGGTACATACGCTGACCTTTCCAGGTGCTAAAGCGAATATAATAGAGTGCAAAGCCTTGCACTACCCCATCCACTTCAGCTACAAAGGCCCACCATACTGGTTTGTAACCAAAGCCACTTTGTTCAAAATGCTCCAGTGTTACTGTTACTTCGTTTGGCGCACGTTCATAACGAGCAAGCTCATGCACTAATTCAAGTATGCGTCCGCAATCCTCCTTGACAGCTTTTCTAATATTGATATTCATTTTATTCTTATTGCGTTTTCTATCATTACAATGTTAAGGTAATATTCAATGTACTTATTGTCAGCTATTTGGTTTCTTTGGCTTGTAGCCTAAATCTCAGCTTTGGTTGGATCATAGTTTATTACTTTTTAATTCTTGGCTTTAGATTGTGGTCTGTAGACGTTCTCCTCACTTCTTTTAAAAAAAATGATAGGTAAGACAAATGTTATTTGTTAATTCGTAATGGAAATATATGCCCAGCAACCATTTACAATTATGAAAGTATTATTGACCCAGTATTCAGCCTACCACCTATGGGCAAACCAACAGATTTTTGAAACAATCGAAAAACTGCCGGAAGCCCTTCAGGAACAGCATATAGTTAGTTCTTTTCCAAGTTTGAAAGCTACGCTGCTACACATGCTAGATGCTGAATCTATCTGGTGGCAACGTATGAAGCTATTGGAAAACATTAACCGGCCAAGTGAAAACTTTACGGGCTCTGTCAGTGATGTTGCGAAGAGCTTGATGCAGCAGTCCCAGCAGTGGCATGAGTGGATTTCCAATGCTACCGAACATATGTTTGAGCATGAGTTTATTTACTATAACACCAAACGCGAAAAGTTCAAGCAGGCTATATATCAAATGCTGCTTCATATATTTAACCATGGTACCTACCATCGAGGACAACTGGTAACCATGCTGCGCCAATTAGATGTTAATACAATACCCCCAACCGACTTTATTGTCTGGAGCCGTAAGAGGTCAATTATTTAATTAAGATAACTCATTTTAAGCGGGCGCATGCCCAGCCCCTAAAGGGGAGTGCCGCGCGGCAGGCGGCTACACGCTGCAAGCCAAACCATCTTGCCGGCAACTGTACCCGCATTTTTGGTATCTTTAGGGTCTTCCTTTAAGGTGTTTTCTGCCTTTCTTATTACACTTTTTTTTACTACTTCTAATGAGTTTATAAAGGTGACCGGATGACGACATACGGGTCAAGGTACGGGTGAGGTAGGGTCAAGGATCGGCCGAGGTACGGGTGAGATACGGAGTTACCTAGGCTGCCATACGGAGTAACCTAGTCTTCCATACGGAGTAACCATGAAGGGACAGAGGCGTAGCCATGAAGGTAGGGTGAAGGAATAGGCAAGGTAGAGCGGAGGAGGGATGGCGGATTTAAGGGAATGGCAGCCTATTTCTTACTTTAACAGAAAAGCACTCCCGGTAAGAAGTGCTTTTTCTATGTAAGATTAGCTTGTTCTGTCAGCGCCCTTTCACGTTTGACGTTTCACTAAAGCCTAGTGCTTGGGTTGGTTATTCTTCCCGATTTACCTCCTCCATTGAAAAAGCCGGAAGACAAACGCTCCAATACTCACACTCCTCTTCAAACGGGTTGGAATAACGGACACGGGTACCTTTTTTAATTAAAATAGACTGACCTGCAGAAACAATAATAGTTTCACCATCTGCTTCAATTTGTTTTTTGCCTCGGCTTACCAACGTGTATTCATCAAACGTAGGGGTTTGAAAAGGCTCGCCCCAGCCGGGTGGCGCTATCATATGCGCAATGCTAAGGTTGTTGCTGGCAAGTGAGGCCAGTCCAAAATGCTCTTCTATTAATTTCCCATCAGTAGTGGGCACTACAAAGGGTTGAGTTTGATGCTGGTAGGGCATAAGCGAAATTTGGGCAAAACTACTATCTCTTCATAAAATGAATAGTTGTAAGAATGCGACAGCGTGGTTCCTTTTAAATAGGATTTTTTATTCTGATCACATTGTACAGGAGGCTACGACTTAAAAATTATATTTTGTAATTTGTTTATTAAGTCCATGCTTTCGTATGAAGCATCTTATACAAATACAAAAAGATCTGGAAAAGCTTCAGAATCAGCTGGTAAGTATGCTAGCAAAATTTGCTATTGTATTTGCTGGTCTGGGGCTTGTGATTTGTCTTATAGCTAAGTATGAGGGTTTGTTAGTGTTTGGTATTGCTACGCTTTTGATAGTAAGCTTCGGGATATTCTTATTTAAAAAATGGTATGCACGCTATAAGGTGTTGCGCATGAATTTCTTTGAATTAGATAAAGTATATAAAGAGCATACAAACGAGCATATAAAGGAGGCCAAAGAAGCTATGGATGGCCTTCTCTATATCCGTAGGTTTTAATTTCTCTCAAAGCAATCCCCTCTATCGAGAGTAAAAAGTTTCCCTAATCTTATAGCCGCTTGACCTTTTAATACATGGCTCCTTTACTTTTGCCCCAATTCAAAAAAGCAAATAGTGGAAGCAATCCAAGCCATCATTGATTTTATCCTGCATATTGACAAACACCTGGTAGAAATTGTAAGTGATTATAAAACCTGGACGTACCTGATCTTGTTCCTCATCATTTTTGCTGAAACAGGGTTAGTGGTAACTCCATTCTTGCCCGGTGACTCCTTGCTTTTTGCCGCTGGTGCTATAATAGCCAAGCCAGAGAGTGGGCTGAGTATTTTGTTGATGTGTGGTATTCTGATTGTGGCGGCTATTCTGGGCGACCTGGTGAACTTTCATATAGGCGACTATATTGGACCGCGAGCTTTTAGTGGCAAAATCAAATTGCTTAAAAAAGAATACTTGGAAAAAACCCAGGCATTTTATGACAAACATGGTGGTAAGACGATCATCTATGCGCGCTTTATCCCTATCATCCGCACGTTTGCTCCTTTTGTGGCTGGTGTAGGTACAATGTCGTACGGCCGTTTTGCATTCTATAATGTGATTGGCGGTGTGCTTTGGGTAGCCAGCTTTCTTTTCCTGGGTTACTTCTTCGGCGGCATTCCAGTTATCAAATCCAACTTTACCTATGTAATATTTGGAATCATTCTTCTTTCTATTTTGCCACCCATTATTGAAATAGTGCGAGGCAGAAGCAAGAAGAAGGCATAAGTGCAGCTATGAAAATGATTCGCCTTTCGGGCACCCATCAGCGCAATCTATAAAAAACAAAGTAATCTGCGATAAAAAAGAAGCCCCGCCTAGGCGGGGCTCTTAATTAGGTGTCATTCTTCATCAGCCTTCCGCGGCAAGCAATTTTTATTGCGGTCGGAGACAAAGAATGACAAAAAGTTATAAAGCAATTTGTTTTTGTACCATCATTTTACGCAGATTGATCAAGCCGTAACGCATACGCCCTAATGCGGTATTGATACTGCAATGAGTCATTTCTGCTATTTCTTTAAAGCTTAAATCAGCATAATGCCTTAAAATGATCACCTCGCGCTGGTCTTCAGGCAGTAGATCTAGCATGTCTCTAACCCGGTTATGGCTTTGCTTTTTTATTAACTTTTCCTCGGGGCTCTCTTCCGTAAAGTTAAGGATTTCAAAAATATCTGTATCGTCACCCGTTTTTATTGTTGGCGTACGTTTTACTTTACGAAAGTGGTCCACACATAGATTGTGGGCAATACGCATAGCCCATGGCAAGAACTTACCTTCTTCTGTATAGCGACCACCACGAACGGTATCAATTACTCGGATGAATACGTCCTGAAAGATGTCTTCGGCAAGATACTTGTCCTTAACTAAGAAGTGGATAGAAGTGTAGAGCTTGTCTTTATGACGTAGTACTAAGCATTCAAATGCTCCAGTATTGCCCAAAACAAAAGATTGTATGAGCTCATGATCAGATAGTTTAGATAAAGGTGTCATAATTACTCCTAGGGTTTAGGTGATCTAAGGGATAGAGAACAATAAAATTTTCGGAGTAAATATCAATACGATAGGCGTAGTGTGTTTGTCGGTAACGGTATTAATAGATTGTTGTCATAAAAATAGCGGTCTTTTACAACATGAGCAATACCTATCCCCAGAAATATTATATTCTTTTCGCCAAATAAATGTTAACGATAATTCGCTAAAGAACTTAGTAAAGGAGTGTACATTTGCAAGGCATTATTATGAAGACAGCAGTGGATAAACGAAAAACAAAGGCACCAGTCGTTCCTGACGATGTCATTTTTATAAAAGGCGCCAGGGTACATAACCTTAAAAATGTTGATGTATCCTTTCCGCGCAACAAACTGATTGTGGTAACCGGGGTGTCGGGTTCGGGAAAGTCCTCCCTTACCATTGACACATTGTATGCTGAGGGGCAGCGCCGCTATGCAGAGAGCCTGAGTGCATACGTGCGGCAGTTTTTGAACCGCATGGATAAACCAGATGTAGACTACATTAAGGGACTGGCGCCTGCTATTGCCATTGAACAAAAAGTCATTACCCGTACACCGCGTAGTACGGTGGGAAGTATGACTGAGATCTACGACTATCTCCGCCTAATGTATGCCCGCATCGGTCAAACCATATCGCCCATCTCGGGCCGAGTGGTAAAGAAAGATGATGTAAAGGATGTATTGAACGCCATTAAGGTAGTAAAGACCGGCAGTAAGGTGTTTATACTGGCAGCCTTTAAGCAACACCAAAACCGCGATATCCGGGAGGAGTTGAACATCTTAATGCAAAAAGGCTTTACACGTATCTACGTTTCGGCCATGTCGCGCACCCAAAAGGAAAACCCTATTATTGAAAGTACTACTTATCATATAGAGGATCTGCTGCAAAATGCCGATGATTTGAAAACAGCCTTTCAATATCCAGAAAATGTGTATGTGCTGATTGATAGGATTGTGGCCAAGGAGTTTGATGAAGATGATGAACACCGCCTGGGCGACTCTATTGGTACGGCCTTTTACGAAGGCGAAGGTGATGTGTATGTAGAAGTAAATGGCGAGAAGCTCCTTTCGTTCAACAACCGCTTTGAGCTGGATGGTATGCAGTTTGAAGAACCTAGCCCCAACCTGTTTTCCTTTAATAATCCTTATGGAGCTTGCCCTACCTGCGAGGGTTTCTCAATGGTGCTGGGTATTGATGAAGACCTGGTTATCCCTAATAAATTATTGAGTCTGTATGAAGGGGCGGTTGCTCCATGGAAAGGAGAGAAGCTGGGATTGTGGCGCGAACGATTTGTTAAAGCAGCCCGTCGCTTTGATTTCCCTGTACACACACCCATTGCAGATTTAACCCCGCACCAATATAAGACGTTGTGGGATGGTAACCAGTTTGTTGAAGGGATCCACGACTTTTTTAAGGAAGTAGAGCAGAACCTATATAAGGTGCAATACCGTGTATTGTTAAGTCGCTATAGAGGGCGTACTAAGTGCCCGGAGTGCGGTGGCTCACGTTTACGTAAAGAAGCGCTGTATGTAAAAGTAGCAGGTAGGCATATAGGTGAGTTGAGCGATATGCCGGTAAAAGACCTGAAGGTTTGGTTTGACCATGCTGTTACTACACTTTCAGAATATGAAAGAACAGTTGGTAAGCGCGTGATCCTGGAAATAGAACATCGCATCGATACCTTGCTGAAAGTGGGATTGGGTTACTTGACTTTAAATCGTTTGGCCAACACACTAAGTGGTGGTGAGAGCCAACGGATACAACTAACACGTAGCTTGGGTAGCAATCTGACCAACTCGCTCTATATACTGGACGAACCTTCTATTGGTTTGCACTCACGTGATACAGCTAATTTGATCAGTGTATTAAAGGAGTTGCGTGATCTAGGCAATACTGTAATTGTAGTAGAACACGATGAAATGATGATGCGTGAAGCGGACTATATTGTGGATATGGGCCCGCTGGCTTCACATTTGGGAGGAGAGGTAGTAGCGTTTGGTAATTATGATGAGCTGATAGCTAATCCTAAGAGCCTGACCGGTAAATACCTTAAAGGTGAATATTCTATAGACCCGCCCAAGCAGGTACGCAAATGGAAAAACTCTATTGTAGTAGAAGGCGCCCGTCAGCATAACTTAAAGAATGTTACGGTTGAATTTCCACTCAATGTGCTGAGTGTAGTAAGTGGACCAAGCGGTAGTGGTAAAACAACTCTCGTAAAGCATATTCTATATCCTGCTATTCAAAAAATACTGGGTGAGCCGGGAGAGAAAATGGGTTTACATAAAGCTGTGACTGGCGATATTGAATCGCTTACTGCTGTGGAAATGGTAGATCAGAATCCGATTGGTAAATCGTCACGCAGTAATCCTGTGACCTATATTCAGGCTTGGAATCATATACGCGATCTGTTTGCTGCACAGCCTTTAAGTAAGATCCGCGGTTTTCAGGCCAAACACTTCTCCTTTAACGTAGATGGAGGCCGTTGCGACGCATGTAAGGGTGAAGGGGAAAAAATTGTAGAAATGCAGTTCCTAGCGGATGTACACCTGACCTGCGAAGTATGCCATGGACGTAAGTTCAAGGAAGAGGTGCTGGAAGTACAGTACAAAGGCCAGAGTGTATTTGATGTGCTTGAGATGAGTGTGGATGATGCAGTAGCGTTTTTTGCAGACGAGAAGTCGATTGTAAATGCTATCAAGCCGCTGAGCGATGTGGGACTGGGTTATGTGAAGCTGGGGCAGTCGTCTGATACCTTATCGGGTGGGGAGGCGCAGCGGGTAAAACTGGCTTCTTTCCTTGGAAAAGGTAAAGCTGCCGGAAAGATCTTGTTCATCTTTGATGAACCGACTACGGGTCTTCACTTTCATGATATCAAAAAACTCCTGGCTTCATTCAATGCCTTGATTGACCAAGGACACTCTATATTGGTTATTGAACACAATACCGATGTGATCAAAAGTGCAGATTGGGTAATTGATCTAGGGCCAGAGGCCGGTGCAGATGGAGGTAGCCTGGTGTATGCTGGAAAACCTGAAGGATTGAAAAAAGTGAAAGAAAGCCATACGGGGCGTTACTTATAATAGAATTGTTTTGAATAATGGTAAATAAAAAGAGGAGCTCAAGGCTCCTCTTTTTTGTATGTAGCTTTTCTACTTATCGTAATCGATCTAAGCTTTTGATTAGCTTTTGGTCGTGGCGAATACCACGTATAGCCAGGAAAAAGAAAATCAATGCCCCTACATAAAAGATAGCCCATAGAGCAATATTTCCACTATAGAAGTTTTTGATCTCTAAAAAATAGAGTGCCAATAAAGCCAGTGTGATAAAGATGCCAAGGAAACACAAGCGTAATTGCATTTTACGATTCTTAAAAAGAAAGATATTGACAAAGGCTAATCCACCAACCAGTACTGTTAGAATGGTAAACCAAATGGTGGTATTGGCATTCAGGTCAATAGCCGCAGGTGTAGTGTCCTTCATCCAATCGCCGCTATAAATCGGGAAACGAAAGGTGGTTGCATCAAACGCTGCAGCTAACAATAACCATAAACTTTGTTTGCGTTGTATCATAAACGTTTATTTATTCGGCTTTATTGAAAACCTAATTCAGCATATAAAGGGAAGTTACCCATCAATTGATGTACCTCTTTCTGTACCTCGCTAATAGTGGTTTCGTTATCGATATTCATCAACACTTTGTCAATCAGGTTTACCACTTTCTCCATTTCTGCTTCTTTTAAGCCGCGGGTGGTAATAGCAGGAACCCCTACACGAATACCTGAAGTTACAAATGGGCTCTTATCATCATAAGGAACCGCGTTTTTGTTCAAGGTAATGTGTGCTCTATCAAGGGTTTCCTGAGCCTTTTTTCCAGTAATATTTTTATTACGAAGGTCAATCAACATTAAGTGGTTGTCTGTGCCACCGCTGATTATATTATAGCCAAGTTGTACAAACGCAGCAGCCATTGCTTGTGCGTTGTTTTGTATTTGCTTGGCATAGCTGGTAAAGTCTTCAGTCAGAATTTCACCAAAAGCAATCGCTTTTGCAGCGATAACATGCTCCAGCGGGCCACCCTGTGCACCAGGGAATACCGCCATGTCCAATACGTGCGACATCATACGGGTATTGCCCTTAGGATCTTTTAAGCCAAATGGGTTTTCAAAATCTTTACCCATCAATATAACACCACCTCTTGGGCCACGCAGCGTTTTGTGGGTGGTAGAGGTTACAAAATGACAATGTTCAAAAGGAGAATTCAGCAAGCCTTTGGCAATTAGACCGGCAGGGTGGGCTATATCTGCCATTACTAGCGCGCCTACTTCATCTGCCACTTTGCGAATGCGGGCATAATCCCAGTCGCGGCTATAAGCAGAAGCACCGCAAATGATCATTTTAGGTTTCTCACGGCGAGCTACTTCTTCCAGTTGCTCATAGTTTACCAAACCAGTTTCACGATCTACTGTATAAAAATGGGCCTGGTAGTTTTTCCCAGAAAAGTTTACTGGAGAGCCATGTGTTAAGTGGCCGCCCATACTTAGGTCAAGGCCTAGTATCTTGTCGCCAGGCTGTAGGGTAGCTAAGAATACCGCTGTATTAGCTTGTGCGCCACTATGCGGTTGCACATTGGCGTATTCACAACCAAATACTTCTTTAATACGATCAATGGCTAATTGCTCGGTTTGGTCAACAAACTCGCAGCCACCGTAGTAACGGCGGCCAGGATAGCCTTCCGCGTATTTGTTGGTCATTACAGATCCCATAGCCTGCATTACCTGCAGGGAGGTGAAGTTTTCAGAGGCAATCAATTCAATACCATTGCGTTGGCGCTCCAACTCCTTGTAGATAATGTCAAATACTAGTTTATCTCTTACCATAATATTTTGTTTCCTGTTTGTGGTTGCTGGCTTCAGTTCTTTTAGCTGGTAACCCAAACTTGTTCAAAAATATGACGAACAATTTAGGGAGAGATACAATATATTGGATTGTAAACTCCCGTCAATTTTGTGCAAAAATAGGGTTGAGCCTTATAGTAAGTATGACACACGCTATTTTCCTTTAGCAGATTTGCTGTAAATTTGTTGGCTCCTTTTAAAACTATTTAGTTTTTTTGTTCATGATGGCGGTGAGACAGTTGAGTGAAAGCGGCCATCAAAACACACGCGAATGAAAGCAATAATCCCGGTAGCCGGAGCTGGAACTAAACTTAGACCACATACTTATACTCAGCCGAAAGCCCTGATCCCCTTGGCTGGAAAAACTGTTCTTAGCATTATTATCGAACAACTAAAGAACGCGGGTATCAACGAATTCATTTTTGTAGTAGGGTACTTGGGTGAAAAGATCCAGGACTATGTAAAAAAAGAACACCCGTTTCTGCAGTCACATTTTGTTCATCAAAATGACCGCCAGGGGATAGGCCATGCATTAAAGCTTACTCGCGATCTGGTGAAGGGAGATGAGATCTTTGTGGTGCTGGGTGATACCATTACGGAATACCCTATCGATGAAGTGCTGAAGAGTGAATATTCGATGCTGGGCGTAAAGAAGGTGGATGACCCCCGCAGCTTTGGTGTAGCTGAGATAGATGGCGATAATATTGTAAGACATGTAATTGAGAAGCCGCAGATTCCAAAATCCAATATGGCGCTGGTAGGCGTGTATAAGATAAAGGAGAGCAACCTGCTTTTTGAATGTCTAGAAGCTAATATTATGCAGGGCCTTAAAACACATGGTGAGTTTAGTATTACCGACGCTATTGACTGCATGATTAAAAAGGGCGCACAGTTTAAAGCCTTTAAGGTGGAAAGCTGGTTTGATTGTGGTAAGCGTGAAACCTTACTGGAATCAAATGCCACACTGCTAAAAAAGTTTGGTGGAAGTATCATGTCTTCACAGGCTTATGAAAATACAGTTATTATACAGCCCGTGCGAATTGGTAAGGGGTGTGATATCCGGAACTCTATTATTGGGCCTAACGTTACTATTGGAGAGAATACCACCATTGAAGCTTCTATTATCAAAAACTCCATAATAGGATCCTTTTCTAACTTGTTTGATATTGTATTGGACTACTCCATCATTGGTTCCGACACCGGGATACGCGGAGAAACCAGAACATTAAATATCGGCGATAATACAGATATAGACCTAGGATAAAGACTGGCCTCTGGCCCCCGAAGGGGAAACTTAGGTGTAGGTAGGTCTCATCGAATTTAGCTACTCCTTTATCATATAGTCATTATCAGGGCATGTCTAATGCCCAATACCTATATTGCACAAGCAATTGCTTTAACGTCATTTAGTGAACAATTACTCATTTTAAGGCATGTCCGTAACTTATAATACTAACATATCTAAGTTTCCTCTTCGGGGGCCAGGGAACCGTATTACCCAGCTTTTTGGCATTGAATATCCTATTATTCAGGCGGGCATGATCTGGGCGAGTGGCTGGAAGCTGGCCAGTGCGGTCAGCAATGCTGGTGGTCTGGGAATGATCGGGGCCGGCAGCATGTACCCCGATACGCTTCGTGAACATATTCAAAAGTGTAAAGCAGCAACTGATAAACCGTTTTCAGTAAACCTGCCCATGCTCTATCCCGACCTGGAAAAACACATCCAAATAATTATTGAGGAAGGTGTAAAGGTTGTCTTCACATCAGCAGGCAACCCAAAGACTTGGACACAGCATTTTAAAAATCATGGTATTACTGTCGTGCATGTTGTGAGCAGTAGCAAATTTGCCTTGAAAGCTCAAGAAGCAGGTTGCGATGCGGTGGTGGCTGAAGGTTTTGAAGCAGGCGGTCATAACGGAAGAGAAGAAACTACTACAATGGTGTTGGTGCCCGCAGTAAAGAGGGCGGTGACTATCCCCATAATAGCTGCAGGAGGAATTGCTACTGGCCGGCAAATGCTGGCAGCCATGGTGTTGGGTGCGGACGGAGTGCAAGTGGGAAGCCGGTTTGTAGCCAGTGAGGAAGCGTCCTCTCATCCATTGTTTAAACAAGCGATCATTCAGGCAAAGGAAGGTGATACGCAACTGTCAATGAAAAAGCTAACTCCCGTTCGGCTATTGAAGAATAAATTCTTTGAAGCAGTACAAGATGCTGAGAAAAGAGGAGCTAATGAGGAAGAGCTAAAACAGTTGTTAGGAAGGGCGCGGGCCAAACGAGGAATGCATGAAGGCGATATGGATGAAGGAGAGTTAGAAATAGGTCAGGTGAGCGCATTATTGGAAGATATATTGCCTGCTGGCTTAATTGTGAAAAAGTTATGGGCGGAGTTTAACGAAGCTTTGCAAAATCCAATTTAAAAAAATAACTTTACCTCGTTAGTTTGGTAAAGTGTGTCCTGAATAACCGCTCAAGTCACCAACGCATGAAACTTAAATATTTACTGCTTAGCTGTTTTATAACTGTTTTTTCATTTTTTGCCAGTGCAAATACTGGTGAGGAAAATGCTAAAAAAAGCGATGTTATTGGAGGTGTGTTTACGCTTGACTCTAAAAAGCCTTTAAGCAATGTTAGCGTTACTGCATATTCTAATGCCAAGAAGGAAAAGGTAATCTTAACCGACTCGCACGGCAACTACTCCTTTACTGATCTCAAGCCTGGTACTACTTACCGCTTTGTATTTGAGAAAGAAGGATACAAAAAAGTAATTAAGGAAAAATTCATTGCCCGCGTAGATGAAGCGCAGCAATTAAACATCCAGATGGAAGAGCATGCTTCTTTTGATTTCATGCCAGGACCATCACAGTTTTTTGATTTTTAAGGCTACCTTAAATGATATTCAAAAGGATGCTCAAAAAGCATCCTTTTTTTATTACGCTTTAGTCTGCGTTTTGAAAACGGGATAAATGTAAAATATCCCAGCTTCTTCCGTTGTGTCGTAGCGTAGAAAGCCCTGTTCCTGTAAAAGCTGTAGCAAATTCTTTAGATTCAAAATAGGCCCAGGCTTCTGCAAAGGATTTTTTGTAGAGGTCTCTAGTTGCAATAGTGATATGCGGGTGAAAAGGACGTGTGTCAACCTTGGCGCCATAGTCTTGGTGATCAAGGAAAAAATGATCAACTCTTTTTTTGAAGTGTTTTAATTTCTCATCCACATCTACATCAATAAAGATGGTGCGAGGTTTAAATGCTGAAAAATTCTTTGTAGCAATAGGGAATCGTTCTACTCGTAGACATATTTCATCCAACTGGTTTAGTAAGCTTTGCTCTTTTTCACGTTGCATCCAATAGGGAGGAATAATAGTGAGATGAGCTGGTGATTTTAGGCCTACTTTACAATTGTATTTATCCAGCATGTACTGTTTATAGCTTAATACTTCTTTATTTAATTCTTCAGGCAATACTATGGCCATGTAATACATATACATAAATAAAAAAGTCCCGCTGCTGTGCGGGACGGTATGGCAAGTTACGAAACCTTCTAGTCTTCGTCATGTTCATTATTGATATCCAGTCCTTCCTCATTTTTCTTTAAGGTAAGATCTTTGTGTTTGCTTAAAAAGCTACGGTACTTGTTATAAACAGCTTCAGGTTGCTTTTGGCCGTTAATAGTAAGCACTCCATTCTTGTGTTCAATAGTGTACTGCTTTTTATTGATCAATCCGTCTTTTTCTAAACTGCTTTCAAAGTCTTTGTATTCCTTGATTTCTGCCTTTGCTTTTTCTATGTTTACTTTTGCTTTTTTAAGAGACTTCTCAATTTCGGGACGCATATTTTTCATCTGTTCTTCAATCTTGGGAAGCTCTACTTCTTTAATACGTTCAATGTCTTTACGCATTTTCTCCATATCCACTTTAGCCATAGATGTTTCAATATCGGCTCTTAATTTATCTGCATCAAATTGCTTCATAGCCCTATCTATTTCAGCTTTCATTTTTTCAGGGTCAATATCCTTCAATGCTTTATCCAGTTCTGCCTTCATTTTTTCTACCTCAATAGGAGGAATAGAAGGTATAGGCTTTTTCAGTTGAACATCTAATTCTTGCATAGCTCTATCTACTTCTTGCAAGGCTTCATCAAAATCTTTCACTTTTCCATCTCGGTGTTGGGGTATGGTGTCTTTAATGAATGTTTGTTGTTGGCGAGAGGAGGAAGAACGGTTTTGGGCAATGGTTATAAAGCCAGCCAGTATCAAAACGGCTACAATTCCAATAGATGCGTTGCGTTTCATAAACAATGGTTTTATAGTGACGAAATGTTTCGTACAAATATACGATGGCGTTCGTATGTTGGTCAGCCGTTCATCCAATTGTCTTTTATTTAACAAAGGCTACAGATGTGTTTGACGAGTATATGGATTCAAAAAGGGACTATTTAATTATTCCCTATATATCTAGTATTTCTAAATGGCATCATTTTCTTTTAATAAAGCCAGTGAATCAGTTAATGATAAAGATGGGGCAAATGCCAGTTATAGTACCATCCAACTTTACTCAACTCCCTAACATTACGGAGTTGAGTAAAGTTGAGGTAGGTTTTAGCATTGATTTGGGCAGCCTTTAAGCGATAGATATATAAACAGGATTTAAAATATATGTTGCTTAAATTGAACCTTACATAAATTGATTTAATAGAAAATAAAAAATGAACGACTGTAGATCACTAGCCATTATCTAGGTCATTCTTTACAGGTTGCCAAATTGACAATACAAAAAAGTCCTGCGCGGAGGCAGGACTTCAGTTTGATAAATCAATAATTTATTATCGTGTGATCCACTTAGCCATTTCTTTTAGGGTTGGCTTTTTACCATATAATAAAATACCGGTGCGGTAGATCTTGGCGCTAAGCCAAGTGGTAAATAAGAAGCCTAACACTAATAGAAGCATTGAAGTTCCCAATTGCCAGTAGGGTACTGTATCTGGCACACCAAATGGTATACGGGCCATCATTACAATGGGCGAGAAGAAAGGAATAAGACTAGACCATGTAGCCAGCGAGCCCCCGGGATCATTGATGGCATTAATCATAATGATAATGCCTAAGATTACAGGTAACGTTATGGGGAACATAAGGCTTTGAGCATCTTGGGGATCTTCATTTACTGCACTGCCAATTGCTGCAAACAAGGAAGCATAGAAAAGATAGCCTCCAATGAAATAAAAGATAAAGCAACTGATAACTAATCCCCAGTTAATGGTATTAAGTGCTACTTGGGCTTGCGCAAGGTTACGTAGAGCTTCAGTGCCTTGTTGGCTTTGCCCTGGAATTTGTTCGCTGGCTTGTTGGGCTTGTTGTAACACTTCTGGTGGAATCATAGATGTTAGTACAGAGCTCAATACACCAATTAGTACAATCCATATTAAAAATTGGGTAATACCTACAGCTCCAATACCTATGATTTTACCCAACATTAGTTGGAATGGACGAACCGATGATACCATCACTTCAGCAATGCGATTGGTTTTTTCTTCAGTAACACCACGCATTACCATGGTTCCATAAATCAATAAAGTAATGTAGATCAGGAAAGCCGTTACATAACCAATGCTTCTGGCTACCTCAAAACTGCTGTTTTGTAAGCCGGATTCTCCTTTTTTACTGGTATTGATGCTTACGCTTTCTGCCCTGGTTTTAATCGAGTCAATACGTTTGGGATCGATCTTTAACTCCTGGCTGATCAAATTATTTTCTAAAGCACGGCTTATATCTTTTTCAATCTTACTATTTGCTGCAGCATTCAAACTTTTTTCAGTAATCAGCCTGAAGTTCGACGTTTGGTTGATGCTGGTGTGTGGTGCAAATAGTACAGCCGAATATCCTCTTTTGACAAAGTTGCCAGTGTCTACATCATTAGCAAAAGAGTAGGTGATAGTTTTGCTACTTTCTAAGCTGGATTTTAAATAACCGGCAGGGTCAACTACCGCCACTTTCTCATGCGACATGTTTCGGACAGTCATGAAAATGACAAACGCCATAAAGCCCACAAACAATAGTGGGGTAAGAATTGTCGTGAGTAAGAATGTTTTTTTACGAACACGGGTAATGTATTCTCTTTTTATAATGATCCAAATCTTGTTCATGTGTATATATTATGCGGTAACGTTTTGAAATTGACGGCTAGCTGGCGTGCCTTCTACCAGTTGAATAAAGATCTCATTCAATGAAGGCAGTATCTCACTGAAGGAAGTGATTGGCGTATTGCCTTGCAAATAAAAGCGCAATACATCGTTGGGCGTGTATCCGTCGTTGATCTTTACAATTAATGATTGATCATTGTTTTCTTTTACCACTTCAAATGCTTGGTTGGTATTAATAGCAGGTAGTGCTTCAAAGCCAATGCGGAAAAGATTTTTCTTGAACCGCTGCTTTACACCTTTTACTGTGCCATCTAATATTTTCTGGCCTTTGTTCACTAATGCTATATGATCGCAAATTTCTTCCACCTGTTCCATGCGGTGAGTACTAAAGATGACTGTAGAACCAGATTTTGCCAATTGGAAGATTTCTTCTTTAATAACATTGCTGTTTACAGGATCTAAACCACTAAAAGGTTCATCCAGTATAATCAGTTTTGGGCGATGTAGCACTGTAGTAACAAACTGTAGCTTTTGCGACATACCTTTTGAAAGGTCTTCTACTTTTTTATTCCACCAGCTTTGCATTTCCAACTTAACAAACCATTCCTTAATAAGCTGTAAGGCTTGGTCTTTACTTAAGCCTTTGAGCTGAGCCAGATAAAGGGCTTGTTCACCAATTTTCATTTTTTTATACAAACCTCTTTCCTCAGGCATGTATCCAATATGTTGAATATCTTTTTCTGGGTTGAACGGTTTGCCATCAAAAAGAATCTGGCCATCATCAGGATAGAAAATACCGGTTATCATGCGGAGCAATGTCGTTTTTCCAGCTCCGTTAGGGCCTAGCAGTCCAAAGATTTGACCGGGCTCAATCGAGAAGGAAATGTCGTCTACCGCTTTTTGGGTAGCATAATATTTCTTAAGGTTACGTAACTCTAGTAATGGCATGGTGCAGTGTTTGTTTGACAAATTATAGGCTCAAGGTACATATTTTTGAAATTCTTGATGAGTGGTGGATTCCGAGTATTGTAACAATGAAATTTATAGTTCAGTTTCGTTTGTTTTTGAGACTTTTGCAAAAAAAATAAAGTAACTATGAAACAGCGGATAGTGTGGATAGTTGGTCTGTTTGTTCTAATTGGATTGAGTAGCTGGGGTTTTCTAATGCACCGTACCATCCATCAATTAGCGGTTTATGAATTGCCGAAAGACATGCAGCCCTTTTTCTATAAAAACCTGGACTATATTGTTAAAAACGCTCCTCGTCCAGATGAGCGAAGAACAAAAGATAGTACCGAAGCTTCAAAACACTTTATTGATTTTGAAGCTTATGGTGATTCGGCTGCCTGGAAAATGCCACTTACATGGAATGAAGCGGTAGCTAAATATTCTAAGGATACATTGTTCGAGTATGGTTATGTGCCTTATGTGATAATGAGTGTGAAAGAGCAGTTGACAAATGCCTTCCGGCAGAAGAATAAAGACAGTATACTGTTTTACGCTACAGACCTAGGACATTATATTGAAGATGCGCATGTGCCATTGCATACTACTATTAATTATGATGGGCAAATGACTGGGCAGAAAGGATTGCATAGTTTATGGGAAAGTGTGGTGCCGGAAATTGAAATTAACACTTACAATCTAAGCAGTCGCCATAAAGCCAAATACTTAAAGCGTCCAGAGCAGGCTGTTTGGGAGGCGCTACGTCACGCACATCAATTGGTGCCTGATGTCTTTCGCTTAGAAAAGGAAACATCTAAAGACTTTGTAGACAGCACAAAGTTTCGTACACAAATACGTAGAGGCCGTGAGGTGAAAAGTTACTCTTCTGACTTCGCAAGAGCTTATAGTAGTCGTTTAGGCAGTACCGTAACTGATCAGGCAATTCGATCGGCTAACTTATTCTCTGACTTTTTGTATACCAGTTGGGTTGATGCTGGAAAGCCAGATTTAACTCCGTTGTTAACCAGCAGTATGACAGACCAGGACAAGAAAGCATTAAAGCAACAAATGAAATGGTTTAAGAAAAACCAGTTGCAAGAAAATAAGGCTTTGATTAGTCGTCAAAGTAAGGATAGTGAATAAGTTGCTATTGCTTCGGCAACCTTTTCGCCATCCATAGCAGCACTAACAATACCTCCAGCATACCCTGCACCTTCCGCACAAGGATACAAATTGGTAACCTGCGGATGTTGCAGGGTTTCTTTATGTCGGGGTATCCGTATAGGCGACGATGTCCGGCTTTCGGTTGCAACCACAACGGCTTCGTTGGTAAAGTAGCCTTTCATCTTTTTCCCAAATTCTTTGAAGCCGGTTTGAAGTGCCTTGTGTACATGGGTAGGAAGAACCTTGCGCAAATCTGCAGCATGAATGCCTGGCAAGTAGCTGCAATCAGGGAGATCAGATGAGACTTTATTTTTAAAGAAGTCTTCCATGCGTTGTGCAGGAGCAACAAGTTTACCGCCCCCAACATTAAAGGCTTTATGTTCCACGGCTTGCTGATAGAGCATGCCAGCTAAGGGACCATGTTTTTTAAATGACTGTATATCTTTCTCTTCAATATTTACAACAATACCACTGTTAGCATATGGGTTGTTGCGTTTGGAGGGCGACCAACCATTAACCACGACCTCACCAGCAGCAGTTGCAGCTGGGGCTATAATGCCGCCGGGGCACATACAAAAAGAAAAAACACCCTTACCATCCACTTGTTGCACTAAGCTATATGCAGCAGGTGGCAGGTGTTCGCTACGTATATCGCAATGATATTGAGCCGTGTCAATAATGTGCTGTGGATGCTCTACCCGCACACCTAATGCAAAGGGTTTAAACTCTATTTGTAATTTCTTGTTGTGGAGTAATTCAAATATATCGCGTGCAGAATGACCTGTTGCTAATAATACGGCTTTGGCAGGTATGCTATCACCATCGGCAGTTGTAACTGAGGTGATGTGACCCTTTTCAACAGTAAAATCAGTTAGCTTTTTATCAAAACGTACTTCGCCGCCACATTCAATAATTTTTTCCCGCATAGCGGTAATAATATGCGGCAACTTGTTAGTGCCAATATGGGGATGTGCTTCATATAAGATGCGTTCATCAGCCCCAAAGTGTACTAGAATATTCAAAATGCGTTGTACATCGCCTCTTTTAGTGCTGCGTGTATAAAGCTTACCATCGCTATAGGTGCCGGCGCCTCCTTCTCCAAAACAGTAGTTACTCTCTGGATTCACAACACCTTCTTTGTTCATAGCTGCCAGGTCGCGTCGGCGGGCTCTTACATCTTTCCCTCGTTCTAGTAATATGGGCTTAACACCTAATTCAATCAAGTGTATAGCTGCAAATAAGCCGGCAGGGCCAGCACCCACCACCACTACGGTGTGTTCGGCTTGACTAACATCATGTAGTAGTAAGGGAGGGAGAGTAGTTTGTTTAAACGGTTCATCAATGAATACGTTTAGTGTAAGGTGGAACCAGGCCTGTCGGCTACGTGCATCGAGTGATTTTTTTAAAATAGTATAGCCGGTTACGCGTTCAGGCTTTACAGCACAGTTTTGTGCAATTACTTGTTTAACCGAATTTTCACTAGCTGCTTCTGATGGCAGTACTTTAATTGTAATTTTCTGTTGCATGTCAGGTAGTTATCCTGAAAAATGGATGATGCAAAGGTGTTACAAAAGGATTTATCTGCCATCACAAAAGTTTTAAATTTCAATTAAAGAATGAAAAGAGTGATTTTAGCAGGCACCACCTAATTTTGGCCCAGAATTTCAAACACATGCGCACTTTTAGAAAACAAATACAGAGTATGCCCATCGCTCTACTGCTCTGTTTCTTAGCTTCTTGTAATACATTATTTCTACCTACTAAAACAGAGTATAAGGATTATCGGATAACAGCCGAAGTGCCTAAGGATTCAGGCATGCTGCAGTTGATGCAGCCCTATAGAGATAGTGTGGAAAGAGGGATGAATCAGGTAATTGGTGTTGCTGAAAAGACTTTAGATAAAAAAATGCCAGAAGGTAGCTTGAATAATTTTATGGCTGATGCTATGTATGTAATGGCTAAAGAAAAATATGGCGTGGCTGTAGATGCAGCTTTTGTTAATTATGGAGGTATTCGTATTAATCAGTTGGCAGCTGGTCCTGTAACTCGTGGTAAAGTGTTTGAAATAATGCCATTTGACAATTTATTGATTCTGCAAAAAGTAAAAGGCGATGTGTTGCAGCAATTCCTGGATTTAACGGCTGCACATGGTGGCTGGCCAGTAGCTGGACTTACTATGCAGATACAAAATAAAAAAGCTGTAAATGTGAAGGTAGGAGGGGTGCCGCTTGATTTAAATAAAACATACATCATCGCTAATTCTGATTATGTGGCAAACGGTGGTGATAATGCTGCTATGCTAAAGCCTATTCCGCAGCAAACAAATGGCTATTTAATGCGTGATGCAATCTTTGACTATATCAAAGTATTGAAATCTCAAGGAAAAAATATTTCTGCAACCGAAGACAATCGTGTATCCAATGCTCAATAGAAGAAAGTTTTTAACACAATCAGCACTTACAACTGGAGCTTTTCTGGTAGGTTCTAAACTGACACATGCAGCATCTTATTTTGAAGCGCCGCATAAGTTAACGATCCTTCATACAAATGATACACACAGTCGCATAGATCCTTTCCCTATGGATGGGAGTCGTAATCAAGGATTAGGAGGGGTGGCAGCTCGCGCACAACTCATAAAGCAGATCCGAAAGCAGGAAGAGCACGTGTTATTATTAGACGCTGGTGATATTTTTCAGGGCACTCCTTATTTTAATATATATAAAGGGGAGCCGGAGATCAAAGCCATGACTTCTATGGGTTATGATGCCACAACGATTGGTAATCATGACTTTGACGCAGGGTTAGGGAACTTGGCCTTGCAGTTAGAGCGGCATGCCTCTTTTCCGTTGATTATCAGTAACTATGATTTTGCCAATACGCCTATGGAAGGACGTTCTCAACCTTACAAGATTTTTAAGAAAGGAGGGTTGAGGATTGGTATCTTAGGAGTGGGTATTGCAATGGATGGATTGGTGCCCGCCAATTTGTTTGGTAATACAAAATATTTAGATCCCATTCAGCAGGCAAATAGATATAGCGCAGAATTAAAACAAAAAGGTTGTGATCTGATTATTTGTTTGTCACATCTAGGTTATGAGTATAAAGAAGATCAGAATAAAATGTGTGACAAGGTGTTGGCAAAAGAGTCGGAAAATATTGACTTAATCATTGGAGGTCATACACATACGTTCCTGGATGCACCTGTAGTCATAAAGAATAAAAAGGGGGATGATGTATTGATCAATCAAGTCGGATTTGCGGGTATACAACTGGGTAGGTTGGATTTTATTTTTGAAAAATCTAGCAAGAAAAAAATGATTTCAGCGCAATCCATATTAGTTACACAAAAAACTGAGATATAAAAATTTTTTTTCTCGAACTTCCTTTAGATATTCGTTGTCCTATCCAAATTTATTTATACACATCTTGTGAAAAACTAACTGTTCATTAATTCAATAACATATTCTAAAACTGTTCGATATACATGGAGAAAAATGCCAATCTCGTTTGGACCAACTGTTTGTCTATCATAAAAGACATCGTAGAATGGCAGCATTTCAAAACATGGTTTGAGCCCATTAAGCCAGTTGCTTTAAAAGAAAAAATACTAGTCATTCAGGTGCCTAGCCAATTCTTTTATGAGTACTTAGAGGAGCATTATGTAAACCTGTTGGCTAAAACGCTGAAAAGAGAGTTGGGTAAAGATGCCCAGCTGGAATACCGTATTATGGTAGACGGCGGTAACAATTACAATAAGCCCGTAACGGTTGATGTAGCTGGTCATGGCTATAAATCATTTTCCAATAATGAAATGGATTTCCCTTTGGTGGTCAATACACCAGTAAAAAATCCGTTTGTGATACCAGGGTTGAAAAAAATGCATATCGACCCGCAGCTAAATCCTATTTATACATTTGATGCTTATGTAGAGGGCGATTGTAATCGTGTGGCTCGTCGTGCAGGCAAAACCGTTGCAGAAAAGCCAGGTGCTAATTCTTTCAATCCTTTAGTAATATATGGTGGTGTGGGTTTTGGTAAAACGCACCTTGCGCAGGCAATAGGTAATGATGTAAAGCGTTTGCACCCAAATAAAGTGGTGTTATATGTGAGCTCTGAAAAGTTTATCAATCAGTTTGTTGATCATAGCCGCAATAATGCCATCAATGATTTTATTCATTTTTATCAGTTGATCGATGTGTTGATCATTGATGATGTGCAATTCTTTAATAAAGCTGAAAAGTCTCAAGATGCATTCTTTGCCATCTTCAATCACTTGCACCAATCAGGTAAGCAGCTGGTGTTAACTTCCGATAAGCCGCCAAAAGATTTGGAAGGGGTACAAGAGCGTTTATTAAGCCGCTTCCGTTGGGGGTTAAGCGCAGATATTCAAATGCCGGATTATGAAACCCGCATTGAAATATTAGAGCGTAAAATGAAGAATGATGGATTGGAGATGCCATCAGAGGTTGTTAAGTATATTGCTTATAATATTAATAATAACGTGCGCGAGTTAGAAGGCGCATTGATTTCTTTGTTGGCACAATCTTCGCTAAACCGTAGAGAAATAGATTTGGAATTAGCTAAGAAAGTGTTGCGGAACTTTGTAAAATCATCAAGCAAGGAAATTACAATCGATACCATTCAGAAACTGGTGTGTGATTATTTTGATGTGGCCTATGATAAATTGTTGCAAAAGACAAGAAAGCGTGAGATTGTGCAGGCACGTCAGATAACAATGTATTTAGCAAAAGCATTCACGAAAAATTCTTTAAAGACTATTGGAGAACACTTTGGTGGCCGCGATCATACTACAGTTATACACTCTTGTCAAACTGTAAAAGATTTGATGGATACTGATGGTGTATTCAGAGATAATGTAATGGAGTTGCAGCAAAAAGTGCAATTGGCTTCTTTGTAAACATTGAAAGAACGTAGTAAGACCCCAAATTCTAAAATTAATTTTAGAATTTGGGGTTTCTTTTTTTTGGTAATTCGACACTTACCTTTATTTTTGCCACCCCTTGCAAAAGGAGGTGAGGTGGATGAGTGGCTGAAATCAACGGTTTGCTAAACCGTCGTAGGGCCTTAAAGCTCTACCGAGGGTTCGAATCCCTCCCTCACCGCTGAAAAATAAAATGTTATCGGAATGTAAAGAACACTTACCTTTGCAGCCCGATAACAGGACCGGGAAGTAGCGCAGGCCGGTAGCGCACCTGGTTTGGGACCAGGGGGTCGCAGGTTCGAATCCTGTCTTCCCGACAAAAACAAACGAAGGAGTCACAGAAATGTGACTCCTTTTTTTTATTATCAGTCTACCAAAAGAATGATTGCTTTCTCTTTGATCATTTTTCCTTGTATCAATTAGTTTTCAAGCCTGCCATCCCAGATAAGTTAAGATACTAGGCAGCGTCCACAAGTAACTTTGCAAATAAATCTTTCGGTGACCTAAATTTTTCTGCCTCTTGCTGTCAAATAATATGGAGTTTTCAATATGGCCATTATTACGGCGTCAAGAAGTGACAACGGCAGCAAGGGTACGGAGCTTTAGAAGTTTAAATTCTTTTTATGGAAGATTTTGTCAAATCTCCAAGGTTATTGAATCCGATGGATCGAGCGGAAGAAATCTTGTTCGGATTAATAATGGCGCTCAGCTTTACTTGCTCAATTAGTATTGCCAATACTCATCGAGCTGAAATTAGGCAATTACTTGTTGGTGCAATTGGTTGTAATCTGGCTTGGGGGTTTGTTGATGCAACCATGTACCTCATTGGAGTCTTAGCTCAAAATAGCAGAAACAAAATAATATTCGATTCTATTCAAAAAACCTCAGACAAAGAAAAAGCAAGAAGGTGCATTTCTCATGCCTTGCCACCCGTAGTAGCCTCGGTATTAGAGAAAGAGGATTTGGAGCAAATAAGAAGTAGATTAATGAAACTTCCCGGCGTTTCAGGAAAAGTGCATTTGACATTTAATGATATAAAGAGAGCTATAGCTCTTTTTATCCTTGTATTTATTACAACTTTCCCCGTTGTTGTGCCATTTGTATTTATGCATAATACAATGCTTGCTTTAAGAGTTTCAAACTTGGTTGCTATAATAATGATGTTTTTATGTGGGTGGTCGGTGGCTAAATATGCAGGATTCAGTAAATGGAAAATGAGTGCTGCCGTCACTTTAATTGGAATACTGCTGGTGGCAATAACAATTGCATTGGGGGGATAAATATGAAAAAGTATTTATTGTTATTACTAGGCTTTGCCTCATTAAAATTGTCGGCACAAGAGAATAAAATCGATTCTACTAGTTCTCAATGGAAATTTTCAGCCTGGGCTGAATTATTCATTATCCCTGATGAAAAGGATTTTTTTAATCCTACTTTTTATGCCCGACACAAAACGCTACACCTGGAAGGCCGCTATAATTATGAAGACAAGAACACCGCATCTCTTTGGGCAGGACGGAGATTTAAGTTTGGCAAAGCCGTTGAGTTTGTACTGGTGCCCATGGGGGGCGTTGTTTTTGGAAATACAAATGGTATAGCGCCTGGTTTAGAAACGGAGATCATTTATAAGAAGTTTGATTTCTATTCTGAAAGTGAATACCTGTTTGACTTTAAAACGAAAGAAAATAACTTCTTTTATACGTATTCAGAATTAGCTATAAGACCAATTAAGGCAATACGTACAGGTCTTATGGCTCAAAGGACAAGGTTGTTTGAATCCGATCTGGAACTTCAGCGCGGCCTATTTGCTGAATACTATTTTGGAAGGTGCAGGGCAGGCTTTTTTTATTTCAGCCCTTTTAGTTCAGATAATTTTGGAGTAGCATCTTTTAGTGTAGATTTCTAGCTACCCCAAAGTTTATAAAACACCCCTTCTTTCTTTCGACTTTGTGTGACTACCTCTTGGGCATCTATTTGGATCTGGTTGTTATACTAAAACTTTACCCAACACCTCTGTCAACAATCGTTTCAACTCATTGTAATCAGTAGGCTTGGTAATAAAGTAATTAGCGCCCAGGTTGTGAGCAATTTCTGCCTCTTGCTTCTGTGATGAAGTTGTATACATAACTACCGGAATAGTTGCCAGGTGATTGGTTTGTCTCAGATGTTTTAAAATCTCCCAGCCACTAACCTGCGGTAAATTAAGGTCCAGAAAAATGACATCAGGCAATACTTTCGTTGAGGTATTCCATTCAGTTAAGGCAGACTGTGCATTTTCAAAATGCTGAAAATGTAAATTGTTGTCTACCTCTTCTAAGGCTTCTTGAAACAGTTCTGCATCGTCCCTGTCGTCATCAACTAAAACAACTCTCTTCATAGTTTATATACTCTTGCGATTTTGTATGATCGGAAGATGAATAGAAAAACTAGCGCCTTTATCCAATTCTCCTGTTGCTTCAATATACCCTCCATGGCGTTCTACGATCCTTTTACATAAGGACAATCCTAAACCTGTACCTTCAAATTGATCCTTTGAATTGAGGCGTGTAAAGCTTTCAAATATCTTTTCGGCATACTCCTGCTCAAAACCAATTCCGTTGTCCTGTACTTTGATCAATGTCCATTCTTTTTCATGGCCATGTTCATCAGTTGCATCTATATCTATTACAGGCGGCGTGTCGGGTTTAGAGAACTTCAATGAATTATTGATCAAATTATAGAATAGCTGGTACAGCAATACTGCAGATCCTTCTATAACCGGTAGCGCTGAATACCGAATAACAGCCTTTTTCTGCGTGATAAGTAACTCCAGGTCAGATTCAATGTTTTGTATAAGCGTGCTAAGTTGAACCGCTTCTATTCTTTGATCACTAGTATTGAGAACCGAATAGTTTAATACCCCTTCAATCATGGAAAACATCCTATCGGAAGCTGAATTGACTTTTTGTACGAAAGTAGTTGAGCGTTCCGTTAACGAGTTGCCTGGATCATCGGCCAAGCGACCAATAAAGGTTTTGATCTTACGCAGTGGCTCTCTTAGATCATGACTGGCTACGTGTGCAAATTGCTGCAACTCACTGTTAGAGCGTTTTAAGGAAACATTCAATTCCGACAATTCTGCTGTGCGCTTTTTTACTTCCGCTTCCAGTATGGTTGCATGTTCTTTAGATGCGTGTATATCGGTGGCACTGCCAAACCATTTAATGATATTGCCATCTTTATCTTTGTAAGGATATCCGCGACTTAAATACCAGCGATAGCTGCCATCCTTCATTTGTACACGGTGCTCCGCCTGATATACTGTTCCATGTTCCAGTGCTTGACTCCAGGCATTTTCAGTAGCTTTCGCATCATCCGGGTGAACAAGTCCTTGCCAGGACCAAGTATCATCTTCATTTTTATAGGCACCAGCAAATTCGGCTACCCGGTCATTATAATAAGTAATCTTACCAGCCTCATTAGCAGCCCAAACTAATTGTGGAACAGCATTGGCCAATTCATTTAATTCTTTTTCACTTTGCTCTAATTTTTTCCGGCTTATTACCTGCTCAGTTACGTCTAGCCCTACTGCAATGATAGATGTGATCTTATTGTCGTCATTGCGCAATGGCTGATAAATAAAGTTTAAGTATACCAATTCCGGCTTTCCAAAACGAACCAGTTCTACGGGTATTTCGTAAGCCTTGTGTATTCTTCCGGTGGTAAATACATCTTCCAGTAAATAGCCAAAACCCTGCTCCGCTATTTCAGGGAGGGCTTGTAAAATAGGTCTGTTGATAACCTCTTCATGGCTTCTGCCCCAAAGCTCAAGCGCTTTTTCATTAGCCAATTCAATGACAAAGGATGGACCTTGCAATAGGGTAGTGGCTATCTGTGATTGTTGAATTATATCTTTCAGGTTCTTGGCTGCAGCAATACGGGTCTTTGAAATTTTAATATTGGCATCTACCCGGGCCAGCAATTCTTTAGCTGAGAAAGGTTTTACCAGGTAATCATCAGCTCCGGCTTCTAATCCTTCCACCTTAGCTTCTTCGCCAGCGCGTGCCGACAATAGAATAACAGGTATCATTTTACTGTCTGGGTGCTGACGCACTTTTTCAAGCAAACCAAATCCATCCAGTCGAGGCATCATTACATCAGTGAGTAATAGGTCTGGATAATGTTGCAATACTTTTTGATAGGCGTCTTCTCCATCCACAGCTGTAATTACTTCAAACTGCACAGACAATAAGCGCTCAAGATATTCGCGCATATCCCTGTTGTCATCTGCTACCAGCACTTTGTATTTTTTATCTGAAGGAGGTGTGTCTAGTAATGAAATTTCTTTTGAAGAAATGGGCAGGCCTGCTTCCTGCAACTCTGATTCTGATGTAGGGATCCATTTCATGGCCTCCTGTACAAAAGCATTTGCATAGCGCGTGGTTATAGGTGCCGCCGCGTCTTTTACTATTTTGTTTTCTGGTAAATGGTCTAAGCCTACCGGAATAGCCACTGTAAATGTAGAGCCTTTCCCAACGGTACTTTCTACATCTATAACGCCTTGGTGTAATCGTACCAGTTCTTTAACCATAGCCAGGCCAATACCGGATCCTTCCTGGCTTCTGCCTTGTATATTCTCAATTCGGTGAAAACGGTCAAAGATCTTACTCAGATGATCTTGCGGTATACCAACGCCTGTATCTGTAACTGAAAACAGGATCTTCTGACTCACTTCTTTTACGGAAATAGATATTGTTCCTTCTTTACTGTATTTGAAGGCATTGGATATAAGGTTGAGTACAATCTTTTCCCACATATCTACATCTACATACACATCCGATTGAATAGCGCTGTAATCAAATTTCAACTGCATGCCAGCCTTCTCAATGGCTGATCTAAAGGTGCTGGCCAACTCTTGTGTAAACGAGCAAATATCCACTTTGGTAAAACGACCTTCCAATCGTCCTGCTTCAATTCGGGAGAATTCCAGCAAGGTGTTTACCAACCGCTGCATGCGCAAGGCATTCCGATAGGCAACGTCCATGCGCACCTTGTTTTCACCAATGGTATCAGGGTCATTCATTACTTCTTCAATAGGCCCTAATAGTAAGGTTAGTGGCGTTCTGAATTCATGGCTGATGTTAGAAAAGAAGATGGTTTTTGCTTTGTCAATTTCGGCGAGCGCTTCTGAACGTTTACGTTCTTCCTCCAATACATGCACATCGGCAAAGGCGGTAGCTACCTGGTCGCCTACCAATGTTATAAAGCTCAAATACTTTTCATTCAGCAGCCGGTATGGATTTGCACCAACAGACAGTATGCCATATGGTTCATTGATCCCGGTTTGTATAATGGGTATAATAATACCTTGTGTTGGCGGCACCTGCCATGCACCAGTAGGTACAGTTGGTAGCCTCTCTTTGGGGTTTTTAAACACTTGAAGCTCTCCGGTATACAGCGCCATATTTATTGCAAGTGCAACAGGATCATCAGAGTTTAAGTGAATATCTTTTGGAAATATTTTCTGTTCTGCATCTAACAGTGTTGAGCGCTCCAGAATGGCTTTGCCATCGGCGATAGTCCGGAATAGAGCAAAAGGGAAATCATATGGGTTCTCCTGTAAGGTATAGATGGTCTTTTCAATAACATCCCGGTTGCTTTGGCAATCCGTTAATCGCTTACCCAATTGCGTTAGCGTCCGTAATTGACGTTCGCTGATGATTTTATCAGTGTCGTCCGTATTGGCACAAAACATCCCTTCTGTCTTTCCATCATCACCAGGTATGGGAGTATAGGAAAAGGTATAGTACGTTTCTTCCGGGTAGCCATTGCGCTCCATGATCAGTAGCTGCGACTCCACATACGTGCCTTCATCTTTTTCCATAACCTGCTTAAGCATAGGCTCAATATCTCTCCAGATGTCTTTCCACACCATAGAGGCAGGCGACCCCAGCGCCCAGGGATGCTTGCCCCCTACAATGGCCTTATAAGGATCGTTATAGAACTTAATGAGGTCTTTCCCCCAGCCAATCCATATGGGCTGGCGGGATGTAAGCATAATGCGAATACAAGTACGTAAACTTTGAGGCCATTTTTCAAAAGGGCCCAGAGGTGTTGATGACCAGTCAAACTTTCTGATCATTTCACCCAATTCTCCACCGCCGGCTAAAAATTCAAGGGTATGGGCCGGCCTTCCACTAATGGTTGTAGACTGCATGGTTAAGAGTATGAAGCCGAAATTACTATTTATTCTGACTTATAATTAGTTGTATACCTTGAATTTGGTGTGGTAAGAGAACTACAGGGGTAGTCGGTTTAAGAGTATTTGGGAGTAGCTAAAAACGGGCTTTTGTCTAAGTGCCAGTCTATGCTCTCCGCATTTAGTTAAACTGAAATGGGGTAAAATGCTTAACTGCACCTATAGGAGTCACTTGAATATATCTATTTAGGGATGATAGAGTTGGCTAATGATTCTAGTCAAAGTAGGCGTGAATTCAATAAAATCCGCTTTTTTTGCGTAAATATCCTATGTAATACTTTATGTTAGCTGCCCCTCTACCTATTAATGAAGAAAAGCGGATACAGGATTTATACGCTTACCAAATTCTGGATACAGAAGAAGATCAAGACTTCAACCACCTGGTTGAACTGGCAGCGTTCATTTGCCAGACCGATTTTTCCGTCATCAATTTTATCGATAAACACAGACAATGGGGGAAAGCCAATTTTGGATTAGGCGACACAACAATGGTGCGTGAAGGCTCTATGTGTGCACATACCATTCTACAGAATGATCTTTTCCTGGTAGAGGATCTCTTAGAAGATGAGCGCTTTTTTGATAATCCATTTACTATAGAAGCAGGAATTCGGTTTTATGCTGGTGCACCTATCCGTTCGCCTAAGGGGTATAACCTTGGCGCCTTGTGCGTTTGTCATACCCAGCCCAAAACACTAAACGAAGAACAAAAGAATGCCATTCGCAAGCTAACACAGCAAGCTGGTATTTTATTGGAGGTGCGTAAGCAAAATAAAGAACTGCAGCGGTTGGCTATAACTGAAAGGGAGCTAAAGCAAGAGGCTGATGCAGCTCGTGCGGCACAGGAACAATTTCTTTCTACCATGAGCCACGAAATCAGAACACCACTGAATGGTATCATAGGTATTGTAGAAATTCTTCAAACTGAAGCCCCAAAGCCAGAACAGCAGGCCTATATCAATACACTACAGTTCGCTTCTAAAAACCTGCTTTCGATTGTAAATGATATTCTGGACTACAACAAAATCACTTCAGGTAGTGTAATGCTTGAAGAAGTGGAGTTTAGCCTGCCAAAGCTGGTAGATGAAGTACGCAAAACACATGATCCCAAAGCAAAAGAAAAAGGTATTTGCCTTAAAGCTACTCTTGATAAAGGAGTGCCGGAAGTGGTAGTGGCAGATCCCACCCGCTTAACGCAGATCCTCAATAACCTGATAGGGAATGCTGTAAAATTTACATTGGAAGGAAGCGTAAGCCTGCATGTTAAGCCTATAACTACAACCGCGCAATCGGTTGACCTGCTATTTGAAGTAAAAGATACGGGAATTGGTTTTAGCAAAGAACAGGAGCAGCGCATTTTTGAGCAGTTTATGCAGGCGCATACCGGCGTAAACCGGCAGTTTGGGGGTACAGGACTGGGGCTGGCTATTACTAAAAAACTGGTAGAGGCTATGGGGTCTTGTATACAGGTAGCTTCTACGCCAAACGTAGGCTCTAGCTTTTCGTTTCAACTGAAGCTAAAAGCCATACAGCCAACAGTAGTAAAAGAAATAAAAGAAGACTCATGGGCAGATAAGTTAAGTGGCCTGAGTGTGTTGATTACAGAAGATAATCCTATTAATGTAATGGTAACCCGCAAATACCTGGAACGCCAAGGAGTAGTTGTAGATGAAGCCAACAATGGCGAGCAAGCAATTGCTAAGCTGGCTAATAAAAACTACGACCTGATATTAATGGATATGCATATGCCGGTGTTAGATGGTGTTGAGACTGTAAAGAAGCTGCGGCAGGAAAAAAGCTACACAGGACCAGTGCTGCTAATGACAGCCGATGCAATAGCCAGTAAAGAGGTGTTGGATATGGGCTTTAACGATGTATTGTTGAAACCCTTTCATGCACAAGAGCTTTACCAGAAAGCAAAAGCGCTTACTGCTGTTTAGTGTAGAATTGTTGTAAGAAAAGAAGTGTGTTGCCGGATGATCTGTTCAAAATGCTTTTTTCTAAGAAGTACACTATAGCAATTAATTATGGTTTTTAAGGAATAGGTAAGTAGGGTGAAATTCGTTTTGTGTAATGCTCTAAATTGCCTGTCTAATCTTAACATATGAAAAAGACTATTTTCTTTCTTCCTTTATTCCTCCTGTGTTTATTCAGTTGTGAAAAAGTAAATGAATTACTCACGTTTGAAATAAAGAACTCAAGCAATATTAAAATACCTGCTACAGGATTAATTAACGTACCTGTTATTTCGCCTGTTCCAGCTACGGTTAGTTCCCAGGAGTCGTTTAAAAACAATAATACAAGCGCCAACCTGGTAAAAGATGTCAGTTTAACTAAATTGTCGCTTACCATAATAGATCCCGCAGCAGAGAATTTCGATTTTTTGAAAACGATCAAAATTTACATAGGAACGGATAATTCAGACAAAGTACTCCTGGCATCGCTGGATAATGTGCCTACCGGTGTTTCTGCAATTGATTTAGTACCAGGTTCTTCAAAACTAGATAAGTATATAAAAGCCGAGAGCTTTACACTTTACACAGATGTGACGTTACGCTCTAGCGTGGCAAAAGAGTTAACTGTAAAGGCAGACTCAAAATTTAAGGTTACAGCAGACCCGCTGTAAAGCATAAAAGATAAACCAACAAACAAGGTCCTAGTTTTATAGGACCTTGTTTGTTTTTATACCTATTCAGAATTGCATGCTTTTAGTATTGAATCATTGCTTTAAACTTTGTAAATAGAAAATACGGTTGGTACATGAAGATCTATCAGCAAACCATAGCATTACCCCAAAAGCGTAGAGGCTTTCACCTCATCACTGCAGAAGTAGAGCAGGCCTTGCCTCAATTAGGTGAGATAACAACAGGACTTTGTCAGGTATTTATTCAGCATACATCGGCCTCGCTAACCATTAATGAAAATGCCGACCCTACAGTGCGCAAGGACTTTGAAATGTTCTTCAATAAAACAGTAAAGGAAAACGATTCCGACTATGCACACGATTATGAAGGGCCCGATGATATGCCGGCTCACCTGAAAGCATCCCTATTGGGTAGCTCGGTATTGATACCCATACGTAATGGACAATTAGCACTGGGAACCTGGCAGGGTATCTATCTTTGCGAGCACCGCAACCAGGGAGGCTCTAGAACCTTGGTAATTACGGCTTGGGGCACTTGATGGTTCCTGCCAAGGCAGTTGAGTTCCTGTTGTTAAATAGCTAGAAAGCCTGTAGTGTTTAATTTTAAAACTTGTAATTAATAAAAAGGATATGGATAAGAAAGCATTTTTAGGAATGGGATTATTGGGTTCCAACTTTGTGAAGGCTATGGCCAAAAGAGGGGAGAGCGTGCAGGTGTGGAACCGTACCACAGCAAAGGCTATGGGGCTGGAACAGTTTGGTGCAACCGCTTTTGCAGATGTGAAAGAAGCGGTACAGGGTGTCACCCGCATTCATGTAACCTTGAAAGATGATGTATCGGTAGATGAAGTGCTGGAAGCTGCCAGTGCTGGCTTTACACCTGGTGCTATTATTATAGATCATACCACTACATCTAAAGAAGGTGTTATTCGCAGAACGGCTTACTGGAAGGAGAGAGGCGTTACTTACCAGCATGCACCGGTGTTTATGGGCCCAGCCAATGCACTGGATAGTACCGGTTATATGCTGATTTCGGGCGATGAAGCGCTAATTAAAACGCTGGAGCCGGAACTAAAGCCAATGACTGGTAAGCTAATTCATTATGGACCGGAAGTAGGCAAAGCAGCCTCTATAAAACTGATAGGCAACGCCTTCCTGGTTTGTTTTGCTTTTGGCTTAAGAGACATGATGGGTGTGGCAAAAGCGCAAGGCGTAGGGGTTGATGATATACTGAAATTATTTCAAGATTGGAACCCCGGTGCACAGGCCGATGCACGCCTGAAGCGATTATCTATGGATGATCATACCAATCCTTCCTGGGAGCTAGCCATGGCTAGAAAAGACACTCAGTTGTTCTTGGATTCTGCTCAACAAAACAACATCCAACTCTCACTCTTACCTGCTATAGCTGGTGTAATGGATCAATGGATAGAAAAAGGCTTTGGTAACAACGATTGGACGATTGTAGGTAAAGACTTTTCGTAATAAAGAAAGTATTGTCTGTATAATATCAGAAGCGAAGGTGAGGAGATATACCTGACCGATTGCTTATATAACAAGCCCGCTGTAGACACAGCGGGCTTTAACAATTAATATTATGACTAAGCAATAAAACTTATGCGATAACTAACTGCCCTGTATATACGCTATTGGCTACCTCTTTGCCATTGGCCGACAGGAACCCCATCCAGGTGTGAACCGTTTGCCCGCTAAAGGCACGGGTATCGATATTCGTTGTACCTCCTCTGCGTGTTGCATCGGTAATGCTATAGATACTGCGGTCCATCATTGGGCAATAGATCACTACTACAGCTTTGTCGGTTTCCAGGGCCTTGCCGGTGCCGGTATTATTGGCCCATGAAAAAGTTACCGTTCGGTCAATGCCAGCATTGGCACTTGCTCCCGAAGCTCCCGGCAGATCGCCTCGGCTAATCAGCACTTGCGGATAGTCGAGCGTAAAGTCGGGTGAAGCACCGGTAACAGCATTTTTCAATAAGAATGAAGTAGCACTGTTGCGGCCGGTTTTTTTGATAGCGTAGTCTTTAAAGGTGTAATCCAGTAGTGCACCCATGGTTTGCACAAATTTGGTTACTAAACGGAATTTCGACTGCTGGTCCAGCTGTGCCTGGCTTGGTGCTGCTTTACTGCTGCGAGTAGGTTTGCTACGAACATAATTAATACCTCTCCAGCTGCTGCCTACTACAGTGCCTACTAAACCATTTACGGGGCCTAAAATGCCCTTACTAATACGAGCCATAAAAAATAAAATTTTAGTGATTTAAAAATTGATTTAATAATAAATGTCCTTTTTACTATTAGCTGCTGTAACCGGTGTAGCAGTGGTGAGTAACGATGACAGTGCAAACATACCATAGCGCCAAAGGGTCACTTCCCTGTTTGGGCACGTTTGGGAACGTTTGGGCACAAAATGGCACGAAAAGGCACGTTTGGGCATTTTTGGGAACGTTTGGGCACGTTTGGGCACGTTTCCCCCACTTTAGGAAATGAAAGTTGGATATCTAAACGTAATACATGGTTGAAAATGAGCTTATTGCATCATTTGGGTTTGAGATCCTTCGAGGCTTGTTCGGGACTGCTTCGAGACGCCTTCGGAAATCTCCGAAGAAGTTCAAAACAAGGGTAAAAGAATGAAGGAAGAAAAGCTTAAAGAAGAAAAATTAAGAGGGGCTACAAAGATAACAATGCTGGATAAAATGGGCAGTGTATAAGGATATGCAGGTGCGTTTTTCAGGTTGCCTGTTTAACATAACCAAGTTCGTTTCTTTGTTGCCGGAGGGCAGAAGATAAGCAGGAAACAAGCTTCTGGCAACAAAGGATGCGCACCTGCAACTACTTGTAAATGTGCCGGGTAGACTAAATTCTAAGAAAGGTGATAAACTGAAAGTGGTTCGTATATTTGATAGTTATACAACAACAATAACAACCTTTATTTTCAGAGAACCTTCTAATGAGCCAGCTACCTGCTAACGTATTTCAATTTGTAAGAGCCAATAAATGGCGAATTCTAATTGTTGTTGCTACCGCTTTAATAGTCATCGCTGTAGGCTTTTTTCAGAAGAAAGAAGATGCCGTTATTGAGCAAAAGGGTGTCTATGTAGTTGGGTACATTACAAAGTATGAAGTGACTACCCGAGGCCAGATTGTCTATTATCAGTTTAAATTTAAAGGCCAAGTGTATCAAAGTAGTAAGCATATCACTTTAGGGGGGAATATTGTAGGAAACAGGTATTTAGTGCAGGTGCTTCCTTCAAATCCGCAGCAATGCCGACTACTGGCCAATTATCAATTCTACAGGCAAACCAACGTTAAACAGCCTGAAGATGGCTGGATAGAAATACCTAATGAAGCGCATTATCATGAATTGTGATGCCTGATGCCGTTGTATAACACGAGTGGCTGTTGCACAACTCGGAACTAAAACAGTATTTGTATGTGGTTTTTTGATTTTAGCAAGCGTAGCTTAAGCTGGTTTGTATTTGCTCTCCTCTTCGGCTGTAGAGAACCGGTAGCCAGTACAGCATAACCAGTAGCTGGCCAAGCGTTTTTTCGCCTTTGCCTTCGGCTTTCCCCATCCATTTTAGGAGTCTTTTCAAATTATAACACACGGCGGCCATCAGCAAACACTTGTTGGCCAGCTGGATGCCTCTTGTGTTCACTCGTCGCATCCCTAAAAAGTTCACCAGGGTACCAATCACCGGTTCGACGGTGGCTTGCCTAAGCCGTTTCATACGTTTGGCTTTGCGGGTTTGTAGCCGGAGATGCATCTCATCATAGAGGGGTTTGTCTACAGTGTCTTCAATCTTTTTAAAATCACTTTTACCAATACAGGTTTTTCTCAAAGGGCAGTTCCTGCAATCCAAAGAACTGCTTCTGTAGACCCGCATCTGGTACGTGCCATCATGAGAGTCCTTGATGCGTTTAAAAGGAAGCCTTACTCCCCGGGAGCATTGGTAATAATCCCCGCCGGCAAAATAGCGGAAGCCTTCCCGGGTGGGTTTATATTGCCCAAAGTTGGGGATATAGCCGGTGACACGGTACTGCTTCAGTGCTTTTAGGGCCTCCGAAGAGGAGTAGCCCGCATCGCAGAGTACTTCTTTTACTTTTAAGCCTACCGCCTTTACATTGTCAATGGTATGCCGGAGTAATGAGGGCAAACACTGCGAGTCTTTTTTACTGGCATAGTCGGCCTGTATACAAGTAATAACGTGATGGGCGGTATCGACACTGAGTTGCCCCAAATAGTTTAACTGGCGGGGCTTGCCGGGTTTGACGGCCACACGGGCATCCCCATCGGTAGTGCTGTAGTGGGTGTGGTTGGAGACAAAGCGAGCCCGCCATCCACCACTGGGCCGCCCTTTGTAGGCCTTCCGCTTCCAGCCGTGATGCCACTGCACTTGCTGGTGTTTGAAGACGGAGACGGTTTGCTTTTCTGTTTGCTCTTCGTCCTCTGCATCTTCACCGAGTTCACCTGCATAGGCTTCCCCGTCCTGCACAATTTCTTTTTCTTTTAAGGAGTCCATCGACGCATTGGCTTTGACATGCACCGAGTCCAGGGCCTGGCGTTTGCCCTTCACCATGCCTTGTTGCACACACTGGCGTAAGACCCGTTTGAAGAGTTCTTTAAAGACCTCTTCACCCAGAAGTTGACGCGTGCGGCTGATGGTAGAATGCCAGGGCAGCGGTTCGTCCAGGGAGTAACCGATAAAGTACAAAAGATCCAGGCGCAGGCTGACGGTCTGGATGATTCTTCGATCGCTTAAGAGGTTCTCGAGATAACCAATTAAAATGAGTTTGAAGAACACCACCGGGTCCAGCGATTTGTGGCCCTCACGGCCATAGTACTTTTGGGTGGCTTCATAGAGCCACTCCACATCCATGATTGCTTTTAAGCGGCGGTAGAAGTTGTCACGCGGCACCCGCTCCGAGAGGCGGAAGGAAGCAAGGCGCTTGTCTTGAAAAGGTTTCTTTCCTTGCATGGTTTAATTTACCACTTTTACAGTGGCTTTAGGAGGCTGAGTTGTGCAACAAGCACACGATATTGCTGCAATGGTGGAAGCATACCTGTAACCAGCATAACAATTCGAATCAACCCCTTACCTTTAATCCTACAACAGGATCACGGACGGCCACCACTGGCAGCAATACTTGTTCCGTTAGCGGTAACTTAACTCTCTATGCAATTATCTGATAATAACAGAACCCCACTTTTACTTTCTCTTCATAAGCAAATTGAAGACTATGCCAATGCTAAAGCAAAGGCTATTTTGGAAGGTAAGCCCTTATCCATTACTTATCCTCCTAATGGAGGGTTGACAGAAGCAGAAGCACAAGCATTAACACAGTTGAAAGGAAATGAATCAGTAATGACAGCCCTTCGTAAACTGTTAGCCAATAATACTGCCGAAGTTTTCTTCTCCTTTTTCAATACCCTCGACGGCACTACAGCTCCCGACATTGAAACAGAAAAGTGGTCTGGAGTATTTCTAATAGATAAGCCAGAAGACCTTGAAGAAGATATGCCGTTTCTGCATGATGACTTTTATGGGACCTACTGGGAATGGAAAGAAAAGCGTGGTGATAAGGGTTGGTCGTTGGATATGCTAGAATAAGCAGCCGCTAATACAGGTTTCCCAAAATACAGGAGGCAGTACATAGGCTCAACTAATCAATTCTATTTATCTTAGTACCAACCTGAGCGGCATGAACACCGACTACCTGTACTTCGGAAAGCTTCACTACGTTATCAGCAATGAGTGAGAACCTCCAAAATGAGAAAGCGTAAATCAATTCCTTTTTATATTGTTTGTTTCTGCTTGGCTCTGATAGTAGTCAGTAGTTTATTTGCAATGTTATGGCAACCGAGCTTTGAACATGGCATTATATCAATTAAAATAATGGATAGCTATGTTGCTTATAATTTGTGGGGGTTCTTTGTTTCTGTGTTACTGCTAATAATTTTTATTTACTTCTTTGTAAGACTTTATTATTCTCCAAGGAGAGACAAGGCCGCATTCATAACGGCTTTGTCAACAGGGATTGTTTTTATTTTCCTTATTGATTATATAACTTATGGATGGACATCTTACCCGCCCTTAGCTTCTTTAGGTATAAGCCAACTGACTGAAGAGAAGTACAACCTGATACTGTTAGTCATTAAAAGCATTATGGCTATCGCTATCGTTCTTTTGTTTTTTAGATGGTACAAACTGAAGAACAGTGCTGCTAACACAGGATCGGTAAAATAGCGGATGACGTGCTATCTTTCAGCTTCAAACAACAAACAACGCTAGCAAGGAAATGAAGCAGCAAATTTTCAAATTCCGCTACTTCACCAATCCTCGCTCCGTTAGCGATAAGCTATCTGATTATTCATCTTTTGCAAGAGGTGCTAGATGTTATAGCAAGTATCAGTCTTGTGTTTTAAGACCGCAAATACATTCATAGACAACTTACTTTTTCGTAAACGGTTTCATCGGCTTTAGTGAACTTTTATGTATGGCCTGTTAAAGTCTCTAAAATAGTAATACGAAGCATATCGTAGTTGAAAGCTTTTATATATGTTTGTTGTAAAATATTTCAAACAATTACATGTGTAAAAAACAATTAAAAGCTTTCTACGCTATTTCCTTACTTGCGTTTGGAGCTCCTTATTTATGCAGTGGCCAAACCAATACAAAAGGTCCTGTCAACATACACCACTCATTCGCTGGGCAAACACAAACTATTAAACCCATTATTCAGAGTGACAACAAACTCAAAAGTCAAATAGACACCATTGTTCAAAAAGCTACAATACCTTTTATTAGCGATACTTCAAAAGTTGGACTTTCAATTGGTATCTACAAAAATGGCGAAGTGCATTATTATAATTACGGCACCACACAAAAAGGAAAGCAAAGTTTACCAACAAATAAAACGGTTTATGAGATAGGCTCAATATCTAAAACATTTACAGGAACATTACTTGCCCAAGCAGTTAAAGACAAAAAAGTAAAATTGGATGATGACATTAGAAAGTATCTTGACGGCAATTACCCTAACTTGGAATATCAAGGAAAGCCAATAAAGCTATCGCATCTGGTAAGTCATATTTCAGGACTTCCTTTTTTCCTTCCTGACAATCCGGATCTTTTTAAAAAACCAAATTTTGATACTTTACCTTTTACTATTTCCAAAATTCAACAGAACTATTCAAAACAAAAGTTCTTTGACGACTTGCATACCGTTCAATTAGACACCATCCCGGGGTATAAATTTCATTATTCAAATGCAGGTGCTCAGCTTCTAAAGTTCATTTTGGAAAAGGTGTATAAAATGCCATATGACAAACTTTTAAGTGAATACATAACCAAGCCTTTGAAAATGCAAAACACCAATTCTCTATATACAAAGAATGACGCTACACTTTTGGTAAAAGGTTATAATGATAAAGGAAAACTTATGCCATACAATCCACAAATACTTGATGCAGCCGGTGGCATATTTTCAACAACATCTGATATGCTGCAGTATTTGAAATTTCATTTAGACGAAAACAATGAAGTGGTTGCCTTATCACACAAAGTAACGATGGGTGAGATTAATGATTATGCAATTGGGCTGAATTGGCAAGAGCAAATAACATCAAAAAAGCAAAAAAAGATTTGGCAAAGTGGTGGGACATTTGGTTTTTCAAGTTACTGTGTAATCTATCCAGAGAGTAAAGTTGGAATTGTTCTTTTGACAAATGAATCTGATCCAGGATCACAACATGGGCTTGAAGGAATCGCAGAAGAAATCGTGGCACAATTGAACAACGTAAAATAGATCTGCCCCCATCTGTCGGAAGTATGCCGCCTGGCTTAGGGTGCATAGGGTACTTGTGCCGTGCTATGATAAGCACAGACTGTTGTTAGTAAGACCTCTCTGACAGTACGGCGCAAGAACGCCCACCTGTAATAACCTGCCTGCAAGCTTGCACCAAATGGAGGGATTGTGCATCTATCTTATACCATAATCTACGCCTACTAATGAAAAGCTTGCCCAGTGAGCGGGATTAGGAAATTTATTTTTGGTATCAAGAATTGCTTTTCTTAAATGTTCTGCTGGAATAAAATATTCTGAGTTAGCTAAATGAAAGAAAAAACGATTCATAAGGTAGGCTGTTGCATTATCATCAACACTCCATAAACTTGTAATCACCTGGTTACTGCCACTCAAAATAAATGACCTGGCAAGAGATCCAGCAATACCAGCCTCTGTTGCCTTGCCTAATCCGGTTTGGCAAGCCGATAATATTACCAGTTCAGGCATGGCAAAGTCCTTCTTTAATCGCAAGTCCTGTATTTCCTTTGATGTTAAAAATGGATCATCTCCGCTTAATACTAAATAGCTTTTGTCTTTAGGATTTTCGGCATTTGACATACCATGTGTAGCAAAATATGCAATGTCAGAGTGATTTAAAGATTCAATAACAAGCGCTTTTGATGCCTCTTTACCTTTTAATAAACTGTATCGTGCAGCATATCGTAAAGCGCTGTCAATCTCTCTTTCTGCTCCTGGTAAATCTGGAAAAAAATACTCACTATTCTTAGGATAGTCAGGGTTTGAAATAAATAAAGGATTTTCTATTGAAAATTTTATGAGACCTTCAGCGAAGTCTGTTGAATTTATGGCTACATCAAAATCCTTTATATATTCAACGTTCATTCCCAAGGCTTTTATTACTCTCGATCGTAAGCCAACGAAGTCAACTAAAGTTGGAGCAATCGTAAAACTGCATTTGTCTATAAGGTAAGAATCGTCTTTATATGGCTTCAATAAATGGAAGGGTAAAACACCTATATTCAAACAGGGGATGATAATTAAATGCCGATACTTATCACTAAACTTACTCGGTAGCAAAAGAGATGTTAGATCAGAAGTTATTTTACTTAAACTCTGTCCCGTGTTCTCTTCCTTTTTGTCAATCCTTATTCCTCCTCGTAACGTGGGGGCTCGATTGGCAGTTAAATTATAGAGGTTTAGCGCATAATTTAAATCATCACTTAGTTTTAAAAGGGCTTCTTTTTTAATGGGTATTGCTGTTTCCTCTATTACGTTACCTGGTTCAACGAAAACCCTTTTCAATGTATCTCTATGAAAGAAGTAGAGCAGGATGCCTATCCCTTTGTCTTTGGGGTAAAGTCTGGAACATAGTTTTGCAAAATCTTCATTGGAATTTAAATTATTTGACTTGAAGTCTTTTATAGTTTTTTGGATTTCGGTTGGTTGCAGGGCCCTTGTATTACTAAGTTCAATGAATTGTTCTAAATAGATTGTATAGGAACTGTCTGTTATCTGAGAGTAAATCGAAAAATGAACTAGACAAAAAATAAGGAGTAAAGAGTGTTTTAGCATGACTTGCATTTGACTAGTTTAATTTAGAAGTATCCTTTTCTTGACTACTTTATACAGCGGAAGATGTGAAAGTATTAATTATTAACAGAATAAATAATTGGTGTTTAGTATCAGCTTGCTTTATTGTTGGCATTGATTGATAAAGGTTCTATTATTGTCAAAAAGGATTAGAATAAATGGTTGCAGCCCTTTAATTCGCCGCTTGTACTTGAGGATGCCAGCCTTAAGAAAACAATCTCCATCTGGCATAAATATGTCGTCTGGCTTGGAACGCACAGGGTACTAGTGCAGTGTCATATGACTAGTTACAGTTTGTACACTATATATTTTAGTAGCTTGTAGATAGCATAGATATTTTTCTTAACCACATTAACCTTGAATTATGAAGCTAATAAAATGCTTTATTTCCCAGCTACTATTGTTTGGAGTAGTATATAGGTTATGAAAACAACCTTAACAATACTTTACTGCCCTTATTATTTCAAAAAAGCAAATAAGTTTACACCTTGGTAGCAGCATTTGTATGCCTGTATATCTCATCCAATATCCTGCTCAACACATAACACCTAAACGTACCTTATGGCAAAACATTTACTCTCAGCATTATTGCTTGTTATTCTATTATACGGCTGTGCGTCTACGGCACATAAAAAAACCTTTACTAATTCTGCCAGTAGGAATAGCACCAAGAATAAGCAATCGCTTGCAACTCATTTTGAAGAAGTAGATACCAGCTTATTTGCTCCTGGCGATCTTACAGAAGGCAAAACACCTGTTGCCTTGACGGAGCTGCCGCGAACAACAGATGGAGCCTTTGTATTAGCGCCGGGCTTTTATGAAGCTGATTTTAAGACCTATTGTCTTCAGCCCGGCACACCGGGACCTTCATCTAACGATGCGTATTTTCAGGCATCCCTACAAGGTCCACGCAAAGAGATCATTGAAGATATCCTGCTTAATTCACGTAAGCAATCTCAACTCGATCAAAAGAACATACAGCTCTTGTTATGGTCTGTAGTGAGTCGTTCTCAGTTTCAAAAACTATCCCCAGATGTACAATCAGCTGCCTGGCAATTATTGACTCCTAAGCAGATCTTTGAATTGAACGGTGGCGTGTTGGGAGCAGCAAGGACGGTGGCGAGGGTTTTACCATCGTCAGGGTTTCAAAGCAGCTTACAACAGTTGTTGGATGTTGGATCCTCATCGTATGAAGCCTATGAGCGCCTGGCGGTATTGACTACTCCTTCTCAAATCAGTAAGCCTCATATGAAGCGCGATCAATGGTATAAGCAGGAAGAAGGCTATTTTGTACGGTATCTGCCCAACAACTACCAGCAAACGAAAATACAGGTATATGTGCCAGAAGGGGTTGCAGATTCAGTGGCACAGAATGCTGATGATTACGTAGTGTTTGATCCTACCAGCATGATGATATCTCCTGCAAATTCTAATGCCCAGCGCTTAGGTGTTGGCGCTCCTGTGCGGGATGTTGTGGTAAAGGTGATCGATGTTATTAAAACGCGTAAGGAAAGTCAGCGTAAAGAGCCTAAGAAAAGTCCCCCTAAAGAGACCAATAAATGGAAAACGCCTCCGATGACGTTACGTGCAACTGAATCCTAGTTTAATAAATGGATTGATAGCACAATTTAAGAAAGTCTATACCTTATAGTACAGGACTCATTTCTAGCATTTGCGCTGAGAAACAAACCCATTTCGTTGTTTCTGGTTTCCCACCAAACTATTTGTTTAATAAAACGGGTTTCTTGCCAATACTTAAGGCTATGCTTTTATTATCCTTATTGGATTTTAAAAGATTTTTTTTATTTAAGAAGATAAGCTTGTGTAATATCAGAAATAGGTGCATCTAGGTGGTAGCAATCGCTATTAATTAAACTGTTTGACTTATGAAAGTTTATATACTGCTGCAATCCCTTAGGATTTGAATGGCTGGACCTAAAAAACTACCCTACAGCCATATGATACTTTGGTGGGATATCACTTAAAGTATTTAGATACAGATGTAATTATTCGTGCTGGCTGTATATATGGGATTGTCGCAAAACTTTATTATAAAAAATAACTATTGTCTTAACGCCTTATAGGTCATCATGCGATTATTTAGACTTTGTTGGTCGTTGACTAACGACAACTAAGTGATTTTTCTTATGAAATGTTGCATGGGCTTAACTTTGCGCGTATTTTTAAAGTAATTCCCTAGGCTTGCTTATTTGCTTTTAGCAGGTTATCGGAAGCCAAAACCGCCAACTATGAGATTGATTTTCAGTACCCTCTTTTGTCTTTTTACCCTCTGTCTCAGCGCCCAAAATCAGTGGTCTGCTGTGATGACACAGGGAACCGCAGCACAGTCGTATGACTATTTTTATTCTTTAGAAAGTGCTAGTACCTATATCTCCGACCAGTTAAAAAAGGGGTATGTGCCTACAGAGATTGTCTATGGCGATGGTAAATGGTATGTAGTTACTACCTACACAGCTGTTGAAACGACTGTCTCCTGGAAATGGGGCCCAGACTTCCCTTCAGATTGGATAAAAGGTGAGTGGGATAATAAAAAGTATATTACCAAGGTTACGTATGGCAATGGAGCGTGGTTTGTAATAATGGCCACAGACAAAAACGTAAAAACGCAAAGCTGGGGAACGCGCGATACTTGGGATGGTATGAAGAAATATATAGACGATACGTGGAAGGAGAACTCTCGCTATAATATTACTGACCTGGCTTATGGAAACGGCATTTGGGCTGTAATTCTTACTGTAATGGAGACGTATGAGCACCAGAAATTCAAGGCCAGTGAGTCGTTTCCTAGCAGCTGGATACAAGAGCAGTATGATGATAAGTATAACATTACCTCAATTGAGCATGATGGCAAGCAGTGGATTGTAGTAATGACCAAACAGGCTACCTCTAAGGGCGAAACGGCCTTTCTTCCAGAAACATCATTCCCTACTTCTAAAATAAAAGAACAGTGGGATAAGGGAAGACGAATAAACTCTTTTATCTATTATAAGAAAGAAGAGAATAATGAGGAGCAATTTAAAAAATACCTAAAAGATGGCTCTGACCACTTAAACGGCAAGTATTATAATTTGGCAATAGCAGATTTTAAGAAAGCCCTTGAACTCTATCCTTCAAACGCTAGTGCGCTAAATAACCTGGCTTGGGCGCAATACCAGGCTGGTTATTGTAATGATGCAATGGAAAGTATAGATAAGGCATTGGCGCTGGAAAAAACACGATATAATAATCACACAAAAGCATCAATACTGATGTGCAAGAATCGGTGTGATGAAGCGGTTCGTTATTACGATGAAGCTATTCGCCTCTATAAACAGGAGCTAGGTGCTATTAAAGAAAGCTTATACTTTGTTGACCGGGCCAAAGCGAAAAAGTGTAAAGGTGATTACAGTGGTGCAAAAGACGATTTACAGGAAGCTATAAAACTGGAACCTAATAATGTCAGCTTTAAGAATGAGTTGATTGAAGTATATGAACTTATGAATAAAAAGAGTTTATAAATAAGAAGACTGTTGGTAAAACAGTTAGCTCTTAAAGTATTAGAAAACGTTGGCTGAGGCCAACGTTTTCGTTTTGGCTTACCTCCTTAGTGGCTCTTAATATGTGATTGATAGCCAGTGTAAAAGCGATGCATCAGCATCACTTTTACTTTTAGTGGGAGCCCTCTCTGCTAAAGCTGAGTAGGAACTCTGCATCTGATATTGTATCTTTTATAGGCATTGTATCTGAAGTTTATGCTCCCCTAATCTTTGTATCAGTTGTTGTATTTGAAAAGAGTAGCTCATGGTAGTCAACCTCTTTTTTCTTTATACTCAATTGGAGCCCACCTTATAAGGACTGGACCAATCCGAAAAGCCGTAAGAGTAGAAAAATTAAATTACCAAACAATGAAAAAGTATTTGATTAAAGGATCTTACAACGCAGAAGGAATTAAAGGCTTAATGCAGGAAGGTGGCTCTGGACGTAAAAATGCTGTTGAGAAAATGCTGGCAGATATGGGTGGCAAAGTGGAGTCATTCTATTATGCATTTGGAGAAGATGATGTATATGTGGTTGTAGAACTCCCTGATGATATTTCTGCAGCAGCTGTGGGATTGCGAGTGAATACAGCAGGCCTGGTTAAAATTACAACAACTGTATTGCTTTCACCTGCAGATGTTGATGAAGCCACTAAGAAAAATGTTAGCTACAGGGCGCCTGGGGGCTAAGTAATCAAGAACAGAACTTTATTTAATAAAAGGGAATCCTTAGTTGGCGATTGCCGTCGACCGGTTGCTTATTTTCTATTACTGGATATACAAGTCGTTACGAAACGGATACACCTATAAGCTTACCAATTCCGAATGTGATAGCGGCCGCTAATAATCCAAATATAACCTGCCGAAAGCCGGAATACCATACATTCTTTCCAGTAAACAAGGTAATAGCAGCGCCAATTAAAAACAAACCTATTGTACTAAAGATCACACTCATAATGATGGCATTATAGCCACCGCTAAACAGAAAGGGAGAAAGGGGATAATGGCACCTATAGAGAATAATATGAAGGAATAGATAGCTGCTTCAATAGGTGAGCCTTTTAGTTCGTCTGCATTAATGCCCAATTCTTCCTTTACTAGTATTTCATGGGCGTGTTCTTTATCTTTTATAGTATCTGCCGCCATTTCATACGCCTGCTCTTTAGGAATGCCTTTGGCAATGTAGATCAGGGCCAGTTCTTTCATTTCGCCTTCAGGATTGGTTTCCAGTTCTTCCATTTCAACCTGCATTTGATTTTCGTACAGCTCCTGTGAGCTTTTTACCGATATCCATTCGCCCAGCGACATGGATAAGGCTCCCGCCAACAAGCCCGCAACACCGGCTAATAAAACGGCTGTGCCACCTGCCGTAGCACCAGCAACTCCCATTACCAGGCTGAAGTTGGAAACCAAGCCATCATTACCTCCTAGAACGGCTGCCCGTATAGCATTGCCGCCAACAGTGCGGTGCCGGCTTTCAAACTTGGATAACTGGGATCCTGTAACCTTAGACTGCTTTTCAAGAATAGCACGTAAGATGTTTACATGGTTGGTCTCTGAACCGGTAAGCTTTATTTTTTGATTTTCCTTGGTGATTATAACAGCGTTGGATATACTTTTCTCGGTGTCCATTAGGGATCCCAAAACATAATCATAGCCAAACGTCTTCCCAATCCTGTTCAACACTTTGGCTCTCCAGGAAGGCTGCATTACTAGCGATACTTTCTCTTTTTGTGCAAAGGCTTCTGCATGGCTTTTTTCTATTTCGCTCATTTGTCGATATACATCGGCAATGGTGGGATCGTCTTCATGATTGGCTAACTGTTGGTATAAATAAGATGCATCTATTTCGGTCTGTATGCCTTTATTCTTTTTCATGGTGACGTGGGTTGGTTAGTTCATGAATGCTCTCATACTTTTCAATACCAGTAAGATGAAACGCGTAAATAGAGAAACTTCCTTGGTTATTCGGACTTATTAAAGGTAACTAAATACTAGAAGCTACTATGCCTGGCTTATACAGAAGCGGTGCATACTCTCCGCGTATTGGTAGGTGATCTTTAACTGCGAGGTATCAACAATGCGTTTTACAATGGCTAGCCCTAAGCCGGTGGAGTGTGTGGTGCCCTTATTAGGAGTTTGGAAACGTTGAAACAAGTGTTGGGCATCGAGGGCTGGCTGCTGGCTGGTATTGCTGATACAAAATGAACTGCGGCTAACTTGAATGTTTATCTTACCGCCTTCCTCATTGTATTTAATGGCATTACCCAGCAAGTTGCTTACCAGAGAGTCGGCAAGGAAGGGGTGTAGTCGGGCAGTGAAATCTTCCTCAGCCTGTATATGTACTTGTAATTGTTTGTCTTTAATGATCTCATCAAAAAGGCGCAGGTATTTCTGAGTAACGTTGGTTAGGTTGATTGTTTCGGTAGCCACAAATTGGTTGTTTTCTATTTTGGCAAGTAATAGTAAGGATTGATTAAGCTTGCTTAATCGGCTTAAAGCCTCGGTGGCCTGTGCAATGGAGCCTACCTGTGTGTCGTTCAGTTGGCTGTCTTGAAGCAGCAACTCCAGCTTGGATTGTGCAATGGCAAGAGGTGTCTGCATTTCATGCGCGGCATTTTCCGTAAACTCTTTCATGTTCAGGTAGTCGTGCTGTATCTTTTGCACCATGGTATTGAGGGCACCATTTAGCTCATTAAACTCTTTGGTATTCGTTTCTTCAAAACGGACAGCTTCCATTTTCTGGAGCTCCAGGTTGCGTACTTTTTGCAGGGATGCCCTGAAAGGTCGCCAAAGGCGATTACTGATCATCCAGTTAAATAGCAATGTTGCTATAAATAAGCCTCCAAATACCAACAGCATGATATAGGTAATATTGGAAACCAGTGCCAGTTTTTGTTCCTGCGACTTACGGATCACAATCTGGTAAGGAACACCGTTAATATCTACTATATGCGCTAATTGGCGATAAGGAATTTCTTCATTGGAACGAGCCTTTAGACCGTTGGTGTTAGTGATAGTGGGGTAGGGCGTAGGCTCTTCCTGTGCCGGATGGATCAGCAGGTCGGGCGATTGCAATAGGAAGTTAGATCCATTTGCGGTAGCAGCTTCCAGGTACTGGATCCATTGTACCTCTTCATAAACCAGCTCTTTGTCAGCCCGTTCATTGATTTGCGTGCTGTATTGCTTGTATAAAAAATAACCACCAACCACCAGCAGAGGTATCATGGCTAATAAAAAATAAAGAGTTGTTTTTGTGAGTAGTCGCATGCTTACGCTTTTACTGTTCTGTTTTCCTATTCCATAACTCTTTGGTGTAAATATCTACTAATGATCGGTAAAACGGTAGCCGACACCGTGTACTGTTTTTATATAATCCTCACTACCGGCATCAATCAGTTTCTTACGCAGGTTTTTAATATGGGTATATATAAAATCATAATTGCTTACCTGCTCGTATTCGTCGCCCCATACGTGAGTGGCTATGGCAGCCTTGGTCAGTACCCTTCGCTGGTTGGCAATAAAGTACTCCAGCAACCGGTATTCTTTCTCAGTAAGATCTACCGGCTTACTATCAATACTTACGCGTTGTGCATCGGGTTCTAGCCGGATTTCCTGGAAGCTGATAGTTTTGCTGCCTCCAAAATTGCGCCGTCGTATAATGGCTTGTATGCGTGCGCTAAGCTCAGATAGGTGAAAGGGTTTGGTGAGATAATCATCTGATCCTAATTCAAGCCCCGTGAGTTTGTCTTCCAGGGAAGCCCGGGCTGAGATGATGATGATGCCGGCTTTGGCTTCAATTGCCTTCAACTCTTTTACGATATCCAATCCACTTCCATAAGGCAGGTTAATATCTACTACTACACAATCATAATCATACTGCTGCACTTTTTGCAAGCCTGCTTTAAAATCAGCAACCGCTTCACATACAAAGCCCTGCTGCTCAAGGTAGGTCTGTATCGATTCCCGCAAGGCTGGCTCGTCTTCAATGATCAGGAGTTTCATGGTGGTAAAAATACCCCCTGTCTCCCTAAAGGGGAGACTTAGATCTATCATTCTTCTATTATTTATCTCACTTTTTATGAAAACTTAAAAGGTCAGAGCTAACTCTGACCTTAATGTATATTGAGGGATGATCGCTAGATAGGCTTTGTCGCGCTGGTCTCCCCTTTAGGGCTTGGGGGCGTGCCGGGCTTATTGCAAGTCATTCAACGCATACTGATATTCCCGCTGTGGATTGTTAGGATAGATGCCACTGATGATAGCACTGTTTCCGGCGCTTTGCAGGGCGGCATTTAGCTCGTCTACAGAGGTAATTCGCTGGTTGTTGATTTTAGTGATGATAAAGCCTTCTTTGATGCGTGTTTGTTCTGTTAATACACCTTGTGAAAGGGATTTTACAGACACACCACCAGCTATACCCAGTTGTGAAGCTTGTGCTTTTGGCACTGCTTCAAAACTAGCGCCCAGGCTTTCAACAGCTTGCTCTTTCATACTGGCATATACACCAGATTCACCTTTCAACGTTGTAGAAGCTGTTTTCTCGACACCATTACGTTGGTAACTAATGCTCACTTTATCGCCGGGGCGCATAGTAGCTATCTTTTCTATGATCTGTGTGCCGGTATTCACTGGGATGCCATTTACTTTGGTAATAAAGTCACCTTTCTGAATACCCGCTTGGTATGCAGCACTGTTTTGAGCTACGTCCATTACAAACACGCCATCACCTTCCTTTACGTTATATTTCTGGCGATCTTCATCGCTCATTTGGTCATAACCAAACATTACACCCAGGTAAGCTCTTTTGGTGCTACCATACTTTACAATATCAGATGCAATTTTCTTAACCATATTAGATGGAATAGCATAACCATAGCCGGCATATGAGCCTGTAGGTGAAGCAATAGCACTATTGATACCAATCAGGTCGCCATCAGCATTAACAAGGGCACCGCCACTGTTACCCGGGTTAATAGCTGCATCGGTTTGAATAAAGGCCTCTAATGGGGTTTTGCTGTTCTGACCATTGATACCAATACTTCTGGATTTAGCACTTACAATTCCAGAAGTTACAGTTACATCCAGATTCAGTGGGTAGCCAATGGCTAAAACAGATTGACCTAAATGCGTATCATCTGAATTGGCGAAGCTTAAGAAGGACAGGTTACTAGCGTCGATTTTAATAACAGCCAGATCGCTGCTGGCATCTTTACCTACTACCTTGCCTTTATAGGTTTTATTATTGCTCAGTGTAACAGACAGCTCATCAGCGCCATCTACTACGTGATTGTTGGTTACAATATAACCATCGGCACTAATGATCACGCCGGATCCGGAAGCGCGCTGCGGTTGTGCTTGCATGTTGCCTCTGCCGCCAAAGAGTTGGTCAAAGTCGTCACCAAAGAAATCTCTGAATGGATTGTTTTGCAAGTCTTGAACATTTGCCTGTTTGGCCTTTGTAAGTGTTTTAATATGTACAACGGCTGGTACAGCTTTGTTGGCTGCTTTTTCAAAATCAATTACAGGGTCGGCTGTGCCGGTATATTTAGCACTCTTAAATAGTGAACCGTTATCAGTAGTATCTAGAATTGGTAATTTGTTTTGTTGATACTGACTATAACCCCAGATGCTTCCCAAGGAAGTAGCTGCTGCCACTGCTACAGTTGCCAATGATTGTTTTATTGTCATGGTTGCTTACAATTTGTTTTCATTGCAAGCTTAGTTCCCACTTCTGAAGCATTTCTGAAGATTTTTGTAAAAGGACTGTTAAACGAGGGAAGAGGTGAGTGGTGAGTTGTGTACGGCGGGTATTGGAAAATGAGTAATGGGAGAAAAGAGCTGATTTATAGAGGAGAAAATGGTGGTTTTAATTCTAATTGTTAGGTAGAGAAGAACACTTGGGTAAAGTGAAATTATTAGGGAATAGGACTGGTGTTAGCTAATCCAGTTTCCTTTGTTTTTAATCAGTAATACTTCTGTTATTTTATCGGTTAGATTATCGTCCAAAGCCAGCCTTAAGCTTAGATAATCCAAAAGGTTTTCTTCCTTTCGTGTCAGGTAACCTTTGGTTAATAGGATTTCAACTATAATGCAAAAGAGTGTAGGCGCATTTTCTGGATTTATCAATCTAGCGGCAGCACGTATAATTTCTTTTGGAGGTAACAGGTCGCTTATTTTTTTTAGTTCAAAAAAATAATCCAATGTTTGATGTCCGCTGAAAAAGCTCTTTGAAGTTATGAGCTTACAAAACGTTTTTCTCGCTTCTTCTGAAATATCGCCATTAATACAGGCAATTGTATAGGCAATGGCAAACCAGGCAGCATGCTCATTTGAAGGAACGTAACTGAAAGGAGCAATAGGCGTCAAGGTGGGGGTGGCTTGATTGTAAAAACTTCTCATAAATTAACTGTTTACAGGTTAATTAAAATGCGAATAGACTGCCTTTTACAATATTTCAATGAACAGGTGCCAGATACTATTTAAAGTTACGAAATTATTCAGGTGTGCTTATTGATGTACTTATTTCTAAAGGGGGTAATTTATTAATTGATGAGCTGCTAATACTGTTCTTTTAGCATCAGCCACTATGAAAGAAAAAGCTATCCTTGACGTATTGAAATTGCGAATGAAAAGGCTCAAGAAACATTTTTTGAAGCTCAGGAAAAGCTTTGATCCTGAAGAATTGCACGATTACCGCCTGGAAATGAAAAAACTAAAAGCATTCTTGCGCCTGCTAAATACACACAGAACGCATCACGAAACACTTAAGTTGAACCGGCACTTAAAAACCTATTATAAACTGACAGGGAACCTAAGAAACCTGCAGCTACATGAGCAGCGCATTCAGGAATTGGCCAATGAGAACCATCTGACATTGCCTGTTGTTTTCACGGAATTATTGGAAAAGGAAAAAGAAAAGGCGATAGAGCAATTACGGGTTGAAGAGCAAAAGCTTTCATTTAAAAAAAATCGTAAAGATCTCCTTTCCCCTATTCAATTGGAGATAAAAGCCGGTGAGCGGAAAAGCTACCTGTTAAATCAACATACTGCATTAATTGCAATCCTGGCCCCAGCTTCTTTTAGTGACGATGACTTACATGATGTAAGAAAGATCGTTAAGGATATTGGATATAATCGCGATTACCTGGGCTCGTATATGTCACTCCTTCTACCAGCCTTATTGGTGAAGAAAGAAGAAGCTGATGGCCTGGCAGAGAAATTGGGCGAATTCCATGATCTATGTGTATCGCAAACCCTTCTTCATTTACCTGAAGTTATTCAAATAAAAGAACTTGCTGAAAGTACGGTACTGCAGGAATTGCAGCGGGTGATTGAGTGTAAGAAAAGAACGATGAAAGAAGAAGTGCTACAACAGTTTGCCAATATCTAGTTGGTGGCTTATTCTCTTCTGCACATAGTTTTTTATTTAGTTATCAATTCTGGACGAAGAGGCCGCTGATTCGGATTCAGTCATCCCCGACCACCTGCTTAGCATTCAAATGCCAACTATCTATTAGCCTTAATTAGCAATCCTCCTTTTAAGAAGTGCAAAACGGAAAGTGTATAAATGCTTGCAGTATAAAGCATATGGCCTATGTATTAATTCCTCCACTCACTTCTATACGCTGTGCATTGACCCAGCGAGCTTCATCAGAGCAAAGAAAAGCCACCACACCACCAATGTCCTCGGCTGTGCCAACACGTCCTAATGGAGTTACACTACTAAGACGTTCTTTCATTTGTGGATTACTGCGAATAGCTGAACTATTAAAATCTGTCTCTATTGGGCCGGGAGCTACTACGTTTGCACGAATGCCTTTGTGGCCTAGTTCTTTCGCCAGGTATCTGGTAAAAACCTCTATAGCTCCTTTCATAGAAGCATATACGGAGTAACCAGGATTGGCAAAGCGTGTGGTACCCGTTGAGATATTAATAATGCATCCGCCTTGGTTCAGATGTGGTAACAGTCCTTGTGTAAGAAAATAAACGCCTTTAAAATGTACATTTAAAAACTCGTCAAACAGGGCTTCTGTTACATCTGCAAATGGCACTGTAGCACCCATGCCAGCATTATTGATCAGGAAGTCCAGTTGGCTGGTGTTCCATTTGTCTTGTAACGTATGCTTGAGTTCTTCAACAAAAGAGCCTAAAGAGTCAACCTTCGACATGTCAAGTGCTAAGGCTGCTGCTTTTTGTTTCGAACTTTCTATTTGTTTGACCACTTCTTCTGCCTCTGATTTGTTGGTGCGATAGGTAAGAATAACATCAATTCCCTTTTGAGCTAAACTCAATGCCATGTCTTTCCCTAATCCACGGCTGCCGCCGGTTACAAGGGCTATTTTAGTTGTTGCTGTCATAAGTAATCAATTGGCCGTTTAAAAGATGAATAACATATGGCGTCAAACCATGTGCCGGTAATTAATGCAAAGTTCAGTGCCATAAAATAAAAAAGCCGGTAGTAAATACCGGCTTTCGTATAAGCTTGAGCGTTATAGATGCTGTGTTCTGCAGAACAAGTAGGTCATCTATTTCACTACGTGGTTATTGACAATTTTTGCCAACTCAAACATAGAGATCTGATTTTTGCCAAACAGCGGTTTCAGCTTAGCGTCGGCATTGATCATACGCTTGTTCTTTTTGTCTTGAAGGTCGTTCTTCTTAATATAGTCCCAAACCTTCTTTACAATCTCTGTACGAGGTAAAGCCTTGTTACCAATTACTTCTGCTAATGGTCCGCTAGGTTGTAGGGGAGCCATGAAGGCCGCATTAGGTTTACGGGCAGATTTTTTAGCTGCTGCTTTTTTAGGAGCTGCTTTCTTTGCAGGAGCTGCTTTTTTAGCTGCCGCTTTTTTAGCAGGCGCCTTAGCTGATGCTTTCTTTGCTGGAGCAGCCTTTTTAGCAGGGGCCGCTTTTTTAGCAGCTGCTTTTTTAGGAGCTGCTTTCTTTGTTGCTTTTGCCATTTTTTATGAGCATTTAAGGGTTAGACAAACGTTATTTCGACCCTTAATTTAGGATAAACTCTTAATAGTTTATACAATTGTTTTTCACACCCTGTTTTTATAGGTAATTAAGCAGGTTCAAAGGGTGGTAAAAACCACGGTCTGGTTAACCTAAAAAGCAATAAAAAGAAGGTTATTTAAGCACTAAATGTTATGTATAGTTTGTAGTTTGTAAGAGGTAAATGCTCTGATTATGGATAAGATAGTAACCGGTACATTTGATGAAGACGCTTTTCCATATTTGCAATTGCAGGTGCTCAACAAGAAAAAAGACTTGGCTGTATCAGCAAAGGCCATTATTGATACAGGCGCTGCCCACTGCCTTATACGTGAGGAGCTGGCCAAGCAGCTGCAACTGGAAACCTTGCGTTTGGCCGATTACCGGCATCCGCTATTTGGTAAAATGCCACTGACAGAATACCTGATGGATCTGCGCTTTGACCAGGAAGGGCAACAGGTAGCTGTTATTGAAGGAATAAGGGCAGGTACGCTTATCGATCCCCAGTATCCAGCTTCTATTATCATAGGCGTAGAAGTGCTCAAGCATTGCATCTTTACCTATAATGGCCGTCAGCGCATATTTACATTAGGGTTTAAGTCCTAGTATCAATTCTCCACTTCTTACTTGTATAATAATTAGTTACAATGGGTTCGTCAGACGCCATCTGCTTTGTACAGGATCGTAACCATCTCTCTGGTGCTATACAAATCATTATAGGTATAGGTAGTTCAAAACTATATCATGGTATAGGGAACCAAAATTGTTGAAAAATAGGTAGGTAAAAATGTAATTATTAGCCCCTGCTTATTCATATGTTGGTAAATGCTTGGTCGAGGGTATCAAAGATTTTAGAATTTAAACGTATTAAATTTCTGTTTTTTGGTTGCAAGTTTTCCCCCATAACTTCCTTTTATCTTCTGTAAACCATTGATATGTACTAGTTTCTGCGGGCTATTCTATCCTTTGCTGTGGAATGGCTGTCCTTAGCGTCATCCTTTGTTCGAGACCGCTTCGGGACTCCTTCGGGATTCCTTCGGGCCGCTTCGAAGAAGTCTCGAACAAGCCTCGAAGCAGTCCCGAAGAAGTCATGACTATGAGGACAGCAAGGGGTAGGAAAAGTGTAGGAAAAGGGTATGCCTTACAGTTTCAGCATATGGTTTTAAACCTAAAAAATTAGCGATAAAAAGGAAGGCGATTAGTCCAAAGGATGGTGCTTTTCCATGTAAGTTGTTAAATTCGTTTTAAAGGGTGGTTTTTAGTCTACTCTTTTTGTTTGTAAGTCTTTACAGGCTTATATTTCATTGAATTTGATGGTTAATTAAAAAAGTGGAAGAAAGTTTTTGAAATCAAGCTCATCTTTTACACCTTTGTCTAAGCAAAACACATTATGAAAAACCTCCTTTGCCTTGCAACTGCAGTCACTTTACTGGCTAGCTGTTCTGATTCCTCCACGAAAACAACTGCCGCACCTGTTAAAGATTCTGCTACTGCTAGTAGTAACCATCCTTCGTTGATTCTAAATACTACTGGAGCCAACGAAACAAAGGCTGATGCAGCAACTATAATGGCCCGTACACAAGTGCCTATTCTTTGTTATCATCATATTCGGGATATTCAAATGGCCAGCAGGGCTGATAGAGGCTACGAGGTAACTGTGGCCGAGTTTAAAGCCCAAATGAAGGCATTGGCCGATAGTGGTTACCATACCATTCTTCCTGACCAGTTATATGCTTACCTTACTAAGGGTACGCCACTGCCTTCTAAGCCGGTTATGCTTACCTACGATGATACCGATGAAGAGCAATTCAGCATTGCTAAGCCGGAAATGGATAAGTATGGCTTTAAAGGGGTTTATTTTATAATGACCATCTCTATTGGCCGTCCCCGCTATATGACCAAAGAGCAGATCAAGCAGTTGTCGGATGAAGGGCATGTCATTGCAAGCCACACCTGGGATCACCATCGGGTAGATCGTTTGAAAAACGAGAACACCATCGAGTACCGTGGGCAGAAAAAGGTAGTAAATGAATGGGATTTTCAGTTGACAAATACTCGTACACAATTAGAAGAAATTACTGGTAAGCCGGTCTATTATTTTGCTTATCCCTTTGGTATTTGGAGCAAAGAGGCCTTGCCCGAAATTGAAAAGCGGGGTTATAAAATGGCATTCCAGTTAGCTACACCTAGAGATTCGGCTCAGCCGCTGTATACTGTAAGGCGTATGATTGTTTCTCCGGAATGGTCAGCTTCAGGTGTAATAAAAGTAATGAAGAGTACGTTTAAGTAACTTCTATAAAAGTCAATGAAAGGGGGAAATGGTGTACTCTTTTCCTTGATTATGGTCAAATGACAATTAGATGATTTTGGGGAAAGAAAGCCGCTATTCGTTTATTTTTTTCAAGTTTTAAACTTTAGCCAGTTTGGCATTGTCTTTTTTATATTGATATTATAATTACCTCTATGTTACTTCATCAATTTAACCGTCTCTCTAAAGGCAAAAAGTATCAGTACCTGCTTTTTAATGGGGCTTGTGTAAGTGACCGTAATACTGATGCTGAAGACATCTTGCTTTTCCAGCTGACAGACTATTATGTTGAGATTTTTTTTAAAAGGCATACGGACCGGATCAATAAGGTCAAGTGCTTTAAGGATACGAATGAGCTGGATCCTTATTTAGAAGAAATCAATATCAATGCACTTTTTTGCTAGTTATAGCTCCCTTGCTATTTTGACTAATCTCAATTATATTGCATACGAGTAAATAATAAACTTTTTACGGGTATTTCATTACCCCTTATTTATAATCAACATTTCTTTTAGGCGAACTTAGCTTCAGGCACACAAATAGTATAAAAATGTGTATATTGATTTATCTCAGATAGATATATGCACGTAATTCCGCGAACCATCCTTTGTGTTGATGATGATGCTGATGACCAATTGATGGTATTTGAAACAATAAAGGAGATTAATCCTGATGCCCGAATAGCTACTGCCATTAACGGTTTAGAGGCCTTGCATTTTCTCTCCAATGCAAAGACAAAAGAAGAACTTCCCTGCCTCATTATCATGGATATCAACATGCCGCTGATGGACGGAAAAGAAACGGTGTCGCGCATTAAAAAAGAGCGTCGTTTTGATAGTATACCTATCGTCTTGTTTACAACATCTTCTAGCCAATTGGATCGTACGTTTTGCGAACAATTCAATATTCCTTTTGTGACCAAACCCCTAAGTCCAAAAGAGTTATTCCATGTAGTAAAAGGTATTTTGGCCTTGGCAAATGGGTAGAGGCATACTACGAGCATTTGCTATTAGCAGGTACTACAATAGCTTCCCTATTAGCGTAAGTATTACTTAGTGGTTAATGCCATTTGGTGGCTATGAAATTGTGCTTTAGCCAACTCCATAAGCTCCACCACCTGCCAATGTATGCCATCTATAGTTTTGGGCTTTCTAATACAAAGAAGGGCGCCTAAAGACAATAATTGCTTTTCCATTCTGTCAGATATAGAAGTAGTAAATAGTACTACAGGAATACTTTGAAAGCGCTTGTCTTTCTTTAGTAGTATCAATGTTGTTTCTCCTCCCAAACGCGGCAAGTTGTAATCCAGTACAATAAGTGTTGGTAAAAGATTAAGATGGGGTGTATTGTCTAATAATTCAAATAAAGCATCCGCATCATTTAGCATTTTTACTTGATGATGCCAGTTTAAATGTTGAAAACAGTTTAAGAAGCGCGCATTGTCGTCAGGATCATTATCTACAATGATAATATGCGGCTCCTGTAAAGTGTTAGTATTCAGGTTTAGCACGATTACGTATGGTTTTAAGGTCAGCGAAAATAGTAAATAATTAATATGTAGTACGATTAGCCCGGATACCGGTTTCTTAACCAATTTGTTTTCAAAAACGTATAGATGTTGAAAATTAGTGTTGTATGAATCCATTTAATACCGACCTCGTACTGTAAGTAGGTAGCATTAAAACTTCGGAGAATAGTGCCAATTGAAGTGTTCTTTTGGTGTAACTGTACTGAAATACAATTTGTTAAAAGCCTTGGTGATATGCCCTGTCAGCTTGTGAATTGCCTGAATTTTGCCTTTCATATGGATGGAAGTATTTTTTGGAAGAGCCATTTGTGAACACTTTTTTGTTAAACAAAAGAGTTGGATGGAAGTCAAAAAATTAAACATATAATAGTCAGATAGTTATCTTTACAACAAGTGTCTTCCTAGGGAGGCCTTTACCTTAACCATGTTTACTGATTACCAACAATTGCTGAAAGGCATAGGCGAAGCAGTGTTGATGCTGGATACAAACGGGTATATACAATATTCCAACCCTGCAGCTACAACACTTACAGGTTATTCCGCCGATGAACTCCTGAATCGGCCCTTAGCTGCATTATACCCTATTCTTAACGATCTAACCAAAGCTGAATATGAATTAAGCCAAGCCAGCAAAAGAGGTACATATGTTACTGAAGGGTGGAAAACAAAAAAAGATGAGTCTAAGTTTTGGGCTTCTATGACATTGTCACCTTTGTATGATAACAACCAGATGCTTGTAGGCTATAGCTGTTTACTACGCGACACCACTGAGCAGAAAAATGCAGAATTGGATGTGCGTTATAGCGAAGAGAAATATCGATTGATGGTAGAGAGTGTAAGGGACTATGCCATTTTCATGTTGGATACTGAGGGATATATTAAAACATGGAATGAGGGCGCTGCTCGTATAAAAGGTTACACCGCTAGCGAGATCATAGGAAAACATTTCTCTACTTTTTATACTGCAGAAGATCTGGAAAGTAAAAAGCCAGAAATGGAGTTAAGAGTAGCCTTGGCTACTGGGAAATATGAAGAAGAAGGATGGCGGGTAAGAAAAGACGGATCACTTTTCTGGGCTAATGTGGTGATCACTGCCTTGTTCAATGAACATAATAAGCTGATAGGGTTTTCTAAAGTGACACGTGACCTTACTGATCGGAAAGAAAAGGACGAGCGCCTGCGCCAAAGTGAAGAGCGCTTTCGTTCCCTAGTAGAGCAGGTTACTGATTATGGGATATTTATGCTCGATGAAAAGGGGCGTATTGTCAGCTGGAATGAAGGCGCCCGAAGAATTAATGGATATACTGCTCAAGAGGTTATAGGTAAATATTTTTCTATTTTTTATCCAGAAGAAGATATTTTAATCGGCAAGCCTGCTCATGAACTAAAGGTAGCCAGAAGGGAGGGGAAATATGAAGAAGAAGGATGGCGTATTAGAAAGGACGGATCTCTTTTCTGGGCTAATATTGTTATTACTGCAGTATATACTGATGAGAATATACTTATCGGCTTTTCAAAGGTTGTTCGTGATCTTACCGAACGTAAAGAGTCTGAAAAGGCGCTGCGTGAAAGCTATGACCGCTTCCGCATGCTGGCCGAAGAGCTAAAAGTTACCAATTTTGAATTATCTTATGCTAATGAGGAGTTGGAGCAGTTTACCTCTATTGTATCGCACGATCTGCAAGAGCCTATTCGTACCATTAAAAGTTTTTTGCAGCTCATAGATATGAAGTTGGATGCAAAGCAGCATGAAGGTTTGAAGACCTATATTAGTAAGTCGATCAATGCTGCTACTCGCATGCGTGAATTGATTCAAAACTTATTGCATTACTCGCAGTTGAGCAAAGGAGAAATAGCAAAAGAAAATATTGAGGTCAATGCATTGATAGAGGAAGCTTTGCAAAATGTAAAGAGTGCTATAGATGCCTCAAAAGCTCAAGTGGTGATTGAAAATGAGGTAGGTGTAGTGTATGGCGATCGTGTACAATTGGTACAGTTGCTTCAAAACCTTATTACAAATGCATTGAAGTTTACAGAGGCGGAGCAGCCGCAAATAAAAGTCACATGTAAGTATGAGAAGGGCTCTGTAAGGTTCGCTGTAACTGATAATGGAATTGGCATTTCTAAAAGCGATATACCTAAGGTTTTTGATATTTTCAGGCGTTTACATACAAAAAAAGATTACCCGGGTACTGGTATAGGCCTGGCTATTTGTAAAAAAATTGTTGAGCGGCACGGCGGCCATATCTGGCCAGAGTCAGAACCAGGAAAAGGCACTACATTTTATTTTACCATTAATAAAGAAAACAGGGAGGCACAGTCAATAGCATGATTAAATACAAGCTGATAATAGTAGAAAATGACGAGGATGAGCAGTTCTTTATGAAAGAAGGCTTTGATGTGGCTGGCGTATTTGAAATTGTATCACAGTTGAAAAACGGAGACGCATTGTTTGAATGGCTAGAGGAACATAAGCCTTCGTTACCCGATGTAATTTTATCTGACTTGAATATGCCTGGTAAAAATGGATATGATATCTTGGAAGGCATAAAAGCAGATCCTGCTTATAGGCATATACCGGTTATCATAACCTCTACTTCTTCCGCCAAAGTAATGATTGATCGATGTCTGAAACTAGGAGCTTCAGGGTACATGGTGAAGCCTGACACCTTTATAGCCTATGCAGCTTTTGCCAATGATTTATATAAACTCATTCAGGAGCAGCAATTAGTAAAATAACTGGTTTGCCGTTATACAGTTTTACTCCTCTTTCTTTTGCCTTTTAATAGCTTCATCCATGTGTTGTTCGTCTTGTGCATCTGGATAGTCTTCAATATTAGCAGTCTCCCGAAGGTGTTTTTCACCATGTTCATTTATTAGTTGATTATTATGGGCGGGTTCAAATCGCTCATCCTGTAAAGGAGGGTTGCTGGCATTTCCAGGGCTGGTGGTGGGTAATTTATTTTCTTCTGGCAGACGGGTATTGGAAACTGTAGTCATAGTTATTGTTTTTACAAAAGCGGTTAAAAACTATGCCACAACAGTAAAGGCTCTACTGGGAAGATCTATGATCTTGCAGGAATCTTTCCAATTCTTTAGGGGTAGGGTTCTTTACTATTGGTACCGTTGCTGAGTGGGGTGCGTGAATGATATAAAATGCACTATCTGACTCTTTAATCTCTTTGATGATAGTATTCCAGTATGGAAGCGATTCCAAAAAGCTGGGCACAGGAGGAACTGAGTCATTCTTTATGTTTATTGAATAGCGCGCCAATGTAAACGCTTTGGATAATAAGGTGTAAACAGGATCAGTACCCCATACATTCAGTTCAAACTCCAGCCATTGACTTCTGGGAAAGGGCGTTATGTAATATAGGATAGGGGTTGCTGTTCTTGTGGCTTTTAATAAAAGCTCTTCTTCTGTAAAATACATATCCAGCCGGTTTCGATTCTGCGCACGTGCAACTAATTGGTTGGCTTTTACATAATCATTGTTGTCTGGTGTATGAATGTGATAGAATAAATAGCCTTCGGAGCGTTCAAATAATACACTAAGGCTGCCTTTTTTGCCTTTCAGCCTCCAAGCTTCCTCATCTCTTTCTTCTTCAGCCTCGTTTTCTTTATCATCATTAAATTGACTGTAAAAACGGTCATGTGCAGCCCCTAATTCATTTGCCATAACAGGCGCTTCAATAAGTTCACAAACCCAAGGCATTATTTCTATAATGCTTGCAATTGTCATACAGCCACTGGCAACATTTGGTCGAATTGTTTGTGAAGCTGGTGTAACTACGGGGCGATCAACCATTTGTTGTAAGCGGATGTTCCAGATAGTATGGCTGGTTTTGTTACCATTTTCATCAAACGTCTTTTGTTCTATCAATTGCCCCTTGCTAAAGCATTGCTCTTTTTCAAGCTGGCTATTAGGGTAATACGATTTGTAACTCCAACCATTTGCAGGCAATGAGCCGTTATAATGAATTTCTTCTTTTAACTGGCCATTGGGATGCCATTCTTGTTTAGTAGATGTAGTCACGGCTAAATGTATAATAGGGCAATTATTGATTGCTGGTATGAACTCCATGTAAAGATGCCCAGAATTCTAGTTACTAGCAAGCGCAATTAATGCTGCCTAATTATACAACGGTATGCCGAATGGGGATAGAAAACATAGTAATAAAAGCGTTGATCTTTGGACCAACGCTTTTAGCTTACTCGTGTTTTTAGTTGTGCAACAATCCAGTGATGGATTGATAAAGTTGATTCTTGGTGAATGGCTTTTCTAAAAAGATGTCCGCACCATTGTCTAGTGCAACATCTTTTGCTGAAATGTCAAATCCAGAGATCATAATAATTTTAATAGAGGGATAGTTCGCTTTGATGTAACTAATAAAGTCAACGCCAAATCCATCAGGCAGCTTGTTGTCGAGAAGAACTACTTCCGGTTGATGCTCTTTCAAGTATTCTTTTGCAGCTGAAAGATTTTTTACGTGCTCTAGTTCCATTTCTTTTCCAGTGAGGATAATGTTCAACAATAAACACATGTCACCTTCGTCTTCAATGATGAGCACTTTCTTTGTTTTCTTGGCTTGTAAGGTAGATGCTGTCATGTTCGGTTTCATTTAAATCGTGTATGGAATGGTGTTTCGGGTACTTTTTATGCAGTCATAAAAAGGGAATACGATTCTTATAAATACTATTAGAAAAAATCGTTCCAAGAAAATAATGTGGATTTTATGAGCTGTTGGTGCATGTTAACTACAACTTTTAGAAGCGAAGTGAGATAAAATGTTCTTATACACTTTTAGGGTTGTCCTTACTTTTCAACAATACTATTTCAAATTGAGATGTTTTGGGGTGCTCATACTTCGGTGTCACTCCAGAAATATCATTTTTAAAAAGGAGCGTTAGATGGGCTGTTAGAAATGTTTGTGAGTTATACAGTTTTCATGCATACTAGTTAAGTCAGGCTTAGTAGTCAATAAAGGTGTAAGTTTGACTTGTCTTTACACCTCTAATATTTTATTTATGAAATCGCTTTATATATTGCTTGTCTGCTGTTTTTCTTATTTGGCAGGGCATGCACAGGCAAAAGAAACCGTCGCTACCAAACCTGATCCCTCTAAGCCTGTACAGGTTGTAGAGGCCGCTTGCGGTCAATGCCAGTTTGGCTTGCCGGGGCAGGATTGTGAGTTGGCCGTGCGTATCAATGGAAAAGCTTACTATGTTGATGGAACGCATATTGACTCCTATGGAGATGCCCATGCGAAAGATGGTTTTTGCAAGGCTATACGGAAAGCAGAAGTGCAAGGCGAAGTAGTAGATAACCGCTTTAAAGCAACCTATTTTAAACTCATAAAGAGTAACGGCAAAAAAGGATAGTAAGCGTAGAAGTGCTTAACATATCCAGGTTGATAATAACATAAAAAAAGAAGGGCTCTCATTGAGAGCCCTTCTTTTTTTATGATGTCAATTGTTTCTTCTTTTGTTCCCTTCTTTTTAAATAATTAAAGTATATAAGTAAGGATAAATAGGCAGTGACAATTCCAATGGTCATTCCGGCAAAAACATCCGTGACAAAGTGTTGTGATAGGTATACTCGTGAATAACCAACCATGAATGCAATTAACGGAAGGATGATGCACCAGAATTTTCTTTTCATGATAGCTGCTAATAACAATGCCATGCTAAATGCAGTACTGGTATGCCCAGATGGGAAACTGTGTTCCCGATGAATGGTCAAGCCATCTATTTTATGAATAATGATTTTCTTCGCCTCTAAGCTAATTGGACGCAATTCATTAGAGAAGACCACATTCTTTAAAAATTGCGTAAGGATGGTGCAGATGATAATGCCGGCAATTACGGCCACTAAGTATTTCCTGTTGTATACAGCGCAATAAAGTGCAATTGGAATATAGATTAGCCCATCTCCCAGGAAAGTGATGTATTGAAAGAAGAGATCTAGAGAAGGATGATAATAGCCATTAATTAAAACAAAGGAGTCTTGCTTGCCATAGATCATTAAAAAGATGGCTACCACCAAAGCTAATACTAGGCTGGTGACAACAGCAATTTTGAAATGTTGCTGAATGTTGTCGGTTTTCTGTTCGGTAATCACCGCGCAAATATACTGGCAGCTATTGCTTAGAAAGCAAAAAGCTGCCCGTCGGGGCAGCTTTTTTTGTGCTTTATAACATTTTAGAAACGGTAGCCAAGTGATACACCAAAGCCTGTGTTTTTCAATTTAGACTTATCGTTTGTTGAAATTTCAGGATTGATATTTACTAATCCCAGTTGTGCATTTAACTGGAAGGAAAGACGGCTTACAAATTCATAACCGGCCAAAAAGTTGGCACCCGCATCAAATTTCTTAAACTGAGGGGCTGGGGTAGAAGGTTCGTAATCGCTTACAAACTCCACTTTTGTTTTATTGCCGTTTGTTTCAACATTGCCGCCTACGCCTAGCGCCGCATAAGGGCCAAAGCCTAAAACCATATTGCCGCTTCCAAGAATGGGTTTATACACCAGGTTTACAGGAAGTTCAACATAGGAAAGATGTACTTTGTTTACCTTATTTTCAGACTGAGCTCCTTTCTGGCTATAGAGTAATCCAGGTTGCACATAAAACCCTGTACCTATTGGTACTTCGGCATTTACGCCAGCGTTAAAGCCTGTAAGTACATGGTTTTCCAGATCACCACCATCCATGTTCTTTCCATTGATGTTCTGAAAATTAACGCCTGCTCTGATGCCAAAAGTGGTTCTTCCGGCATTTACTGTCATGTTCTGGGCGAGAGCAGGGAAGCTGATTAATCCGATCGCTGCCGCCATTGCTAGTTTCTTCATAGTGTTGCTTTTTAAATGTATCTATCGATTTTGGTTAACGCTGTGTTGATTCACGTTTTGCTTCTTCTACCATTTTCTCGTTGGCTGTAATAACAAATTCAACGCGACGATTTTCTGCCCGGTTGGCTTCTGTATCGTTGGAAACTTTAGGGTCAGACTCACCTAGGCCCTTTGTAGTAACTCTTGCGTTGGCTACTCCCAGTGAGCGCAAATAGCCTGCTGCTGAATTAGCACGACGTTCTGAAAGGCCCTGATTGTAAGCATCTGAACCTTTATCGTCTGTATGTCCCAAGATTTCTATGTTCGTATCAGGATACTTCTGTAAAACATTCGCGAGTTTGGTCAGATTCGCGCGTGCCTGGTCGCTTAGATCAGAGCGATCATAGCCAAATAATACTTTGTCTTTAAACTCAATCACGATTCCTTCACCTACTCGTTTAACTTCTGCATCGCCTAATACTTTTTTCATCTCTTCGGCTTGCTTATCCATCTTCCGACCAATTACTGCACCGGTTACACCACCCACTGTAGCTCCCACAATAGCACCCATCGCAGTGTTTCCTAACGCTTTACCTACCACGGCGCCAATAGCACCTCCACCCGCTACGCCAATGACAGCTCCTTTCTGTGTCCGATTCATTGATTTACATCCAGATAATATTAAGCCGAACAACGTAAGGGCCAGTGCGAATTGTTGTAGTGTCTTCATAGCATTCTCTTTTTAATTTTCGTCTATTTTTCAAACACCGTACCATAAGGTCTTTAGTGGTTAGTAATCTATCAACATGTTATAACCACTACTGTAGTGTTTGTATTTGTTTAGGACTTTGTTAATTGGAAAATGTTTAAACTCCGCGTAATAAAAAAGCCTTCTTAAGCAGAAGGCTTTTTTATTAATCTTGTCTATCAGTGTTATACGAGTGCTTTTTGTGAAATAACGGCTTCAGCAAAGCGCTCCATTTCTTCCAATTGCGGACTACATTGTAATAAGAAGAAGTCAACACCTGCTTGTTCAAATTTGTTTATTTGTTCAGCTACTTGGTCAGGGATTCCTGTTAAACCACTGCGTAAGCCTCTATTAGAAACAGAATAATCTTCAAGAGATACACGTTTTTCTAACTGCGTACCATTCAACCATTGCTGGTAATTGTTATAGCCGGCAGCTGTTGCCTTTACATCTGTAATGCGCTCAATTTCTTTCTTTACTTCCTGTTCTGTATTGCGGACAATTGAATACGCGGCCACTCCATATTTCATAGGAGGAAGGCCTGACTTTTCGCGACGTTCTTTCACATCGGCAATACGTTTAGCAATTACATCAGGAGAATCACCATGCATAACATAACCGTCGCATAATTGTGCAATGAGGTTTTTACCTGCTTCTGATTCGCCACCAGCATAGATAGCGGGTTTTATAGTAGGTTTAGGTTGAAGGATGGTGTTTTCTACACAATAATAATTGCCTTGATAATTTAGATCATCCTTCTCCCACATGCCGGTTACAATTTCCAGCCATTCTTTCATGCGAGCATAACGATCATCGTGCTGCTCGTAGTTGATACCGTATTTTAAAGCTTCTTGTTGCCACCAGGATGATACTACATTAAGTGATAAACGGTTGTTACTAATGTGGGCTATGTTAGCAGCTTGCTTAGCTAATATAGCAGGATTATGAAACGTAGGCCGTACTGCCACCATTAGTTCCTGTTTTTCTGTAACGGCTGCCAGGGCAGCTGCTGTAGACCATGCATCTAAAGAAGGAGCCGATTCTCCTTTAATATCATTTAAAAAAAGTTCAGCGATCAAGGTAAGGTCAAAGCCAATCTGTTCACTACGTTGCGCTAAGCGCTTAACATAGTTCCAGCTTGTTTCCATGGCCTCATCTTCTACGTTACGTAGCCAGCCGCCAAATACAGGTAGCCAATAGCCAAATCTCATTTTAATGGGTTTTAGTGTTTGTAAATGTTTTGATGTATTCTACAAGGTTTACAAATGGATCAAAGCCAACCACATTCTCAGCGTCAGCAATAAAGTTTGATAAGGCATTGATATCATAAAAAAGCTCATCACCATTTCTGTCATCTACCAGGTACTCAATACCACCCACATTTATTTTTGCTTCTGCAACAATGCGTTCAACAGCTTGAGTAATATGGGCAGGAGGCGTAAAGGCTTCAACCTTAAAGCCCTTCTTTACAGCCGTTGTCAGGCACACTTCACCAATTTCTTCAACGGCTGGCTTTTCAGGAACAGCACAGATCTCTGCCGGGCATAGATTAAAACTTTCGCCCGAGGTAAACACTTTAATGGCATATAGGAATTTACCGTTCAATGTTTCCACACGATTGATATGACCGCCACGAACAGGAATAAATTCTTGTACTAAAGCTGTTTGATCAATGCCCAAATCAATAGCATTATTTTCAACAGCTTCTTCCAAGGCTGATAATGAATTGAACTTGATAACGCCAGCGCCCGCGCCACCAATGTTTGGCTTAACGGCAATAGGGAATTGCAATTGCTTGGCTGCACTTACTAATTGGTTGGTGTGGTTAACTACAATTGACTTTGGAAATTTCAAACCTAATCGAGAAAGCAGAAGTAGTTGCAGTGCTTTTGATGTTTCAATTTCTGTAGCCTTAGAACCATTGATTACAGGAACGCCAATTTGCTCTAAATAGGAGATAAAGCCTTTTGCATAAAATATACTTTGACCATGGCCCCTTAGATAAGAGGAGGAGCTAACCCTGTTTAAAACCACACTATACTTTGGTTTTGTTTGTAAGGGATCAAATTGATGAAAGCCAGCATGTAGCTTTTCATAAGGAAGTTGATAGGATTCAAGTGTGGCGAACAGTTTTTTAAACCATTCAGGATGTTCATAAAAGATACCTATAGGTAATTGCATACGTAAAGAGTTATTAAATGATTAAATAGGAGTCGGTAAGATTAGGGGAAAATAATTATGCCTTACGGCATACAATACGTGCTGCAATGATGGAAGTAGCATATGTGATATAATGATACCATCAAGTAGTTATAAGTCTACAAAGCTAATAGGTTGGTGTTTTAACTTCCAAATTATAATTTCTTTTAACCTATCCATATAAAAAAATAAAAGGGGCTGCCTGCGCAACCCCTTCGTCCCTATGTATATGCAAATGAAAACTCTTATTGCTGATCGTGGTCAGTACCGCCGCCTTGCGCTTCTGTTGAAGTTGCAGGCTCAGTAATTACTTTAGATGCAGTATAGAAAGTAACTTTTGTTTTTTGTTTTGCAGATTTGCTTTTTGTGCTAGCAGTAGATGTTGCTGCAACTTCTGTAGAAGGTGCATTTACAGCAAATACAGCTGTTGGATCTTCTTCATTATAAGGTTTTCCAAGAGCAATGTTCAAAGCATTTGCTTGTACATCATAGTACAAAGTACCTTCTGGAATTTCTTTACCCAGGTTTGTTTTCTGAGATACAATTCGATAAGTAGTAGGTGATTTTTTCAAGTAAGCTTTGAATTTACCTTCAGGTAAACCGTCTATCCATACAATTCCTTTGTTTACAGAATCTAAAGTAATTGTAACAGAGGGTGTTGCTTCAGTAGCTACTGTAGCTGGAGCTTGCGCTGTAACAGGAGCTGTTTGAGAAGCATTAGAATCTGTAGCAGTAGGAGCTGTAGTAGTAGCTGGTGCTGTAGTGGCAGGAGCACTAACTGCGCCAGGAGTACCTGAAGCTAGTTGATAAGAACCTAATACAGGGAAAGTCTTTTCTACTGTTAAAGGAGCTGGCATTGGAAGTAGTTTATACTTCGCTGCAATAGAGTCTACCGTTGACTGAGCATTAACTGTTGCGCCAATAAATAGGGCAATGATTGCTGATAAAAAGGTGTTTTTCATTTGTTAGCAAATTATGTGATGGAAAGGTTTTTGCCCCTTCTAAGACAATATTGTGCCAAAAACGTTAATTGGGGGAAAACCCGCTAAAAAAATTTAATAGATGTTAAAGAAGTGCAAGAGAATGTATGGCACCGTATCTTCGCTTACTAAAAAATTTGGGAATTAACCGAATGAAAAAAGGGACAAAGAAGCCAATCGAAGTGCCGGTAGATGGAGAGTTTATTGAAGTATACGGCGCCAGAGAGCATAATTTGAAGAATATTGATATTAACATTCCTAAAAATCAGCTTGTTGTTATTACTGGTATAAGTGGTAGTGGTAAGTCTTCTTTAGCCTTCGATACCATCTTTGCAGAAGGACAGCGACGCTATATGGAAACCTTTGGAGCCTATGCCCGTCAGTTTATGGGCGAGATGGAGCGTCCAGATGTAGACAAAATCATGGGGTTATCTCCGGTTATCTCTATAGAACAAAAGACTACCAATAAAAACCCTCGTTCTACTGTTGGTACTGTCACGGAGATCTATGACTTCCTTCGTTTATTATATGCACGTGCCAGCGAGGCTTATTCTTACAACACCGGTAAGAAAATGGTTAAGTGGAGTGAAGATGAAATTGTCAATAACCTTTTCAAAAAGCTGGATGGCTATAAAGTAACATTTCTGGCACCTTTAGTAAGAGGTAGAAAAGGACATTACCGCGAACTATTTGAAGAAGTACGAAAGAAAGGTTTTTTAAAAGTTCGTGTAGATGGAGAAATAAAAGACCTAACGCCTAAAATGCAGTTGGACCGCTATAAGATTCATGATATAGAACTGGTAGTGGACCGTCTGAAAGTAGAAAAATCAATGCGCACACGCATTAGCCAAAGTGTACAACAATCGTTGAAGCTTGGTAAGGACCTGATGTTTGTGGCCTATGAAAAAGATAATGGAAGCGGTGCTGGTGAGGTATCTTATAGCCGTCAGTTGATGTGTGAAGACACGGGTATTTCGTATGAAGAACCATCACCAAACTCGTTTTCTTTTAACTCACCTTATGGTGCTTGTCCTACTTGTAAAGGCTTAGGGCAAGTATATAATGTAAGTATGAGTGCTATAATCCCTGATGATAGTTTAAGTATTAATGAGGGTGGTATAGCACCTTTGGGTGGCGAACGTGAGGCTTATTCTTTTAGACAGGTACAGCAACTAGCCAGACGCAATAAATTCAGTTTAGATAAGCCGGTTAAAGATTTGCCAGAGAAGGCATTAAACCTGTTGCTGTATGGAAAAGAAGAAGGAATAACAGGCGATGAACTGCATTTTGATGATGAAGAAATAAGTGAAGGTTCAAGCAATGGTGAGTTTGAAGGTGTTGTAAATCAAATAAAGCGTTGGTTTGCTACCAGTACATCCGAGGCCATACAGCGATGGGCAGAAGCTTTTATGGAGCTAACTACTTGCCCTACATGTAATGGTACACGCCTTAAAAAAGAAAGCTTGTGGTTCAAGGTAGATGGAAGAAATATTTCAGAACTCAGTCAATTGGACCTGGTGCAGCTTGCGGCTTGGTTTAAAGATATTGAGAGCCGTATGAGCCAAAAGCAAAATGTTATAGCCCGTGAGTTGAATAAGGAAATACGGGAGCGGTTGCAGTTTTTGCTGGATGTGGGATTAACCTACCTGACATTAAATAGACCAACGCGAACCCTAAGTGGGGGAGAGAGCCAGCGTATCCGCTTAGCTACGCAGATCGGATCTCAATTGCAAGGCATCACTTACATTTTGGATGAACCTTCTATTGGATTACACCAGCGTGATAACCACCGGTTAATTACGGCGTTAAAGAACCTTCGTGATATTGGAAACAGTGTGTTGGTTGTAGAGCATGATAAAGACATTATGTTGGCGGCAGACCATCTTATTGATATTGGCCCTAAGGCTGGCTATCATGGTGGCCGCGTGATGGGACAGGGCAAACCGGAAGATGTTTTGAGAAATGATACCCTGACAGCACATTTTTTAAATGGCGAAAGAGAAATTGAAGTTCCAAAGGAGCGTCGTAAAGGCAATGGTAAGACTATTACATTGAAAGGTGTAACAGGGAATAATTTAAAGAATGTAAGTACTACATTCCCATTAGGTAAGTTTATCGTTGTTTCTGGTGTTAGCGGTAGTGGAAAATCAACACTAATTAATGATACGCTGTATCCGATCTTATCGCATCACTGTTATGGATCTAAGGGTACACCTATGCCTTATAAATCCATAAAAGGCTTAGAGCATATTGATAAGGTCATTGAAATTGATCAAACGCCTATCGGGCGTACACCGCGGAGCAACCCCGCTACCTATTGTGGCTTCTTTACAGAAATCAGAACACTGTTTGCTTCAATTCCTGAAGCAAAGATCCGTGGCTACAATGCAGGACGCTTTTCCTTTAATGTGAAAAGCGGCCGTTGTGAAGTGTGCGAAGGTGGTGGTATGCGGGTTATTGAAATGAACTTCCTGCCCGATGTATATGTGCATTGCGAAAAGTGCAATGGTAAGCGCTACAACAGGGAAACATTAGAGATCCGCTACAAAGGAAAGTCCATTGCCGATGTATTGGACCTAACAGTAGAAGAGGCGGTAGAGTTTTTTCAAAATGTTCCCTTCCTTTACAGAAAAATCAAAGTGTTGCAAGATGTAGGGTTAGGGTACATCACGCTTGGGCAATCGGCCGTTACCTTATCAGGTGGTGAAGCGCAGCGTGTAAAACTGGCAACTGAGCTGGCGAAGAAAGATACAGGTAAGACCTTTTATATTTTAGATGAGCCAACTACAGGCTTGCATTTTGAAGATATCCATCACTTGTTAGAGGTACTTAATAAATTGGTGGATAGAGGTAATACGGTACTGGTTATTGAACATAATCTGGATGTTGTGAAAGTAGCAGACCATATTATTGATCTTGGCCCTGAAGGGGGTTCTGGTGGAGGACAGATTTTGTTTGAAGGTACACCGGAAGACCTGGTTAAAGTTAAAGCAAGCTTTACAGGGCAGTTCTTAAAAGATGAATTGAAGCCCAGGAAAAAACTGTTGAATTAAACGCTAGTAGGTAAATAAAAAAAGCCGCATAAATCAGAAGAATTTATGCGGCTTTTTTTATTTGTAAATGACTTATGGTTGTTGAAACAAAGAGCGTTTATTGATTCCAGTAAGGGGAGACAGAGAATGATTAATAAAATTGTAATTAGCGTACTATAGGGAACGGATTAGGTTTATTCAACCAGGATTTGAATTTTATTAAGTTCTCTGTCGCTTACTGGAAAGATCTTATTCTAATTTAGAAGTTGTTTCAGTTAATATACATAATTCTTAGTAGAATGTTGGACAACGCATTTGTTTTGCTTGTCTGGACTCTAATGAATTTGGATCTGGCATCACCCATCCAAAGCGGATTATGCCAGTAAACCAAGAGTCTTTTTCTTTTCCGCCATCACCTCTTTGTTCACCAACCTGCGGACGAATACGCAGTACACTTCCATTTTGATTTTTCAATTCATCTTCACGGAAGTAAAGCGCATTAGCAAGGTCTGCTTGTTTAGGACTCAGGTATTTATCAAATAAGTTTGGATCGATATAGTTTGTACTTACACCATCGATCATATCAGCACCAGGGCCTTTAGATGAACGGTGTAAAACTTCTAAACCAGCAAATTTATTACGGCCAAAATAGTATTTAAAACCTGCACCTACGTTTAATGATGGTACGATGTTGCTATAGCTTTTACGCTCTGGGAATTCTTCCATACCGTGACCTTCAAGCATCAATGGTTTTAGCTCAATCCATTCTCCATTGTACAGGGTTTTAGGATTTACCTTAGTAACGCCAACACCAGCTAAAAGGTAAGGTTGTAGGCTGGCTTCTGTAAATTCTTCCATGAAGCCAAGAGGTAAAATTTCAGCCAGTAAATGACCTTCTAAGGCACTGGTCTTGAAACTAAGATTTCTTTTTTTACGGAACCAGGCATCATCATTTTGGTCAACAGTTGGAATTAATGCATCATCACCTTCAAGAACAGTGTGGTTGATGCCTAACCGAAGTCCTAACCAGGTATTTGGATAAGTAGCAACAAATAATCCTTTAGATAGTTTAGTTAGAGGTAGATTCAAGTGCTTCAGACCACCAGGACGGGTGTCAGAAATATCTCTTCCCTTATGCCCACCCAGATCTCCTAGAAAAAAGGAGGGTCCAAGGGCTAAGCCTATTTCATTTTTGCCACCAAAAAAAATCGATTGTGAATAGGTGTTAGAGGTCGCGAGCAGGAAAGCACAAATGAATACAAATGTACGTACGCTAGGTACAGTTGTTCTCATGGATACTGAATTTTGGTTTACAAGAGTTGGATAACTGCGCTAATGTAGTTGCAGAAAATTTAATGAGCAAACCTTTGCTAATGTTTCTATAAAATTATAGCAGAAAATAGGTAAATACACTTAGTTGGTTTCTCCTATTATGGCTTCATCATATATATATGCTCAATATCATCTTCTAAGTAGATATCACTTATTTGTTGGAAACCGAAAGACTCATAAAACTTCTTTAGGTAAAACTGGGCGCCTATCTTAATAGGCCCTTGGCCAAAGAGTTGGTAAACGGTTTCAATGGATTGTTGCATTAGTTGTCTACCTGCACCAAATCGTCGTACGTTGGGCGACGTTACCACTCTGCCAATAGAGGCCTGCTCATAAATGTTGCCAGGCGGCACTAGTCTTGTATAAGCAGCCAGCAGATTGTCTTGCCAACCCATTAGATGGAATGATCCCTGGTCATTGTTGTCAGCGTCTTGAAAAACACAATGCTGCTCTACTACAAATACTTCAATACGTAGTTGTAAGATCGCGTAGAGCTCATGTGGTGTCAGTTCGTCAAATTGCTTAAGGCGCCATTCTATTTGCATAGCACAAATTTAGCGACCAACAGCAGGAATTACCGGCAAACTTTCATTGTCAGTAGCATTTACGGCCTGTACTGCAAAGAAGTAATTGTCCTTGGAATAGGGCAGGCGCATACTAGTTTCATACGTAAAGAACTTTTTTTGCCATACAGGAGAACTGCTTTCACGCATTACTACATAATAACCTTTTACCTTGCCGTTCTTAGGTGCCTTCCAGCTTAAAAATGTTGAGTTGGTAAGATTCTTTACATCCACTTTTACTTCTTGAGGCACAGAAGGTGCTTTTGCCAGGTTGGCTAAGGTTGCCAGGTTTAAAGAAGTATTCTTACGTAGATATTCAAAATCCATAAATTCTGGCAAGTCGCCATATACTACGCCCTTGTCCGTGCGGAGATCCTGGTGCTGATGATTAAAATTCTCGTTCATCTCTGTTACGCGAATTGCCGGATAACCGCGTTGTACAAATGGGGTATGGTCTCCTCCACGCAAGAAGCGGTCGTTACGATATACAAGCATCACTTCCAGGTCATCAACATAGCGTTCGCTTACTTCTTTAATATATCGGGCCAACTGGCGGGAACGGCCATCATTTTCCAGACCCATACTTCTGATGTTTTGAAGAACACGGCCTGTATCTTGTTGTGAAAAGGATTCGCTAAAGATGCGCACTTTGGAGTTGTCAATAATATTTGTTTCGCTGCTGTTGTTGCTACCAATAATATCATTGTTCAACAATCCATCAATGTTCCAGTTATTGGCCTTTGCTTTCTTAGCTAAGTATTCTGCACCCAGAAGGCCTTGTTCTTCTCCGCTAACGGCTACAAATATGACTGTAGCTGGGAAAGAATGTTTGCTCAAAATACGCGCACATTCTATTAAAGCAGCAACACCACTGGCATCATCATTCGCACCTGGTGCATCGGCTGTTCGGTTCATTACATCGGTAACCCGGCTGTCTAAGTGCCCACTAATGATATAGATCCGATCATCATTGGGATCTGTACCTTTTAAAGTGGCCATAGCATTGCCTAGATTAATGCGCGAGTCGATCCTTCTGCCATCAGGCTCTAAAATGGTGGTATCTACAAACGCTGTTAAGCGCCCATTGCTTTGTTTGGCAAACTCATTGAATTTTTGAACAACCCATTCCCTTGCAGCACCTAAACCACGCTTCTTATCTGTAGTAGAGCTTAATGTGTGGCGTGTACCAAAGGATACCATTTTGTTTACATAGGCTCTTAATGAGTCGGAAGATACTTCTTTGACCATGCCTTCTATTTCAGCATCACGATTAATGATCTGTTGGGCGGAAGTAGTTTGCGATAAAAACAAAGAAAAAGCAATGGCTATGCTTGAGCGTTTCATCTAATACGAATTAATGATCCTGCTAATCTATTTCAAATCCTTCATATCTGTTGTCAATAACCGTATTTATTACCCCAGCGACTGCGCAGGAATTTGCGAAGTTCTTCTTCTCGTGGTGTATGACCGGGATCGTAAAAGGTGGTGCCTTTGATTTCTTCTGGTAAAAACTCCTGTTCTGTAAAATTACCCTCATAATCATGCGCATACTTATAGTTCTTGCCATATCCCAGTTTCTTCATTAGGCCTGTAGGCGCATTACGTATGTGTAATGGTACTGGTAAGTCGCCCTCCCGACGCACCTGATCCAACGCTTCGTTGATGGCCATATACGATGCGTTGCTCTTATGAGAGGAGGCCAGATATGTGGCGCATTGGGCCAGGATTATCCGGGCTTCCGGATAACCAATTTTATTCACGGCTTCAAAGCTGGCATTGGCCAAGAGCAGGGCATTGGGGTTTGCATTTCCTATATCTTCACTGGCAAAGATGACCATACGGCGTGCAATGAACTTTACATCTTCTCCGCCTTCTATCATGCGGGCCAACCAGTATATGGCACCATTGGGATCTGAACCGCGCATGGACTTGATAAAGGCAGAAATAATATCGTAATGCTGCTCACCGCTTTTATCATAGATGGCTATACGCTGTTGGGCAATGGCCATTACTTTCTCATTGGTAATCCCATGCTTGCCATTGGATCCTTTTCCCGTTGTAAGTGTGTCTACTACCAGTTCCAGTAAGTTGAGCAGTTTGCGGGCATCACCTCCTGAAATGGTAAGTAACGCTTCCGTTTCTTTTAACTCAATCTTCTTTTCTTTTAACTGATCATCTTTTTCTAAAGCTTGCTGAAGCAGTTTAACCAAATCTTCATCTTCTAAAGCTTTCAGTACATAGACCTGGCAACGACTAAGCAAGGCACTGTTGACTTCAAAAGAGGGGTTCTCCGTTGTAGCGCCAATAAGTGTAATAGTACCTTTCTCTACTGCCCCTAATAAGGCATCTTGTTGGCTTTTATTAAACCGGTGTATCTCATCAATAAACAAAATGGCGCCGCCTGCCCTTTGAGCAGTAGCAATGGCATCGCGCACTTCTTTTACACCTGAGCTAATAGCGCTGAGGTTTATAAATGGTAGTTGTAGTTGATGCGCAATGATATTAGCCAGTGTAGTTTTCCCTGTGCCTGGCGGGCCCCATAAGATCATTGAAGGAATCTTACCGCTTTCTATTGCTGTACGTAGTATACTGCCTTTGCCGACCAAGTGTTCTTGTCCTACCAATTCATCCAATGTATGCGGGCGCATACGTTCTGCCAGGGGAGCCATTGCTTTCATATATCAAATTAAAGAAGGATCAATGAACAGCGATGCAATTTTTTGACCGAATCTGGTTTCACGCAGAGCGCGCCAAGGCGCGGAGAGGGGGTTTCGCACAGAGGAAAGGAGGAAAGGAGAGGAATATTGAACAAGGAACAAGGAAGGAAGAATGATGAAGGGAGGAAAGCTGCGAGCTATGAGCTACGAGCGGTGAGAAGAAGTCCACGGTCGACAGATGACGGTCCACGGAAGGGAAGGAAATGTTCAATGCTCAACGATCAATATTCAATGGTCAATAAAGAAGAAGAAAATAAAAAAGCACTCCTTAGGTGGAGTGCTTTTGTTTTATAGGCAATTCCTCTGTGCGAAATCCCCTCTCCGCGCCTTGGCGCGCTCTGCGTGAAACCCGCTGCGTGCAGCGTACAGCGTGCAGCTTTTCCTCACCCAACATGCTTCTTCAAAAACGCCACAATCTTTTTAAAGGAGTCATCCCGTGTAGCTCCCCACCAGCCGTGTCCTTCTCTAGGATAAATGACCAGCTCTGAAGGCACACTTAATTTGTCCAGTTTAGCCTTTAAGTTTTTTGATTGAGAAGCCGGTACCATCCCATCTCTACCACCATGAAATAATAACGTAGGAACGCTTTGAGGCGTTACAAAATTGATGGGGCTAACCTTTGCATAAGCCTCAGGTACTTTGGCAGGTGTGCCACCAACTAATAAGCCAATGGCAAATTGATAGTAAGAATTAGTTTGCCGGTTATACATCTCTGCCATGTCTGTCGGTCCAAAGAATGAAATGACGGCTTTTGGCTTTACGACATCGGTATTCTTATAGGCTTGTAGCAGCGCCAGGTGGGCGCCAGCTGAAGTGCCTAATATAATTATGTCTTTTGAAATGCGATAATCTTTTGTGTTACCTAATACAAATCGTAGTGCTTCTTTTATATCATTTTCCTGGGTGGGAAAATGGTTCCCGAACTGGTTAGCTAAACGATAGTTTACATTAACAATAGCATAGCCGGGTAATTGTTTTTGCAGGGTGGGAATGACAGAAGCAAACTCGTTTTTGTCGCCACCTGCCCAGCCGCCCCCATGTATTAACACCAGCACTTTAGTAGCGCTGGTTCGGCCTGCCGGCAAATAAATGTCCAAGCGTTGAGCCGAGTCGTTTCCATATGCTACGTTTATTTTCGACTCTGCCGTAGCTGGGGCAAAAGAATCTGTTGAGGAGTTACCAGCACTCCTATCACATGAGCTGAAAATGGTCATGAGGAAAAAAAGGGTGATTAAACTTTTCATGGTTCGATTTATGGTGGTGGGTGTACATTTATCTCTTCAATTCCTATGCCGATGGCCCAGCTTTAATTTTTAATTGGCAGGGTTTATTGTTAATGTTTTTCGTGAAGAGAAATACACAAAATCAGGCAATTTTTTGAAGGTTAGTTAGTCGCTTATAAATGCTTCCTTCCGTTTCAATTAATTCCTTATGATTGCCCCTTTCTATGATCTGACCCTCATGTAATACAATGATCTCATCCGCTTCCTTAATAGTGCTGAGACGGTGTGCAATTACTAAGGTGGTTCGGCCTTTCATTAGTTTATTCAAAGCATCTTGCACTAACTTTTCAGACTCTGTATCTAAGGCAGATGTGGCTTCATCCAGGATCAGGATCGATGGGTTTTTGAACACCGCTCTCGCAATGCTCAATCGCTGGCGTTGCCCTCCAGATAAACGAATGCCCCGATCACCAATAATAGTTTGGTAGCCGTCTTCCGTATTGCTAATAAATTCATGGGCGTTTGCAATTTTAGCTGCCTCTATTACATCTTCCATCTTTGCTTCAGGTTGGCCCAACGCAATATTATTAAAGACGGTATCATTAAAAAGAATCACATCCTGAGTTACAAAACTCATATGGCTTCGAAGCGACTCCATGGTATATCCCCTTACGTCAATGCCATCGATCAACACTTCACCACTCCTTACATCATAAAAGCGGGGGATCAGGTCGGCTATAGTGGATTTGCCTACTCCAGAGGGGCCCACCAGGGCAACCGTTTTTCCTTTCGGTATAATAAAATTAACGTGCTGCAATACGGGTTTATTATGATAAGCAAAGCTTACATCCTTAAATTCAATAGCGTCTTCAAAAGAAGGTAATGGTATGGCATTGGGATGATCGTCAACCTCTACCTGGGTATCCAGCACCTGTAGTATGCGTTGACCAGCCGCTTCTCCCCGTTGAATATTGGCCATAGCAATTACCATGGCTTTGGCGGGACGGATTACTTGTGAGAAAATGGCTATGAATGCTATGAATGCACTGGCTTGCAGACCTGTGCCGGTAGCTTGATTTTTTAAGACCAGGCTACCACCAAATACCAATATACAAGCCACTACAAATACACCCGATGCTTCAGAAAAGGCAGGTGCTAATTCGCGTCGGCTAAATCCTTGTAAACTGGCCTTCCGGTAAAAGTCGTTTTCCTGGCTGAACTTATCGATAATGAACTTGGAAGCATTGAAGGAGCGTATAATACGCATACCCATTAGTGTTTCATCAATGATGGTAAATAACCGGCCAATGGACGCCTGAGCCGCTGTGGCTTCTTTTTTTAATCGTTTGGTAACCGATGCTATACCAACTGCTGAAATAGGAATGATGACCAAAGTAAACAAGGTAAGTTGTGGCGATATGGCAAAGAGCGCAATGAAATAACCAATCATTACGTAAGGCTCTTTAAAAAGCACTTCAATAGAGTTGGCAGCAACGGCTTCAATTTCAAAAACATCGGCATTCATCCGGGAAAGTAAATCGCCCTTGTGTTCTTTTGTAAAATAGCCCAGGTGGAGCCTGTTGATCTTCGTAAACAAAGCTTCACGTAATCGTTTTACCAACAGCGTGCGGGCATTAACCAAACAGCGTTGTGCCAGGTACCGGAAGATGTTGGTACAGATAACAGCTACTACAATCAGCGCAGCAATCAGGTACAGCGCATATTTGGGGTTCATGTTTTTAAGGCGGTATACCTGGTAGTAAAAGAAATCCTTGAAAAAGTTGGCCGTTAATGAAAAGGAAGGAGCATGTGCATACCTCTGAACGTCTTCAGGGCTGGTATGATTGAACAAGAAATTCAGCAAGGGAATGATCAACGCAAATTGAAAAATGCTAAAGAATACACTGATCAGTGTAAGCACAAAGAAGGGCAGGATAAAACGCCCATAGGGTTTTACATAGGTTAAAAGACGTTGGTAGATTTTCATTGTCTATTGGTTTAACCTTTTTAATCAGAGTGATTGATAAACGTTGATATATTGTTGTGCTGCTTTCTGCCAGCAGAAGTCCTGGCCACGCAACTTGATAGCATCCTGCATTTTCTCAGTCTTGTACTGCTGCATACCATCTATAAATACCTTTTGCATGTGTGCACTATTAAAATCGTTAAAGTAGAAAGCAATGTCTTGACCGATCTCTGGTAAGGCCGTTTTGTCGGAAAGGAAAAGTGGCTTGCCTACAGACATGGCCTCTGTTACCGGCAATCCAAAGCCCTCTGACAAAGAAGGAAACGTAAATGCATAGCAGTTTTCATAATACCAGGATTTTTCCTCTTCGGATATGGCTCCGAGTACTTTTAGTTTTTCTTCCACACCTAATTCTCTGGCCATGCTTATAATATAATCGATGTACTCTCTATCGTTTGGCTGCCCGGCTATTAGTAATTCCATGTCTTTGTTTTGTTGCAGTAGCGGTAACAATACATGAAAGTTCTTTTTTCGCTCCATTACACCAATAGAGAAAAGAAAGCGTGTTCGTGGCTTGTAAGAATTGCCAAACAGGCCCGGCTTTTCTAAACTGTTAGTACCATTATGTATAACATATATAGGCTTATTCTTTGTAGCACAGTATTGAAGAACATCTGATTTCGCAAATTCTGAAATGCAGATGATAGCAGCGCTTCTGTCGATGTTGTGCTGTAGCACTTTTAAATATTTCTTTTTCTTGGCTTCCGACTTTCTAGGGTCATGCATGAAGTTTAGATCATGTATAGTTAACACAACTTTAATTTTCTTGTTGAGTTGTGGTAGGTACTGACTGCCTTGATAGGTAGCATGCCAGATGTGGTAGTCTTTTAAAGAGGGAAGCCAAAACTTTTGATAGGAGTGCTGGATAATATTGGAGCTTTGTGAACCAAAGATTTTTTTGACAGCAGGCGGAATAAAAAAGGTTAACTGTGCGTTTTGGTGTAAGGTTTGCTGTAATCGCGTTCCAAGGTTGAGGCAATAGCTGTATAGGCCGGTGTTAGGATACTTCATCCGTTCACAATCGAAAACGATTCTGTTCATGTGCATGTGGTGTAGATTAGCAACGGTTAAGTAATAGGTGAGCTTTTATAAGGTAGGATGGACAAGTTGGATGGCCTTCGGAAGCAAAATTTATACCGTAAGCGTTAGCCCATCAATATAAAATGTATAAAAGAGCTTTGTTTTGTATTTGTCCCTGCGAAAATTATGAGACTTCTTTAACGTAGAAACGTTGCTTTAATTGCCATTTATTTTCCGATTTACTGATAGATAAAGTACTGATGTGTCCGTGCCCTGTAACCTCATTTTGAATAAAGCATAACGTATGGGCCAAATTATATTGGATTGCGACCTGATGAAGTATCCCAACTCAGGGCTGTATCATTATTGTTTGAATTTGGGCTTGCATGTCAATCCGTTACTGGAAGAGCATGGGTTGCCGAAATTGGAGTTTTATGTACATCGGAAAGACAAAGCCGCTTTTGGACCTGGTAACAAAGTAATTATTGAACATAAGCGTCACCGTTTTTTCAAGCCCTTTATTTGGAACTGCCGTGTTTGGCATGCGCCCTTTCAAACAGGTAGAATTGTTCCCTATAGAAACAAATCTGTACAGGTGGTTTTAACCATCCATGACCTGAACGCGTTGCACGAAGGCAAACCAATAAGAGAACAAAGAGAAAGTATAGCACGTACTCAGCAGTTAATAAAGCGCAGCAACGTAATAGTATGTGTGTCGGAGTTTTGTAAGAATGATGTACTTAAAAACTGCGAGGTGGGCAATAAGCCGGTTTATGTCATCCATAATGGTAGTCGCCATGTAGAGAAACCAGTGTTAGGCATCAATTCTTATCAACCCAAACGTCCATTCTTATTCGGTATTGGATATGTGAATCAGAAAAAGAACTTTCATACACTGCTGGCGCTGCTGGAACACGATGCTGACCTGGAACTGGTGGTAGCCGGACGCCTGGATGAGCCCGACTATGTAAGCTTTATGCATAAGCAGGCAAAAGGTAGAAAAGTAGAGGAACGCTTGCATATACTGGGCCCCATTTCCGAAAGTGAAAAGGCATGGTACATGAAGAACTGCAAAGCATATGTGCATCCTTCTTTGGCCGAAGGTTTTGGTTTGCCCGTAGTAGAAGCTATGGAGTTTGGTAAACCGATTTTCCTTTCAAACCTTACATCACTGCCAGAGGTTGGTGGCGATGTGGCCTTTTACTTTAAAAGCTTTGAGCCTGCCCACATGCAGCAGGTATTGATGGATGGACTACATACCTACAGTCAGAACGGGCTTGCAGACCGGATCCGGGAGCGTGGTAAGTTGTTTGATTGGAAGCGTAGTGCACAGGAGTATTTTAAGGTTTATAAATCATTGTTATGAGCATTCCCAATACGGTAAAGAACTGGTTTCGTTCCAATAAGCAAGAACAACAGCATACGGTAGATGAACGGGCTGTGACAGCGCCGGAGCCGGAGTGGGTTCCGCCTTCGCCTCTTATATATAACCGGGGTTGGCGCATTTCAGAACTTTGCAAAGCTCAGGACTGGCATACGGACTGGTATAATCGATGGGTAAGGGAGATAAAGGAGCCGGCACGATTTCATCGAAAGCAGTGGGAGTTCGCGTATGTGATGCAGGCGCTATGGGAAAGGGGCTGTATTGCTGGCGGTAAAAAAGGTTTGGTATTCGCGGTAGGAACAGAACCGTTGCCTTCTGTATTTGCTAACTATGGTTGTGATATACTGGCCACCGATATTTTCCCAGAAGTGGGTATTGAAAAAGGATGGACCGTTGCAGATCAATTATGCTTTGGTATTGAATCATTGAATAAGCGTGGTTTGTGTAGTGATGAAACACTGCGCCAACATGTGCAATACAGGGCTGTAGATATGAATGATATACCGGGTGATCTGAAAGACTTTGACTTTAACTGGTCCAGTTGTTCGTTTGAGCATTTGGGTTCTATTGAAAAAGGACTAACCTTTTTAAAGAACCAATTAAAAACACTAAAGCCGGGTGGATGGGCCGTGCATACAACGGAGTACAATATATCATCTGAAGAATTGACTCTTGATAATGATAATACAGTGATCTTTAGAAGGAAAGACTTGGAGCAACTGGCTAATGAGCTGAGAAGTGATGGCCATTTTGTTGAACCGTTTGACTTTTCCATGGGCGCTATGCCCGAAGATTATGCAGTTGACTACTTGCCGCACAAACAAGAAATACACTTGAAGCTTCAGTTGAATGAGTATGTTGTTACTTCTGTTGGGTTGATTATACAAAAAGCAGAAGGGTAGGAGGCTAGGTGTTTGCAGATGGCTTACTTTACCTGTAAGTACATACTATGCTAACTGTTTCCTATTTCGGTTATCTATTTGGATACGGTGAATGTAATAGCGTGTTGCTTCCATTCCGGTACATTTATGGCATTCTTTATGGCCGGAGACCATTTGGGTGCATGCTGTATCACTCGCACCGCTTCTTCTTCCATTCCGTAGCCATGATTTGTGGTAGCCCTTACACTATCAATACTACCAACTTTGGTTATTTTAAAATGAACATATACAGTATATATTCCTACTGGTGCTCCATTTTGCTTGGCAATAGCCGGATTCAACTTTCTTAATAAGTATTTATTCCAGGTTTCAATACTGCCCGGGAAGCTAGCGTGAACATCATCAAGAAAAGTGCAACCAATAGTAGAGTCTTGTCCTGTTCTTTGACTAAAAGCCTCAAAAGAAGTAAACAATAAGAAGCCAAGAATAAGAGACTTAGAAAACTGTATCATGCTTATTTGAGATGCAAAGGAATAGAGCATTCCATAAGAGAGGCAATATGTCTGAATATGAAACACTTTTGTTGTGGCTTTTGTTGGTCTCTTTTAACGCCGCCGTTAGTGTTGTGGCTATGGCCATGTGACCAGCCCACCAACAACACTAGTGGAAGTAAACAGCCTATAGCAGGATGTATCTTCTCCTTTCAGTTGTTGGAGCAGCCGCAGCACAAGGGCTAAGAGAAACAACAACGGCGTAAAATGATAGCAGTCTTTTCTCCTTGCACCTTGTTCTTTGAGCATTGAGTATTGCATATTGAGCATCGAACATTCCCTCATTCATTATTCATCATTCCTTGTTCCTTGTTCAATATTCCCTTCCTTGCTCATTATTCTTTCACCCTGCTTTGTTCCTGTTGTGCACTGTTTTGGCTATGTTTTCTCAGATCGGCAATAGCTTTCCCGAAACGATAGGCAATGGCAATAGAAAACGTACGTGAATCGTTTGCATTACGCCAATTAGCCTCCGTATTGGCGAGATTATTAATGATGCCGCGGTTGATATTGGTGTATAGAATATCATTCACCGCTGCACGAACGGTCAAAGCTGTAGAAACCTTTTTAGAAACGCCTGCGTTCAATCGTCCTCTTTCCAATAAATAGAACTGGTTTGATGTAAGACCTGTTTGATATACGCCATCGAGCTGTGCGGCCCATCCTTTCTTGAAAGTGAAACGCAGGTTAGGCTGTACATACCAAAATGTGCCCTGTGTATCTAAAAAGCCGGTGTAAAAATTGGTTTTAGAATGGATGTTCGTCACTTCTGAATAAAAACCGAAGTTTAGCCATTTCCGTAAAGGCAGATCGCCTTCTAATGAGCCACTGATGTTGGTGATCTTACCAATGTTTCCCGGGCGACTGTAATAAGTCCCATTTACGATCTCAATGGTCTCGTTGGTGTTATTCAAAGTAGAACTGTATCTGAATCCAACAGTTATCCTATTCTTGTAACTGTATGACAACTGTACATTGTGTGTATAGGCCGGTTGTAGGTACGGGTTCCCTACATAATACGTGAACTTATCCAATGGCGAAATAAAAGGATTCAGATCCTGGTAATAAGGTCGGTTAATTCGGCGACCATAATCAAGAGTGAGTGTGTGGTTCCCAACGCTATCCAGTTTATAATTCAGATAGGCCGTAGGAAATAAACTGGTGTATGTTCTCTTAAATGCAGAATCGGGCTTCACCGCGTTGCCTAACTGCTTTCCGTTCGATACGGTATTCTCTGCCCGCAGTCCTAACTGCATGGACCAGCGTTTACCTTCATGAGAGCTATTGATATAGGCTGCATGAATGATTTCTTTATAGATAAAATGATTCGTTTTGTCGTAGTCAGGTTTTGTTACATTGTTTATTGTAGAAAAATAATCAGCCACGTTATCTGTTTCCGTTTGGCTCGATTTTGCACCAGCGTCTACCTTCCAACCTTTTTTCAATGGATGTGTGTAATCTGTTTTCAACGAATAAATATTGATGCCGGCAGGCAGGTCGCCGTCTAAGCGATCCTGTTGTGAAAGTGTATTGTCCGCCAGGAAAGTAAAGTTGTTGAACTCCTGCACATTACCGGTTCCGTAGTGAATATAGTCGGCATCTATAGAGAACTCTGGCCCATTCTTTCTTATGCGTTTTCTTAAATTTAAATTGATACCGCCGTTTTTGAATGAGTTATCCTGTGTGTTGTGGGCAACAATGGTGGAGTCGAGTTGATAACTGGTATTCAAAATTTGACTGGTGTTGTCATTGTTGCGTTCTCCTTTTCGTGTAACACCGGTAAGAACAACGCCGAATGTCGTCTTTTCATTAGCGTAATAGTCGGTACCCACTTTGGCAGAGAAAGCAAGTCCTGAAGGTTTAATATAGGTGCTTTGTAAGAAATCGTAATAGCGGCTGCCATCTGGTTTTTTGAAGTGACGATTTATAGTAAGGTCAGAAAAGTTAGTGGCGTAGTTCTGTGTCAGTGTACTGAACAGATTGTACTTGCCGCTGCGATAATTGAAGTTGGCGCTATTGTTTGTTTTGGCATACTTGCCTTGCGTGTAGGCCGTATTGAGGGAGCCATTGAACCCTTTTGTCTTGGTTCTTTTCAGACGGATATTAATAACACCACCGCCACCAGCTGCATCGTATTTAGCCGGCGGGTTGGTCATTAGTTCTATCTGGTCTACCGAAGAGGCGGGTAATGAACGTAAGTAGTTTTCAAGATCGGCGCCGCTTAGATACGTAAATTTATCATCAACAAAAATGGTAACACCATTCTTCCCTTTTAAACTGATAATGCCATTGTTGTCAACAGAAACGCCTGGAGACCGCTCCAATACATCCAAGGCTGTTGATCCCGCAGCGCTCACCATCTGATCAGCGTTTACAACTGTTCTATCAATTCTTCTTTCCACCGGAGGACGTTGCGATGTTACGGTAACGCCCTGCAGGTTTGTAGCAGCGTTCATTAGTTTTACTGTGCCTACGTTGATCGTATTTTTTTCTTCATTGAGTATGACGGTAACGCCGGTTTCTTTACTGAAGCCCGTCATGCTAACGATCAATTTATAAGTGCCGAACTTTATTTTCTCTAAAACAAAAGCTCCCTTATCATCAGACAAGGCCGATTTCACCGTCACCTCTTTTGCTCCGGTAACCAATAATACGGTGGCGCCTTCCAGCGGTCGTTGTAAGGAGTCGGTTACTTTACCTGAAACAGTACCCATATTTTGTGCAAATACGAATAGGCAACTGAGTGCAAGAAATAAGGTAAAGAAGGCTCTATGCAACATAACGGCTTATTAAGTGTGAAAAACTCGCTGAAAATAAGCCAGTATGCGGTTACAGGTAGTATTTATAATGATGAATGGCGGAATAGCTTTAACAATTACAGGGATATCTCCCTGTTTCTAGGTGTTTTCCTTTGTGTTGCTTTTGTAGGGGTGAAAGGAGCAGGGCTTGTTAGTAGCCTTTTGGGGAAATTGTAAAATGATAAGTTCTTAAGAAAGACTTTGCCGTTTGAATTTGGCTGGAACTGGAACGATTGCTTTTGATGGATGCAGCTTGTTGGTTAAAGTAATAGGTGCTCCTTAGTGTAGTGTCTTTGAAATTAATGGTTGTCGCTACTGCTTTTAAAGGTTCATCATTATAGTAAAAATAGGTACTTCTGTAGATTAGATGCCCATTAACCCTTCCTGGATGACTTCCATACATAAAGACAACCTTACATAAGCTCCCTTGAGAATCTATATAGTATTCCGCTCTGGACAAAAGATAGCCTTCTTTTGGTGGATTTGTAGTTAGTGCCAGTTTAGGTATTGACGTGTCAATTATAGCAACTATGCTGTCAATAGTGGACTCTGTAATGTTTCGTTGCCCATTCGCAGCGTTATGGGCAACGAAAAGTATCAAACAGCCTATGAGCTTCTTAATCTTTTGCATTTACAGTTTGATGCTAACGAATAAATCTGCGCTACAGATATATAAAAACGAGTGGAAACAACCTAATCTCCTGCGAGCTACCATTAAGAGTCTAAGCGGGGCTTCACTGCCTGGCTTTGAAATGTTGGGAGACCCTGCTTGTACTTCTCTTATCGCTCCAGCTTAAAGTCCTTATCGGTTGCTGGTCGCATTTCTTTATTGGCTACTTTCCAGCCCGTGCGGTACATCCAATCTGCCATCTTTTTCAGCTTTGGATAGTTTATGCTTTCAACATTGTCCTGCGGGGTGTGGTAATCAGGATGCAAAAGACTAGTATACATAATAGCCGGTATTCCTAGCCGTGCATAGGGCAGGTGATCGCTTCTGAAATACCATCCTTCAACATGGTTTATATTGTCCCATGTGGTATCTAGTTTAAAATTTGGACCTTCCTTATTAGCAGCCAAAGCCATACTAACTAAATCAGACGAATTTCTGTGTGGTGGATTTACGCCTAAAATTGCCGCACTGTCTGTGTTATTTCTGCCAATCATATCACCATTCAAAACAGCAACAATTTTTCCAACTGGAACGGTTGGATGTCCTGAATAATAGCGGGATCCAAACAGGCCTCTTTCTTCAGCTCCATGGATAACAAACAAGACCGATCTTTTGGACGGGTATTTAGCAAACGCCCGTGCGTTAGCCAGCATAGCCACATCTACACTTCCATTATCATCAGCGCCATAATAAATGGAGTCGCCTTTTATGACGTTTCTAATACCATGAGCATCGGTGTGACCGCTATACAATACATACTCCGATTTTAGTTTAGGATCCGTTCCCTCAACCATCCCTACAACATTTGCGGAAGGATATAAATATTCCGATACAATAAGGTTCATGTTAATGGATGCCGTATTGTTTTGCAGTTTTTGTTTTGCTTCGGCATGAAGCCAGATCACCGGTGCCGTGGCAGTTGCAGATTGCGCACTTCTGGCTGATGCATTTGGGTTAGCTTCTTCATGAAGATCATAAATGCCTCTTTTAAAGTTTTCTGTAGCATCAGCCCAAGCTGCTTCAGCTTGTTCATCAGCAATAAATAGGATAGCCTTAGCGCCTCTTTTTAATAAAGGCATACCATACCGGGCAAAAATATACCGGTTGTACCTCCATGTAGGTAAAGAGACATTTAAATTAATGCCTTTTGTACTGGCTTCAATGGCTATTACTTTATCCTTTACATCCACCGTATTGGTATCTATGTCTGCGGCATTGCCCAAATAAACAATGGGGGCTTTCAGGTTAGTATTTGCCAACTGCGAAACAGCAACATCTTTCCATAACTGCAAAGGCGTACCATTGATCTCTATTGTTGAATTGTTTGCCAGCTGTTTGCGCACAAGCGAAAAGAACTGAAGATAAGTTCCGTTATCACCTGCAGGCTTTAGCCCAATAGCTCTGAATTGTTCAACCAACCAGGCAGAAGCATTCAGTTCATCGATGGTGCCAGCGGAACGTCCTTTAAAATGTGCACTGGCGAACCTGTATAGATCCTTTTTCAAATCTTCGCTGCGTATCAAACTCAAACCGGGAGGGTTATTGCTCTGCGCAACTAATGAGGAGGTTATTGTAAAAAGTGAAAAGAATAAAATAGCTTTTTTCATTTTATTAGTAAGGGCGTTATAAATGATTAGATGAAGCGTCTTCTACATTTAGCCTAATGGAACAGTGGGCGTAGGTGTTTCTGCTGCTCTATTCCTCTATTGGCATTAATTAAAGATAGTGTACTGATTCCTTGATGGCAAGCCATAGTTTTCGGAACATTGTGTTAAGCGCTGTGTCATCAAAGCCTATCCGCTACATCCCTTTTTGCCGCAGTTTTATTGGTATTAAGTTTCTTATCAATTATAGGAATTGCAAAAGCTATCGCAATAGCTACCGGTACAAATCCCAGAAACTGAGAAACAAAGGTGCGTTTCATTTTGCTCAGCATTCCTGCTTGAATTCCAGAACCTATGAGAACTTCCAAAACTGCCCATAGTAAAAGACCTGCACCAAAAACAATCGACAGACGAAAACCTTGCTGAAAGACTCCATACTGCTGTAATTTCAATTTCGACGTCTTTAGGGAATGGTAGATACTCACTCCTAATAGTGTAGGCAGAAAAATATTGAATGGGATTAAAATAGCCGCTAATATGGCGCTGTCGGCTGTACTCAAAAGCAGAACCATCACCAAGGAAACCAGTGTTCCCACAAATACTGCAATTAGCGTAGTAAGGAGGATGTCAGCTAAATTTTTCATTATTGGTGACTAGTTGTATTAAGTATTGCTCAAAATGATAAACATGTTGCAGCCGGTGTTGTAACTCTGTGCTCTGTGGCCTCAAGTTTATACTAATGTAGAATAGAGTTGCCGATGTTCAATCCTTGTGCTTTCGTTGCTATTGCAGTTACACTCTGTTTGCTGCAGTCCTATTGGGAGGAGCGCCTACACTTTTCGACCTCGGCCAGTAACGTTGAATCAACTTTACTTTCATTTTCAGAACGACCAACCCTTTTATGTCCAAATACCCAGAGCTCTGAGTACTGAATTTCGCCTCCGCTGATGCTTCCAATCATACCCGATCCTGTAAATGAAACACTAGGTACTTGTCGAAGAGACGTGTCATAGTAGTTCGCTTCCGCCAGTTTTGTTTTTGTTCCATCTTTCTTTAGGTAATAGTATTCGTGATTTATGAAGCCGTTTTTCCGAGGCAAGTTGACAATCAAAATACCATTGTCTGGAACTCGAAATGTTTTAAAGCCGTTCTCTTTTAAAGGAGTAGTACCGCATTTCTCCTCGTAGACTATGGAAATAGGGCCGGTATATCCATCAGGAATCAAATACACCTCCTTGGGGTTCCACCCATAGGCATACAAAAACATATAGCTACAGGGAAGCCAAAGCGCCACAGGGAGAACGCAAGTTAGAATCCACCGTTTAATGGTAACCCGAGCAAAAGAAACAACGATTAACCCAATTACAAATAACGGAATACAAAAGATTAGGAGGTAGTAGCTTATAACAGCAAATATGAAAGCGATTACTATTAAAGAGGCGCCAATCCAATATGCTTGTTTGTTCAAAAGACTTAAATTTTCTACAACTTAATCGGTGTTAAGTTAAAGGCTATGTAATTAGCCCACCACTAACATGGTTGAAGTTAAACAACTTATACCAGTAAACATCTACTCCTTTCAGTTGTTGGTGCATCCACAGCACAAGGGCTATGGGAAACACCAACAACGGCGTAAGAGTGTTGATGAAAGACCAAATGCTAAGTGAATGTTCGGCTGTGGGTATTTTGGCACTCCAAGCAATGTCAGGTGAACTTCTTTGTTACCTATAAATAAAAAAGCCTTGGATGACACCAAGGCTTTTCAGAAATTGTAGAAGAGAGCTATTAATATCTATTTTTATTGTAACCACTCCCTTTATTGGGGCGGAAGGGATTAAAGTCGCGAGCAGGACGGGCTTCTTTTGGTTTGGCTTCCATTACTTTAATGGCTCTGCCTTCAACTGTAGCGCCATCTAATTCGGCAATAGCCTTTTTAGCAGCTTCATCATCAGCCATTTCAACAAAACCAAATCCACGGGAGCGGTTTGTCATTTTATCCATCACTATCTTGGCAGAAGCTACTTCACCATATTCAGCAAAAAAATCTCTTAAGTCTTCATCCTGAATGTTGAAGCTTAAGTTTGAAACGAAAATGTTCATTTTTAAAAATTAATAATTGTCAAAAAGATTGAGAAAAGCAAGCAGTAAGAAACTAACTAAGATGCAGATTGCTAAGCAGAATAATTAATGAATACTAATGCGAGGCTCAAACTAACAAGATGAAGGTAGGCTTTCTTTCCATATATACAGCCAATTATGTCACAAAGAATAGATTTTACGCCGTTGTTTGTGTGAGTCTAGGGCTATGTAATTAATCCGCAAGCAATATAGTTGAAGAAAAACAACTTATGGCGGGACATCTCTACTTTTTTCAGTTGTTGGTGCAGTAGCAGTGAAAAGGCTAAAATAAACACCGACAACGGGGTTAGATAGAAGGTTTCTGTTGCACTTAGCGACTGATGTGGTTTGTAAGGGCTTTGAATGCAGTAAAATCAGCCTTATTGTCAAAATCGCACATATATTCTACATCGGGTAAAAAAGCTGCTTTTTCGCAGCTAAAACACACATGTACTTGAGCAATGGGTTGCTGTTGTTGATTGTAAAACACGTATACATGTTGGTAGGTAGGCGAACAGTTTTTATCAGCGACCAAATCACTTTTGCAGGGCCGCTGCTTAAGTTGGGTTACTAAAGCTTGCACTTGTAGCGAGTCCAATGTATAGGTCTTGTGTTCACTTGTCTTAGGAATACCTGCTTTACTGACAAAGGTGTAGCCGCCACCTCTGTATTCAACCTTAGTCGTGTCTTGGATTGTTCCTTCCGATGCAGTAGAAATGGTAGTGCGTGCAGTTGAATCTAAAACAAACAGAACTACTTTGGAAAATGGCTTTTTGGGAAATGCCGTTGTATCAACCCACGTTTGTTGGGTGAGCGCACTATGAGAGTAGCTGTCAGTGCAGCCAATTACAGTACAGGCTAAAACAATAAATCCAAATAATGTAGTTGTCATATTAAGTTGCCGATAACGGAGAACTTGTTGCTGTCAGTGGTGGCATTCTTTGCATTTCAGGTTCACGCTTGCACTAAAGTAAAATAGAATAGTTGTTGTTCAAAATATGTTCACTTGCCACTATTGCAGTAAAAAGCTGTTGGCTGCAGGCTAATTGGTTCTCAATAGCTTATAAAGAATAAATCTTGTCTGGCTGCCTGGCTCATAAAAAGTGGAAAAGACTTGATATTCCCTCGTCGATAGATTCATTTTCAAAAAGAAAGTGCCATCATCTTTTGCAACTAAACTTCTTCCATCGATAGTTGCATCAAACAGATACTGTTCTGGTGAACAGAATTTAATTACTAAATTGAAGTTCCAATTCAATGCTGGAAAATCAACAGTTTGCAGCGCATTCTCACTTTCTTTTTCACCATATACCCACTGTGCAATAATTGCTTCGTCATTTGATGAATGAACAATTGTCGTGGGCAGTGGTTCATCTCCAAATACCCTCAATCTGGCGCAAGGTACTGTCAAGAAAACCAAATTATTCAGGCACTAATTTTTAATACCTTTGTTTTCTTAAAGAAGACATCTGCCGATACTTCGATGGCTGTCTATCTTGTTTAGCCCAGGCGTTTGCCCGGGCTAATTTTTTGTCCCTTGCCCAACCAATGCCACCGAAGGCGCTGCGGCTGTATCGCCTAATGCTGGCCCCGGTATCTTATCGATAAAAGCTTCGTTGTTTTTCCAAAGTGCATAGATGATCATAAGCAGTTTTTTCTGTACCGCTGTATACGCTTTCATTTTCAGCTTACTTCTTTCATACACCCTTTGATAGAGGTTTTTAAAAACACCCACTTCATATTTAATCATATTAAAAGCCGGAAAATGCAAGCACCTCCGGATCCGGCTATTGCCCTTCTTGGATATTTTTGTTTTACCTACCCGCTTACCGGAGTCGTTGGCCACTACATCATAGCCTGCATAACTGACCAGTTGCCCCGCACTTTCAAAAGCCGCAAAACCATTGGTCTCTGCTACAATTACGGCCAGGCTTTGGCAGCCCAGTCCTTTGATGCTCCCGATCTTTTCAAATTTTTGTTTTAAGGCCGGATCAGCATCGATAAGTGCCTGCACTTTTGTTTTAAGTGACGCTTTGTTCTTTTTTAGAACCACTAGTTGCTTTTGCAGCATCTTCTCCAGGTCTTTATCGCGGAACATGCCATGCTGCAGGGCGTGCAACTGATTGGACAGCGCGATGGCTTGCTCGGTAAGGTTTTGAATCTGCCGGGTCACCAATCGCAGCCGGTAAATGTTGGCCGATAAGGGTTGCCACCGGCTGCACTGTTGTTCGCAGGCCATTTGGGCAAGGCCTTTGGCATCAATACGATCGGTTTTTGATTTCAGGCCCAGCGACTCTTTATATTTCCGGGCTTTGTTGGGAAGCACAACGGAGAGATCGTATGCTTTGGTGTGCAGGTACCAGGCCAGCTGCTCATAATAGACCCCCGTTGCTTCCATTAAATAAACCGTCGGCAAAGGGAGCTTCTTGTGTTTCGTACACCAGGCATCGAAACGATCAAACCCTGTTTTGTCATTACTAAAACTGCTGCGTGCTTGAATGATAACGTGCTGCTGGCGGTCAATTACACTTAAACAAACATCAAAGCTGTCCATGGCCATGTCTATACCAATACCATACTTCAATAAATCCATACCTGAATTTTAAAAATGAATACGCAGCAACGTTTTCTTTAGTAGCCTTCTCTCATATTTTATACAAGGTTAGCAGCTCTGTAAGGCGGCTACCTTTAAGTACTGTTCAGGCTTTAAAAGAAAAAGCAATTAAGGGAGGCCTTGCGCTCAACATAGCGATGCTTGTTTAGTATGCGTACTGGTTACTTAATTGCTTTGTTGCTATAATGAAAAATAATCTTTTGCAATGATATGAGTATGCAGCCAAGCCCATTGCCGCTAAGCGTACTTGTGCCGGGACAAAGGACAGGTACTACCTCTACTGTAAACGACGAAAAGCATCTAAGCTAAAACATTACTAACAGTGCGGCACAAGTACCCCACGCTCAATGGCTTGCCCTGCATACTTGCGCCAGTTAAATGGAATAAAAAGATGATTTTTTATTCGCTATCAGCCAGCATAGCAGCAAACCCCAGTAATGTGCCATACTTCGCTGTCATACTAAAAACCATTAGTGTTGTTATGTTGTCTGTTCGTCAACAGTTGCGTCAGGAGCATTCGTTTTTACAGATGCAATGCCGTTGTCCCTGCTGCTTACACTTTCATACATTTCACTTGTGCCGATGATTTGCCCGTTTGTCGCTTTTAAGTTGAAGTAATATTTACCGTTAGAAGATACCTTGTGGTCATACTTGCTGTCGTCCTGTGAATTTTTCCGCACCGAGTCAATGCCATTGTCGCAACCCGCTTTTGAAGAATAGCCTTCGCTGCTAAGAATGGTCTGTCCGTTACCGGCTTTTAAATTAAACTGATACTCGCCGTTGCTACGTTTTGTAATTACAAACTTTCCCATAGTAATTTCTATTTTGAAGTTATAAAATGTCGTGCAGGGTAATGTGTCGTGCTGCTCAGTAGTTTTGCTCAAGGTTCCAGTGACTGTAAAACCGTCTGTTGTGTCTTCTTGCTTATGACTTGAGCAAAAGTACACCCGATACCAATGCTAAATTGAGAAACTGAAGACGAACAAATCCACAAAAGCTGAACTACGCCGTTGTTGGTGTTGAGGTGAAGGTTATGTGTTAAGCCCACCAACAACACGGTTGAAGATAAACAACTTATAGCAGAACCTCTCTACTACGTTCAGTTGTTGGTGCAGCTGCCGCACATGGGCCAAGAGGAACACCAACAACGGCGTAAAGAGTGCAACGATTAGGCGCAGCGGTACTATTAGTTATCTTTGCGTTCATTTTAAAGTAGTATGTTCAGGCACCGGGGAAAGAGCAGAACATTAACGCATAATTTAAAGCTCGCTTCTTTGTTATCCTTTGTCGCTGGCATCGTTAATGTCAGTGGGTTATTTGCTGTGCAGCGACTGACAACCAACGTAACCGGGCACTTTGCTTTTTTCGCTGATGAAATGGTAAATAAGAACTTTGACCAGGCAGTTGTTTATTTGTTATTCATCTTGGCCTTTTTGTTTGGCGCTTTTTTCTCTAATCTCCTGTTGGAGGTGATTTCCAAAGTGAACGAACGCTTTATCAACACGATTCCAGTTCTAATGGAAATTTCCATTCTGGCGTTTATTGCTTTTCTCCATCCAGCCACTATTCATGCAAAGGTCAATATAGTTGCTTGTCTGCTTTTGTTTTCCATGGGTCTTCAAAATGCCTTAGTTACATCACTGTCCAACTCTGTTGTTCGAACCACGCACCTGACTGGACTGTTTACCGATTTGGGCATCGAGCTGTCTCAACTTTTCTTTTACAAAAAAGAGGAACAACAGAAAAAACTCATTGCTTCCATCAAACTACGTCTTACCATCATCTTCTTTTTCTTTTTAGGCGGTATAACCGGGGGCTATGGCTATTTGGTTATCGGAATAAAAATCCTGTTATTGTCTGTGATAACATTGATAAGCGCCTTGATCTATGATAGCATTAAATTCCAACTGGTAAGCATAAAGAGAAAATACCTGCGTTAGGTTTTAACCGGTCTTACCTGATTGGCTTACTACTTAGGAAGAATTTTAGACACTATCAATACCGATCAAAAAACGATCCCTTTTATAATGCAGTCGACACCCGGAGGAACAACCAGAGTACCCGAAGCTGAATGAGAGGTAAGACCAGTAAGCCTTAAAACCGTCCGGGACACGGGTTGTGCTAGGATAATCGGCCAAATTAGTGGTTACACTCTGGGTGGACCACGAATAGGTGCCCGGCGGGAGACCAATAAAACTGCCTATTCGTTGCCGTTGGTTGCCGTTGGTCGCCGACCAACGGTTCACCTATTTCGAAAGTATGCAAGGCGTTGAATGAAAGTGTTGTTATTGTCTGTTGGGATAATTTCTCAGATGGCGCTTTTGTTTTACCAGATATTCATTTAAAACAAGAACCGTTGGTCGGCGACCAACGGCAACGAGTGGAAGACCCCGCTTAGGCCCTAAATTTCATTTCGTCATTTTTTTGAGTCCTCTGACTTTTTGTGCCACTCTGCTGCTTTTTTCATATCCTTTTTCAATCCAATTCCCGTTTCATACATTAATGCTAGATTGTTCATCGCATCAGCACTTCCAGCATCTGCGGCCTTTTGATACCACTCCCTTGCTTTTTGATAATCAGTTATTACCCCTTCTCCATTTTGGTACATCCATCCTAAGTTGTTCATGGCATCACTGCTGCCTAGCGTAGCGGCCTTTTCATATGACTGCATCGCATTTTGGTAATCTATACTGACTCCTTCACCTTTTTCATGCATCCATCCAATATTATTTAAAGCTTGAGCATTATTAGCTGACGCTGCTTTTTGATACCATTTCATGGCTGTTAGATAGTCAACTGCGACTCCTTCACCATGCTGAAACATCCATCCCAGATTGTAAAAAGCAATATTATAGCCAACATCCGCTGATTTTTTGTACCATTCTATAGCTTTTTGGGCATCTTTATCAACCCCCAAGCCTTTATGATAAAGCCACCCTATATTGTTCATTGCCCGTGCGTTGCCATCTTTATACGCCTTTTGGTACAAGTTCATAGCTTTGTGGTAATCTATATTTACGCCTTCACCTTTCTCATACATATATCCCATATTAAATGTAGCATCAGAAACCCCAAGGAGAGCTGCTTTTTCATACCATTGCATAGCCTTTTGGTAATCTACATTCACTCCCTCACCGTTCTCATACATCCATCCTAGACTATTCATAGCATTAGCATTTCCTGCTTGTGCTGCTTGTTGATAATACTCCATTGCTCTTTGGAGGTCTACATTTACACCTTCGCCATTTTCGTACATCCATGCAAGATTGTAGATGGCATCGGCATTCCCTGCATCAACTCCTTTTTTGTACCACTCGATAGCTTTTAGGTTGTCTTCTTTTACACCTTCTGCTTTATCATACATCCATCCGATATTAGCCATAGCTGAAGAGTTTCCTTGCTCTGCGGCCTTTTTGTAATACTCCATGGCCAAATGAAAATCCTTACTTACACCTTCTCCCTTTTCATACATCCATCCAATTTCATTCATTGCTGAAATGTCCCCAGTCTTTGCCGCTTTATGATACAACTCAAATGCTTTTGAATATTCTCCATAATCATAAAGTTTTTTTGCTTCTCCATATAAGGAGTCTTTGTTTTTGCAAGATTGTACAAGTACAGTTATTCCGTTTAAAGAAATTATAAACGCTAAAAATCGAAAACTATAATCTGTTATTCTCATTTGATCTTTGATGTTTTGGAAGTTCCATCAGTGTTACAAGCAGCGGGCTAGAGATTGATGAAGGCCGGATAGACTTTATTATTCCATTTAGTTATAAGTGAAAGATAATCAAAGTTCAGTTGTTGGTGCAGCTACTACACAAGGACTAAAAGGTCCTATATAGAAAATGTTGAAGCAAAGTTATAAAAATACCCGCAGCTTTATAAACTGCGGGTACCCATTATAGTAATTATACTCTTATTTGCTATCCAACTTAATATGCAATTCATCCAGTTGCTTTTCATCAATAGCGCTTGGTGCATCTAGCATCACATCGCGGCCGCTATTGTTTTTAGGGAAGGCAATAAAGTCGCGGATGCTTTCACTACCGCCTAGGATAGCACAGGTACGGTCAAAGCCAAAGGCAATACCACCGTGTGGTGGTGCACCGTATTCAAACGCACCCAGCAGGAAGCCAAACTTGTGATTAGCCTCTTCATCCGACATACCTAGCGCAGCAAACATTTTTTCTTGCAATTCACGCTGGTAGATACGAATAGAACCACCACCAATTTCATTACCATTCAACACCATATCATAGGCATTCGCCTTGATGTTGGCATACGGGTGCTTCAGGTATTCAGCTGCATTTTCAATCACCGGGTTATTGTTGATCATAACCTCAATTTGTGAAGGCTTGGGTGATGTGAACGGATGGTGACGCGCTACCCAACGGTTTTCTTCTTCTGCATATTCAAACAGCGGGAAGTCTAATACCCACAGCAGTTTGAACTCGTCTTTCTTACGCATACCTAAGCGTTCGCCCAGCTCTAAGCGCAATTCGCTAATGGCTTTACGGGTTCTTTCTTCCGCACCAGCTAAGATCAGGATCAGATCGCCGGGTTGTGCATTGGTATATTGAGCAATGGCCTTCAGTTGGTCTGCATTGAAGAACTTGTCTACGCTGCTCTTAAACGTGCCATCTGCATTGCATTTGATATTCACCAGGCCTTGCATGCCAATCTGTGGACGCTTTACCCAATCCGTTAGTTCATCAATTTGCTTGCGCGTATACTCAGAAGCGCCGGGTACAGCAATGGCGACTACAGTTTCTGCATTATCAAAAACAGGGAAGCCACTACCCCCAGCCCCTAAAGGGGAGCTGCTAAGCTGCGTTTGCTTATCCAGGAATACAGAAGCTGGAACCTTAAGGTTCGCGACCTTCATGCCGAAACGGATATCAGGTTTGTCGATACCATAGTTCCACATGGCATCTTCCCATGTCATGCGCTCTACAGACTCAGTATAGTCGATATTCTTAACGGCTTTGAAGATGAATTTCATCAGGCCTTCAAACATGTTCAGGATGTCTTCCTGCTCTACAAAGGCCATCTCACAGTCTATCTGTGTAAACTCCGGCTGACGGTCGGCACGCAGGTCCTCATCACGGAAGCATTTTACGATCTGGTAGTAACGGTCATAGCCACTCACCATCAGCAATTGCTTAAAGGTCTGTGGCGACTGGGGCAGGGCATAGAACTGACCTTCATTCATACGGGATGGCACTACAAAGTCGCGGGCTCCTTCCGGAGTAGACTTGATCAGGAAAGGGGTTTCAATATCCATAAAACCTTGCTGGTGCAGGTAGTCGCGTGTGGCGCGGTTTACCGCATAGCGTAGTTCCAGGTTGCGCTTCACCGCATTACGACGCAGATCAAGGTAGCGATATTTCATGCGCAGGTCGTCACCGCCATCGGTATCGTCCTGGATAGTGAAGGGGGGAACCGCCGATTTATTCAGGATCTTGAACGATTCAATCGTGATCTCCACATCGCCGGTAGGGATGTTCGCATTTTTGTTGCTACGCTCGGTAACCGTACCGGTAGCTTGCAGCACATACTCACGACCCAGAGGCTCCGCATCCAGCTGAGGGTTCAGGTTCTCATTAAAATACAATTGGGTAATGCCATAACGATCTCTCAGGTCAACGAAAGTGATAGAACCAAACTTTCTTACTGCCTGTACCCAACCAGCCAGTGTGACTTTATTGCCCACGTTCTGGATTCTTAATTCTCCGCAAGTATGTGAACGAAACATAATAATACTCCTGTCTCCGCCGCCGGCGGATCAATTTGATTGATCAATAGAATGAGCGGCAAAGATAAGTGAGGAGCTCCGGCTTTCAGGGACATGTTTCTCACAGGTTTTCCTTAATCGGGAGGAGTATTTGTGTTAGGCAAAACGGCCAAAGTAGGCGGGGAGGCGTGTCGTTGCGCACGTTTTTCGACATAAATGATGTTCATACCACCGCTTGCTGTAACACACCAATTAGAGAGTTCCTGCATAACAGGCTCTTTTACTGCAGCTTTTTCTACAGGCTTTGCCTCCTTCACTGTTTCCGTCTCTTTTTGCTTAGGCAGCGCCGCTTTTAGCCCCAGTGCTTTTATTTCTTCCTCTGTTTTCCCCTGACGCAGCCACCGTACGGCCTTGCCGGTCAGTGTTCCAAACAGGCCCTGTTTGCGCACTGTCTTGGGCAGGGTATAGTACCACTTGCGCACCATTTTAGAAGCCTCTTTAAACTCGCGTTTACGCAGGCACAGCAAGGGGTAGTGCTCGTCCTGGCTCATGCGTTTTTTGGTACCAGGCGTGGGTTCGTCTTTTAGGCGCATGTAGTACTTGTCGCCCATTTTGTAAAATACCATATCATCAATCGTTCCGGTAATAAAGAGTGGGCCTGCCTGTCGTGCCATAGGGGTGAGGGTTTAATGATTAATTATGGATGATTGCTTATTGCTAAATATTTTAGTAAATTTACACCCTTCTTTTCTCCCTTGCAAGGGATGCACACAGTTTAGTTATACACATCTTTTTTTCTTTTACTATTTCCTTACGGATGATTCCTGCAGTTGCTACGACCCGATAGCGGCCTGGGAAGGGCTGTGGTAGGGCCGAGGTACGGATGAAGTACGGGTGAAGTACGGGTGAACCCACAGACTCCCTACAGGTTAGTAGGACGTTACTAGGAGATTACTAGGAAGAGCCCCTGCAGACAGGATGACGGGAGGATGGCGGATGGCTGATTTTAGGATGGCTGATCTGAGGGCTCCTATTTAGAATCGGGCTTTGGTTAGAGGAAATGGGTAAAGCAGGTTGGAGCAGCGCCTTATATTGCGCCCTGTACTTACAGACTGACTGTATAATTAGAGTCGGGCGGAATATACAGCGCCTGCAGTATCTCTAACTATCAGCTGATGTTGGCTTCTTTGCTTACTGCACCCAAGGTTGGGAAGGGTACGCGTAAAACGACCCACCTATCGTAAACAAGGTTCAAGAAAGCGGAGGGGTGCTGTGCGTGGGCCGGCCCGGCAGCCGGAGGCGCATTGGCGGTCCCGCACGTGCGGGATTGATCTTTTTGGTTCTTTTTGCATCAAGGCAAAAAGAACGTAAAGCATGATAAGGGAGGGTTACAAGTAATAAATGTCTAATCACTTCTTGCTACAATCGGGGTTTCGCCACGCTCAAATCCGCGCAGTGAAGACCCCGCTTGAACACGCAGTTAATGCGTTATCAAGCAGTGTGTTTACCCAATAAATGGGTTCTGAAAAAATAACGCCATGGCATGGCTACTATAGGAAATATCACCCAGATGAATACACGCGCCATTCCTTCTGCAGGGGAACCTGCTAACTCATTTTTAGCCCATAAAGGATAGGCTACGATTGCTAACCAGGCAAGTTTGTAAACGATCTCAAACAACACAATGGGCAGCATCTTTAGCGGGCGAATAATACCAATAAACGAGATGATGGCATACGAGCCCCACATGCACCAGGCAGCAGCATTTGCATTGTCCCAAGGTCCCTTGTGATTAAAGATATGGCTCCAGGCATCGTAGCTAAGAAAGAAAAACATTAAAGTGAACAGAAGCCTGAGCAGGTAAATGTTGATGCGCGGAACACCTTCGTAGCGTTCATAGTCGCGCTTAAAGATAGTAAAAGGATGAAAGCGGGATGTATGAGGTGTTTCTGCTTTGGGCGATAACGGAATGGATGTCATGGTGATTCGGTTTAGATCGGTTAAACAATTTCTATAACCAAACTACTGACAAAAGATGCTGGGTAAAACGGACTGTCTACAAACAGCATGTATTTGTCAACCAACGACAAGAACCAGGTCTGGGCTGTTTGCATTGACGCCTCTTATTATTGACAATACACCTAATGCAAGTGTGTACCGTTTTATTTAGCATCTATTATTTTCTTTGTAGTAAATAGCCTGCCATGGAAGGAATAGAAATAAAGCCCTATGACGATAGTTTGAAACAAGAAGTAGGCGCACTTATTGTAAGCATTCAACATGACGAGTTTTTAATACCCATAGATCTTGAGGCGCAGCCCGACTTAAAAGCAATCCCAAGTTTTTACCAGGTAAACAATGGCAATTTTTGGGTGGCTATTTATGACAATAAAGTGGTAGGCACCATTGCACTGCTGGATATTGGTGATCGAATGGGTGCGCTACGAAAGATGTTTGTGCATAAAGACTTTAGAGGAAAGGAGTGGGGTGTGGGACAATCACTGTTAAATACACTCTTGGATTGGGCTAAGAAAAAGAACTATGCAACAATCTACCTGGGCACTACAGAAAAGTTTGTGGCGGCCCAACGCTTTTATGAAAAGAATAGTTTTGATGAAGTGGATAAACAGCTTTTGCCATCAACCTTTCCTATTATGAATGTAGATGTGAAGTTTTATAAGCGCTCGGTGTAATAATAGATGGCATTACACCGAGCGCTTTTGAATAGATAATGTGGGGTAGAAAAGAAGATCCGTGTTAAGCGTTATTCTCTCCGGCGGAATAAATTAAAGCTATAGGATAAGCGAAGCCCTACTGAACTTAAAGTGTGTTCCTTGCCTGCACGATCGGTTTCATATTTCAATCCGAAATTTAAAACATTGCCAGCCTGCCCTACTTCCAAGCTATAGCCTCCCTCCAATGCTGCAGCAATGCCATCGCCATGGCTAGCCTCGGATTCGTTTGGTGCAGCTACTACCACACGACAGTAACCTGCCTGGGGCTCCAGGTAAAAGCCTGTTTTGGTTTCAGAAAAGATATGCTTGTAGCCAAGTTTGATAGAAACGTAGGCTGCGCTTGCATCAACGTCTTTGTTTTTTACCGGAAAAAAGGCCAGGTCCATCAATTCCAGTCGTGCGCTTTGGTTGCCCACTTCATTTAAGGGGAAGTCGTAATAGGCAAAAGCGCCAAAACCCAGTTTATACTTGTCGGCGTTTTTGCCAACAACCTTTGCCATTTGCAGTTGGGCCTGTACTGTTGTTCCAGTAATAAGTAGTCCTAAAATAAGCAATAGTCTCATGTGTTTGATCGTTGGTTTAATGAGTGAATAGGTATGAAATAAGATGTTAGGGTATATTATTTCACTTCTGATACTACAAACGTAAGTGGCTGCTTACGGTAGGCTTTAACCGGTTGGCCATTCATCATAGCTGGTTGCCATTTTGGCGATTTGCGCAGCACGCGTACCACTTCTTTTTCCATTCCATAACCTAAGTTGGTTAGCGGGCGTATATCAGACAGGTTGCCTTGTTTATCTACAATAAATTGAACCACCACCATATACTGACCGGCAGGTGCTTTGCGGCGCACGGGAACATCTGCTTTGAGGTTGTTTTCTAAAAATGTTCTCCAGCCATTTTCGCCACCCGGAAAGGTGGCCTCCAAATCCACTTTTGTAAAAATAGTTGTATCAACACTGGTTGTGTCTCTTGCTGGTAATGTGACAAGGATAGGCGTAACAGATGATTCTTTAGATTGGTTAGCAAAGGAGTTCGTAACGCTAAATAGAAAGGTAGCCGACAAGGCTGATAGCAGCAAGCCAATGCGCATTTGCATAGTAGTTAGTTTTAGTAGCCATAAAGTTATAGGAAATTGTAATATAAGAAAAGTGGCAGCTAAGTCAAGCCGCTATACGCAAAGTTTGAAACTTGTATGGCGTTGCGTTTCTTTCGAGTCTATTGGATGTGAGAGGAGAATTTGGAGATAAAAAGACTACAATACGTTTGAAGATGTGCTGTAGTCTTTTTAACTGGAAGTTTATGACATGGAATGTAAGGAGATGTGATTTCCTTCTGTGTCTTCAAACGTAGCGAAGAAACCCAGCTCCGGAGTGATCTGTGTTTTGGGTAAAACAATCTTGCCGCCAGCACCTTCTACACGGTTCAACACAACACTTAAATCATTGCCGCCATTTAAATAAACGCGTACTCCTTTGCTGGTTGGCGCATACCCTTGACCCTGTACTATGGCGCCACCAATACCACCGCCTTGTTGGTCGTACAATAAAAAGCCCATACGAACGGGTCCCATTGGCATGTCGGGCATTTGATAGTCGTAGATAGTACTGTAGAATGCTTTTGCGCGGTCAAAATCAGTTACTGGAATTTCTACCCAGTTGATAGCATTTGTTGTCATTTCCATTTCGTGTTAATTATATGTTTTGGTGAAAAGGTCGTTCACAAGTTCACGGGTTCACAAGTTCACGGGTTCACAAGTTCACGGGTTCACAAGTTCACGGGTTCACAAGTTCACGGGTTCACAAGTTCACGGGTTCACAAGTTCACGGGTTCACAAGTTCACGGGTTCACAAGTTCACGGGTTCACAAGTTCACGGGTTCACAAGTTCACGGGTTCACAAGTTCACGGGTTCACAAGTTCACGGGTTCACAAGTTCACGGGTTCACAAGTTCACGGGTTCACAAGTTCACGGGTTCACAAGTTCACGGGTTCACAAGTTCACGGGTTCACAAGTTCACGGGTTCACAAGTTCACGGGTTCACAAGTTCACGGGTTCACAAGTTCACGGGTTCACAAGTTCACGGGTTCACAAGTTCACGGGTTCACAAGTTCACGGGTTCACAAGTTCACGGGTTCACAAGTTCACGGGTTCACAAGTTCACGGGTTCACAAGTTCACGGGTTCACAAGTTCACGGGTTCACAAGTTCCAATCTACTAATAAAAACAGTGTAATGTAAAAGACGCTATAAAGACTACAAAAGTTTGCACGCTCAGACTCAGGTTTAAACCTGGTGTGAAAACTTTTGTAGTCGAGTAACATTTATTAAAAGGTGAACAAGAGAACTCGTGAACTACAGAACGCCTTTTTGTAGTCTAGAACCTTTCACGAACTTGTGAACATGTAAACCTATAAATTGAAGCATAGCAAGTGGATATTCTATGAGGAGCGAGACTTACCGGTTCCAGTTGTGGCCAAATACAATATACCAGCCAAAGCTGCCGGGGCCTGCTGCTACATCAATCCCTGCCCTTATCTTAAATACTCTTGCAATTAAATAACGAAAGCCGCCACCAACGTTGTAGGCCGACTGCGTTTCACTAGCGCTTTCATCTCGTTGGAAGGCTTTGCCATAGCCTGCAAAGGCCACAGCACTCCATCGCAGGTTAAAGTCAAAACGCTGCTCGGTTTCTACCAAAGCGGTTGTGTATCCCTGGTATTTTACAGCAGGCACACCCCGCATGGCTAGAGAAGGAAGGGCATAGAATGGCGGATCGCCAAATACCTGGTTGAACTCAGCACGAAAGCCACTGATCCATTTCTTTTTGAATGGGATAAACCAGTTCAGTGCGCCTGAGAGTTTTTGGTATTCAAAATCACTGCCGGTCCAGTTATCATTCATCGTGTATAGAATATTTACACGAAAGCCCTTGTCGGCTGTAAAGAAACTATTGCGTTTATCCCAATCGGTAAATAGACCCAGGCTTCCTATGTTGCTCTTAAAGCTGGAGGGTTGAATGTCGTTTGGTAAACTGTCTTTAAACAAGGCCTTCAATTCGTTTTTGGCAAAGAAGTATTGCACGCCCAAATACACATCCTTCTTTGATATCCTCTTGGATAATGAAAGAAGGATCGGTACAGTTTTGATGCTGAAGTCAAATTCTTTTTCACCCAGGTTCGGTAGCTCTCTGAAAAACGAAAGGTTGATGTCTGCCACACCTGCGGCAATCCGGTATTTTAGACCTTTAGCCGGAATGCTGCCAATGCGCATGCCACCCAGCAACCAGCTCTTGTTGGCTGTATACATAGCAACTCCGGCTGTAATATCGGGTGGAATATATCCTGTAAAGCCGGGTGGTCTTTTTTTGGGTGTTAGAAACACGGGTACAATAGCCAAACCAAAACTACCCAATGCCGGTTCCGTGATAATGAAGGGTACTGGAATAAAGCCTTTGGCGTCTATTAAAAAACGACTGAAGTCGAGCTTGCCATCCAATGTATCTCTCATGATGGATTTTTCGGCAGGCTTAGCTGTGGTATCTGTTTGGGCTATCGCATTGCTATGTATTAAAATGGTGACAAGAAAACAATAGATAGGCAGCATCAACTTCATGATAATTAGTTTGGGCATAGAGAACCAATAAAGATGAGGTGCGGCTAAATGAGGTTTATGCCCTCTAATTTAATTGCTTTTGATAAGAGGGTTTGTATAGAAGGCCTATGGAGTTGCCCGAAAATCTAAGGAGGTGGTGATGGCAGCGTAAGCCAGCAGAAGTCAGCGCAGGCCCCCAGCCCCCAAATGGCGCCGATGGCGCAGCGATTTGAACCACGGAGACACCGGGAACACAGAGAGGCACAGAGGAAAGGAGATTAATAAAGAATGTCTATAAATAGAAACATTCCTGTGTTGGAGTGCTTTTGTTATGTAAGAGTGTTTGTTCTTCTGGTATTGTGCGTGGAACACTTCCCCTTCGGGGAGGCCGGGAGGGGCTTTACGTGTTACCATATACGCTCATTACCGTTTTGTACTTCGTTGTGCAATTACTAGTCCACCGATCACTAAGGCTATACCGGCTAGTGTATAAATGCTAATAGGATCATGCATAAGCCATGCGGCAATAGCAAAGCCAAACAAAGGGCAAAGAAATAGCCAGAGTCCTGCTCTTACTGCATTACGTTGAAGTAGCCACATCCACAGTAGCACGGCTGCAATGGAAACGGGGATAGCCAACCATAAAACAGAGAGCCAGAAAGTCGAATTGAAATGATTAAGCGCTGTATTGTAATTGAATAGCGCAAAAGGTAGCAATAGCAATCCTCCAATTAATGTTTGCCAACCATTAATGGTAAACAGGGGTAAACCATTCCATCCTTTGGCTGAGAAATAAATAGCGCCAACGGAGTAGGAGAGCATGCTGAATAAAATTAGCGCTAATCCTTTAGCGGTTACAGCGGCTTGTCCCAATAACGGCCAGGCGGCACAGACTACTCCTGCTGCACCTAACAGTAAGGCTGCTACAATAGGGCCCGTTAATTTCTTTTTTAGAAAGAAGACGGATAGAAAGCTAATGATAACAGGGTTGGTGGCTACAGCCAGCGCACCGATGCCAGCTGTTACGGACTGCATAGCAATAACATAAACGCCCAGGTAAATGGTGATGTTCAATAAGCCATAGATGGTTAGCTGCTTCCATTCTTTTCCCTTGGGTAGTCTATTGCCTTTAATGAGATGGGTGTAGGTAAGCATGATAACTGCCGCTACTCCAAAGCGTACTACTGCTATTACTAAGGGTTGCGCTATAGTAAGCCCAATCTTAGTGGCTGTAGAGGCTGATGCCCATAGGGCGGCGAATAACAATCCAGCGGCGATCCAGGTATATTTGTTTGTTGTTTGTGTCATGAGAAAAGACGGCGCAAAAATAGGCGAACTCTTTATAGTAGTATGTGATTGATTGTTTTGGATAAGTGGACTTAGTTGTTGTATGTAGAGGAAGATCAAATTATAGTTCACACTGTCCTGAGTTTGTAACCGCAAGTGTTCGAAAGTTTTAATTGGTACTTAGAGTTGCATTAAAACAGCTCTAACCTTACTTCCATACCAGAAAGCAAGGTACCCTACTCAAAACCCACTCGCCCAAAAAAGTATCGGAGCGGTCCAGCGCCTTATATTGCGCCCCTATTTACAATCTCACTGTATTATTTGAGTCGGGCGGAATATACAGCGCCTGCCGTTTCTCCATATAGCAGCGTTTTCTAACTTCTTTGCTCACCGCATCTACCTTTTGGAAAGATACACTTACATTGACCAACCTATCCTAAACAGGGATCAAAGCAGTGGAGGGTTGCTGTGCGTGGGTGGCCCGGCAACCGGAGGCGCATTGGCGGTCCCGCACGTGCGGGATTGATTTTTTGCTCCCCTTTTTTATCAAGAAAAAAGGGGAAAAGAAAGAGGAAGAAGGAACACTCAAAACGAAAGTCTCTCATCCGATTAATCCATTCCAAATCCTGTCTATCCACGGTCCAAAAAGTGGAAAAGATAGATGAAGAAAGACCTGTTACATTATCAACATGACCATTACGTACTCCAAACAGAAGTAGCAAAATCAACAATGAATGATGTGTTCTAGATATTTCGAACACTTGTGGTTACAAACCCCATGTGTTCGAAACCTTATACTAAGGTTAAAAGCAAGACTGTTATACGTAGGTATTCTTTGCGCATCTCTGCGACCTCTCTGCGGGCTTTGCGGTAAAAATTAACCGCAAAGAGCAGCAAAGCATTCGCAAAGGAACGCAAAGTGTACGTTTCGAATATCTGCGGTCCAAAATGTTGAAAAGATAAGTAAGAAGGAACACCAGCTTCAACAACTGGATCATTTCTTACCTAGGCAAAATATATAAAGAATACTGTGGCCAGGATCTTTCGAACACTTGTGGTTACAAACTCTGGACGGCGGTCGTTTATTATGTGTAGAAACACTACAAATAGCTTAGAGACGTTGCAACGATTCTATTAAAGCTTTTGATTTAGTGTTGTAGTAGGGAAGTATTAGTAATAAAAAGCAGTTGCTGGAGCTTAGCGTTGTCTATGTCGTTTTTGTTGGTGAAGTCAATAAAATAATCTAGTTGCCATTTTTGTGTTTTCTCGGCCTGCTTGTTGACAGCTTTATCCCATGGCGGATAAACTCTAACGCCTCGTTTGCCTTCCTTCTCATTGCCAGATACGATGCCTTTATTGTATAACGTATGTTTAGGAAAAATAAACTGTCCTAGTTTATTGTCATTCCTGGTGCTGATAATAACTAAGTCCCAGTCGTCAGATATATGAAATGGTTCAATAGGGCCCTTGCCATTCCTTTTCCAGATAGTAACAAATTGCCCTGTCTTAGTGGGTGTGATTTTAGCCGCTCTATACTTAATGGATTGGTTGTTGATCTTAAAAGTAAAAGCGTCGTATTCAGCGCTTTCCTCTTCGGGTTTCAATTCCGTGAAAACCAGCCCGCAAGGTTTGTAGATAGTGTCTATTACCAGCAATAGGTCTGGAGGCATGGTAAGATTGTTTGTGAATGTGTTTGGGGTGGAACTACTGTGTTAAGTGTATTGTTTCGGCCCGCTAGTGCCTGCTTTGCTGGACCTTATGTATAGCAAGTGAGACGAGGGCAATCGGGAAGGAAAATCAATGGGTCTATTGCTTTGTACTCAAGGCCGTAGTTAGCATTTCTTCTAACACCTTAATATCTATATCAGACAACTTATTAATGTAAATACATCCTCCGCCTGTTTTGTGTTTGCCTAGCTTTTCAAGTGATGATGCTTGAGCCTTAACATCGCCACACAGATAGATGGTCAGGTTGGCTTTGCGGGGTGAAAAACCAATTTTAAACCAATCTACTTCTCTTCCGGAAGAGGGACTTTTGTATCGTAATTTACCAAAACCGATGATTGAAGTGCCCCAGATTTTGGGATTATCCATTGTCAGTTTTTGCATGAGTTGGATCAGAGTGAAGCTATCTTTTTGTTTTTGTTCAGAAGCTACACTATTGATAAAGTCTTCTATGCTGGCGTCGGTTTCCTTGGTCTTTATTTCAGCTAGTTTTCCCATATACTATTTTGATTGAAGTGATTGTATGAAGTAAACGATCGGGTATAGGCAAAGGCTGGATAGTTACTGCTTGTTCGGATCAAATGCATTTGTGTAACAGTATACAGCTGATTGATCTTCCGTTCACCCAGCTTTTGCCAATACCTTTATTAGTGGATTGTTGTTATTGTCTGTCAACAGTGTAATTCAGTTCCGTTACTCCGGAAGTAAATTGTCGGGTGCTCAATAGTTTTAATTTTATTTGGTCTTTGATGTCTGTAAACAAGGGAATGCCTTGTCCAAGAATAATTGGATTAACAAACAGCCAGTAGCCGTCAATTAAGTTCTGTTGAATCAATGAATGTGTTGCTGTGGGGCTACCGAAAACCAGTATATCACTCCCGGACCCATGCTTTATTTCATTTATTCTGTCCAAAAGGTTGTCGCTAATAATTTTTGTGTTAGTCAAACCCGTGTCTTCCATTGTTTTTGATAAAACAAGTTTGTGAGCCTTGTTATACCACTTGGAATGTTTGATGTCATGTTTGGATGCTCCAGGTTCATCTCCTGCAGTTGGCCAGTAATTTTGCATCATCTCATAGGTTACCCGTCCATATAATGCCGTATCAGTTTCGCTTACCCGTTCGCCAACATGATCGAAAATTTCTTCATCAACTTTAATCCAGTTCATTTCTCCGTTCGGCCCTGCCACAAAACCGTCAAGCGATATGTGCATAAACGAAATTATTTTTCTCATGAGGTTCTATTTTTTATTGTTGTTTATGGTTTGCTGTTGTTTATATACAATAACCGGCAATTTGCTAATATACGTATGTTTTAGTCGGTTATATTTACCCTAAAGCGCAACGGGGAATAGTGAGTTGAGTAATCTAAGTGAGGCTTGGAAAATAGGTGTGGAGAGAGTGGCTACTGACTGATAGGCTATAATAAACAGAGGCCTTTCAATTGAAAGACCTCTGTTAAAATAAAATTCAAAAGGTTAATTATAAAGCTTCAATCGAAAGCTTTGTTTCCTTTGCTTTCTGGTTGTATTCCATAACCATGATATGGCCTTCTTTGGCCGGATAGATATAGGTGTAAACGTTTCCATCATTATGCGGTACGTTACGCACTATTTTCTTTTTTTCCAGATTATAAATAACGGCCCCTTTTGCTTCATCCATAATTAAAAAGTTGGATTTGCTGGTAGTGTTTGTTACTGAGTAAAAGTTGCGGTTGCTAAAAGCAGAAAATGGATCCTTGTTACGAAGAGACCTGGATCTAGAGGCATCTATCTTATTTTCATAGCGGATCTTACCAGTCGAATCTTGTCTTAACAAAACCACATCGGTTTGCTTCACCTTATGTACGCCACTTACGAGTAGCGCAATAGGGGGAAAAATAAAGGGCGCTAAAATGGTAGCTACGGCAATTCCGGGAACATTCACTTTGCGAACATAGGAAGAGCCAACAAAATAGGTGTTGCCCTGGAAGTCACGGATGGTTTTAGCATAGTCGGGATAGAGCTTCCCTTCACTCAACATACCCGTTGTTTTTATTTCTGGTGCTTTGGAGCCATCTTGCCAATAAGAAAACCGTTCTTTTATATCTGATTTTTTAGGCCCGTTGACAAGCAAGGTAAATACCCCGTCGTAGGCACCTCTGCGCATTGTTTTTACGCTAAGAAAATGATCGTCACGTCTCGGATTAATGATAACGCCGGTTACTAAAGGCTTGCCTGTAGCAGGGTCTGCTTCAAAACTCAACACCTTTAATTGATTGCCCTTTTTATCTTTTAGCTCATAATTGTCATAGGCAGTACCGTTAGTAGCATTATAACCTCTCAATTTAAAGCCGCCTTCCCATTTTTGGTGTTTAAATTGTAATAGTAAATAAACATCTGAAGGAGAAGTAAGCATACCAACAACATTTCCATCTGTCATAGTCTTTTGCCAAGTTTCTTTTCCTGTTAAGTCAATGATTGAAAGATGTCTCTGTTTCTCATCACCATAAAAAAGTGAAAATCCTTTACCTGGAATGTTTTTAAGGATCACTTCATTTTTCAAGCGACCAGGAATAGTGGAGGGACGGCTGTTTTTAAAATAAGTCACTTCGTCTTTTAATCTCAGCTCTACTTGTTGTGAGCTGGTATTGATAATTTCACCCTGCAAGTTTACCAGCTGCGTAAACAACTCGTTTTGGGTGCCGTCCAGTGACTTGCGAATCTTTTTCATACTGTTGCCTTTCAGATCAGCCATGTCACTTTTCAGGTAGACAAGGCATAACACATCCTGGTCAAAGGAGACGGCCTGTAATTCTAAATTCTTTTCCCGGAAGTTTAATTTACCAATATCATTAAGGTTTTCGTCCATAATAGATACCTGGTAATTGAACGAATCCTTGCTGGCTTTTTCCAGTTGGGTAAACATCAGGTAGCCGATCAGGGCATCATCCTGTGTAATGGTTTTCATTTGAGAGGAAATATCTTCACTTACCTCTTTAAATACTTTTGACTGGCTCCATGCGGTTGCAGCCCATAAAAGGCTACAAAGCATCATAATTGACTTTGTTCTCATTTTGCGGTTTATTGGTCTGTGTATTATTTACTTTTTAATGAAATGGTCTGCAAACTCACAGTACATACTTGTAGCATGATTGGCGGTGAAGGATTTAGCTGCTACCTCTTTTGATTTGTCTGTGGCTTCTTTATTCAAAATGGTATAAAAGAAGCTCTTTAAGTTGCGGGCATCTGTTGGTAACTGTTGCCAGAAGGCCTGTTCTGTCAGATTTTTATAATACTGTTCCAGCATTTCCCGGGGTATTTGCTCCAGCATGGTTTGCAGCTCGTAATAGGATTGAGAGATGTATTCTTTGGAGGTTACATTAATGGAGTTGAATCGCTCTAGTTGAGCGTCGGAAAAAGCTAAACCAGAAAAAATATTAAACACCATAAACTTGTACCAGGCGTCTGTGTCGCCTTTATCCATTTCCTGGAAGGTCCGGTAGAGACAGGCAGTAAGGTTGCGGTTGTCAAATGTATTCCAGATGATCATCTGGTTAACTTTTTTCACTAACGTTGCTGGAATGGGTAAGGGGGTATAGTTAGCTGTAGTAAATGCTTTTGTATTTTCATAGCGGTGAACACAGTCTGGGTGCGTTTTTAGGGAATCAGCCAACTCGTTTGATTTTTTAAAATTGTAATTCTTTGACGAAAGGCCTTTTGTTCGTTTCTGCGTCCAGCTATCTTCAAAAGGTAAGTTGAAAACTGTAAAATATTCTTTTACAGGCTTGTTCAATGGTTGCAAATATTGCAGATCCGCACTGTCCAGGCGAAGGAAGTATTTTGCATCAAAAGCGATGTTGCTGTTTTTCAATAATACTACTGCCAGAGAATCGGCATCACTTTCACTGTACCGGTTGTGGCGTGTGCGGGAAAAGGTGTAACCTTCCATCAGTTTCTTTAACCGGCTATAGCGTTCATATTTTGAATCGAGTACTTCATTGAGTGATTTTTTGTATTCGTCAGAAGTAAGCCATTCAGCACGCTCTTTCATGGATTTATCGGCATGACCAAGAATATCATGTGAAAGCTCGTGTGCTATTACTAAGGCCACCTCTTCCTGGCTGGACGCAAAAGCCAGCAGTCCTAAGTTTACGGCAATGATGCCACCACCAATCGAGTAGGCGTTTACAGCGGCACTTCGGTCTATTAGGAGGGTTGGCTTTTTAGGAAGATACTTTTGATTGCCTTTGTGCAGTTTATCAACAATGCCATCTACAAAATTGTATACTTCCTTTTCCTGGATGAAGTTTTTATTATCAATTCCATTTACAATAAATGCCGTACGCCCATCCCAGAACTCCTTATACTTCTTTTGTGTCTCCTTGTTCTTATAGATATCTGGTACTGTCCATTTGCTTTTTAACGAATCACGGAGGCGAATGTTTACGGTGTGGGATAGATCCTGGTAATTATATGGATTAGGGGCTTGTGCCTTACCAATAGTAGTATGAAGGGAAAGTAAAAATTGTATGGAGCTGTACAGGAACAGCCGTTTACCTGCAATCATTTTCACAGCGTTAATTTTGGTTACGGAATCGGTGGTAAAAGTAGGGAAAAATGTTAATGTGTTTTAACATGCCCTAACATGTTAGTATATAACAGCTTCTTGTAGGTAGAATGCTACATGCAAACCCTTGTATTTATATTTTACATAGCATTTCTGAAATGCCTTGTATGTAGTTTAATCTTACTCTATTGTATACGAGTGAAAAGTATACTTCTCCTTTTCAATCAGTACTTGTTTGTAAATTTCTAAACCATTTGGGTCGCCATCGTAATCAGCTTCAGTGACTTCATAGCCTTCTTCTAAATCTATAGGCGCCCAATGATGATTTCTAATAAATTGGATAGCTATTTTCTCTGCAGTATCAAATGTGTCAGATTCTACAAAACAATTCACATAAGCGCCAGCAATTTCATTGACACCGGGATTCTCGTCGGTAGGTTTTACGTGCATCATTAATATAAATACCGGCATAGTCTTCGTTCTGATTATTATTGACTTCGTGCCATTACAACGAAATATAAGGCTGTCAGTTTGTGCCTGACAGATTTCATCTTGCAGTTGTAACAGCTATCGACTTGCCATAAATAGTGAATTTATTAGAGATATACAAGCCTGTTGAGTAGAACCATTGTACTATTTGTGCTTACGTTTTAAGGGAGGCTGCCGCTAATTGTATCTATTTCTTTTGTGCTACAAATCGAATGACAGATCCAAGTCCATTATGAAATAGTCCCTCTGTTAGTTCAATCTCAGTTTCTTCTAATTCAATAAAGTGATAATTGGCAAAATCTGACCTGATTTCCTCTATAGAGAACAAGGATGCCACATCTTTTGGGCCACCCACATTTTCATTCTTTGATAGATAGTCAATATGTTTTTTGCTAAAAGCTTCAAAAATGACGATGCCGCCTTTGCGTAAATACTTGCCAAGGTTTTTATGATACTGTGATTTAATATCTGCCGGGAAATGGGCATAAATAAGCGCTATGGCATCAAACTGACCTTGGCTGTAGTTTAGGGTTTCCAATTCACCCACCTGGTAGTCAATGCTTACATTATTAGCATCGGCTAGCTTTAAAGCTTTCTTTTGGCCTTCCATACTGATGTCAAAGGCTGAAACTTTCCAGCCAAGCTTTGCAGCAAATACAGCATTTCTACCTTCTCCTTCTGCCGGAAATAGGATAGAGCCAACTGGTAGTTTTTCCAATTGCTCTTTTAAGTAGTTGTTGGGTTGTTCGCCATAAGCAAACGCTTCAGCGCTATATCGTTCATTCCATTTGTCGATCCAGGTTTCTTCCATGTTCTAAATAATTTGTGCCGTTTTAGTCTTAGTGATTTTTCTGTAGCTGATTTACTGGTTGAAAATAATCAAAGTTGGTTGCTATGGATACAAATAGAGGTGCATCTAATATCCTTCTTTCCGGACTCTCTCTTCTTCTTTCACTTTCTCTTTTAGTTCATTTTTTTTGTTCACATAGGTTTTATATTGGGTTTCGTTAAGAACTTGTTTTAGTTCGGCGTCCTTTGCCCGCTCATTATTTTTAAGTGTTTGGATTTTTTGTCTTTTGCCTACAGTACTGTTTTTTACCTCTTCCGTTTTATTGGCATATTTTAGGTTGATATCCTGTATTTTGGAGGCTTGTCCATCTGTAAGCTGAAGATCTTTTTTCATCCATTCTGTGAGCTTAGTCGCCCGGTATGTAGGTGACTGCATTGTGTTCTGTGCATTAACTGAAATGCTTAAGAATAAAAACATAAACAAAGTAATGAGTTGAGACAGCTTCTTTTTCATAAACGAAATAAATAAGTGGTTAACAACTAAGCCCATTCCTACTTTTATCGGGTAGGTTCAGTTAGCAGGGTAGATGTGAATGACAAATGATGTTGAATTCAAAAGGAAAGGAAGTAATAAAAAGGGATGGATAGGGTAAAGGTAAAATGTCGTTTACTAATCTACGAAATTTGAGAATGTGGGAATATTGGCTTTTGGCTTTTTTATACGATGGCTTATCGTGTGATCATTATAGCAGGTATTTAAATACTGCATTGCTTTAGACAAAAGCTTATTTATAGGCAAATAGCTCATCAATTGCCAAAATATAATTCCGATGATAAAGTACTCTTGTCCTTTTAAAGTGTAGGTATAGCTGCTTTAACCTCTCAAACAAAGTGGAACTTGAGAATGCTTTATTAGAGCTTCATCAATTTTGTTTTAAGAACAGAATTGTCCTGATTGATAGCCTCAACGAAATAAATGCCTTTTTGGTTTAAACTAGTTGCAGGAATAGATACAATATTCGATCCTTCAACAAGCATGTGTTTTCCTGAATAAACTCTCGTGCCGGAAGAATTATAGACATAAAAGTTTGCCATGTCTTTTTTATTGCTATGATAGCTGATCATTATATCATCTTTGCCTGCGTCATTTAAAACGCGTATAAAGGGCTGCTGGCTTTCCTGATAAGAAATGAAAACTACAGGGGAGGATTGGCTGGAGCCTTGCTTATCTATCAATTTAAGACGATAATAAGTCTTTGTTACATTTTGTACTTCCGTGTATTGATAGTTGCTTATACCAGTATTTGTTGAAGGAGGGTAAACTGCAACCAGGCTGAAGTTTGTTCCATCCAGGCTTTTTTCAACAAAAATCTGTTTAACAGATTCATTGTTTGAAACCGTCCATGCCAATTTTGTTTTTCCGTTTTGAGTATTACCAGAAAATTGGGTCAGCTTTGCATCAAGCGGAGTGAAAGTTAGTAACGGGCAGTTGGTGTTGGATGGCGTTAAAAAAGCATTCATGTACATGCGAATGCCATTAATTTCTGCGGCTTTTGAAGGATCGAAATCATGATTGCCTACATAAAAAACAAGCCCACCTTTACCATTGAAATGTTTGGATACACTAACGCCGATTGCCATTGTATCCGCTAGGGTGCCTTTAAAATGACTATGCTGGTTGTTGATAGTTGTTCCAATAACCTTCCAGTCTCTTACGCTTCCCCCAGCATTTCCATCATAGTTTCCTTCATATTGAGAAAGGCTCAGGTCGGGATTAGGGTACGTATAATTTGTTCCTATTGTGTTAGTGACTTTAATGCCACCCGTTGTTTGAAAACGACCAAGGCTATTATTCTCATAGTTATCTATGGCATCACATTGAGCTAAAAAATTGCCACCTTTTGTAACAAAATCTTTAATGGCATTTATGGCATTGTTTACAGCAGTTCCCGTTTTGCCATTGTGTGGTTCAGAAGCGAATGTGAAGCAATTAATTAAAAGGTCGGTGCCCAGCGAAGTTGCATAGCTAATAGCGGGTATGGCGGCCGCTGTCATATAAGCCAGATGAATGTTTTGATTGCCGCCATCTGTTAGTATTGCTGCCTTGGGGCGAAACCCCGAAAGATCATAACGTATGTCTACGTTTGTTACATCGGCCGTTAATCGAAAAATAGTGGGACGATTTAATCCTGTCAAGGAATTAGCTGCATAAAACGCGTCGATTAGAAAAGCTACCCCTGTTGTGTCTGATGCAAAAATGACGAATGGTCCCGCTTTGAAATTTTTAGCGGCCCCAGCAGCTACCAGCGTAGGTTTTATGGTTTCAGCAGTTCCGGTAAAGTCGATGCCGTCTTTCGTTTTCCCAGCTTTGATAGCCCATTTCACTCTAACGTTGTTATTCAATAAATAAACAACAAGGCCATAGGCTTTTAAATTAAAATTGCCTGCACTGTTTAGCTGCAAGGTGTTGTCCATGGCAATAATATAGCTTCCAGAGGGCAAGGTTTGTAATTGAGGAGTGGGCCCAGGGAGATCAGTATTCTGAGCGTGCAGCAAAAGAGTGATAAAGCAAATGGATACGGTCAGTATGGTCTTTATCATAATCTATAGGGTTACTGAGAAAAAAGATTGAAGGGGAAGCCTCAATCAGCCTTTTTCAAAGTTCAAACCTAATTAGTAAAAGCTGTTTTTGGGGCTTCAATTATGTTTTTCTTTCATAAGATATTTAATACTATGAATGTATTGGTAGGGTTTTGTTTAGGGGCGTATATGAGTGAAAACCTTTATGGTCTAGGTATATTGGTTACAACGATATAGGGTAAAATACTTATTGTTTAAAAAGTGAAAATGCCTAAAACGTTTTGAATGAGGTCGCAGCAAAACTCGGCAGCCTGGCAATATGGATTGCTGACACTAATCCTGCTAATCCTTTCTAAATCCCACTCATCTGCGGTCTTCCTTTCCTCTGTGCGCAAACTTCTCTTTGTGCTCCTTTGTGCCTTTGCATTTTTGCGGCCCCAATTTGCTCTGTGCCCCTCCGTGCTCCCAGTGCCTGTGTGGTTCCTATCCCTCTTCGCGCTCCGGTGCGCTGTTAGCAGCGTACAGCGTTAAGTGTGCAGCTTTTAAAAGCCCCCGTAGAAACAGGGGCTCTTCAAATTAAAACCAACGAACTAGATACAGCGTTTGATCTCGTCGACAGTATCTAAAAAGGGTTTTGTTTTCTTGATATCTTTTTGCCAGGCCAGGCCACGCTCTATTAAATCGATCTCTTTTTTGATTGTTGCACCTGGTTGGCCATTATCCGGACCAAGTATGAATACCGTATCTGAAATGGCTACCGCAGTTTCAATGTCGTGCGATACGATGATCAGTGTTTTTAGTTCATCCGAAAGAGAGACTTGCCTCAATAGATCCACTACCTTATCCAGTACGCATACATCTAGGCCTGAGAATGGCTCGTCCAGCAAAAGGAAATCGGCGCCCTTGAGCAATTGCTGAATGATGCTTACACGTTGGCGTTGACCACCGGAAAGTTGTTGCGGGTACAACCATAGGCACTGCTCCAGATCAAATTGAGTAACATAGGCTGCCATGGCTTCTTTTTCTTTTCCTCTTAGCCTGGTGTTTTGTTTGGCGGCCAATAGTAACGACTGCTGTATGGTGCGCCATTCAAACAGGTAGTAGTTCTGGAAAATAACACCCATGTCGCCTGCTTTTACTACCTGGTTATCATGTATGGTAATAGACCCTGATGTAGGTGTTTGTAATCCCGCCAGCAGTTTGAATAACTGTGTTTTGCCAATGCCACTTCGGCCAATGAGTGATACCACCTGTCCTTGCAGGCAACCGGGGCGTACTATGTTTTTGATTTGGAAGTTGATGTCGCGTAGAATGAGACGGCTATCATATTGCAGGCTCAGGTCTTTTACAGACAAAATCTCTTCTTCTTTTTTATAGGTCATCATGCTTTATGTCCTCCATTGAGTTTTGTATAAGGGAACAACCAATGACGGACAGTCCCTAATAAATAATCGAAGCCAATACCAATGAGAAAGATCACCAGTTGTATGGCTAATACATGCGTCAGATCGTTATACTTATTGTATTTAATTAATAAAGCGCCAATACCACCTTCGCTCATATTCAGTCCTTCAACCAGGGTGATCATCAACCAGGCAATGGCAAAGTTTTGACGTAGGATCTCTAACACCTGGTCGGCCTTGCCAACAATGATCACTTCATAAAGTGTTTGCCAGTTATTGTAACCCAGTGTCTGGCACAATTCATACTCCTGCCTGTTGCTGTTAAGAATTACCGATAGGAACGAGGTGACGAAAAAGGGTACGATACCGAATATTAGTAGTGATAGCTTCAACTGGCTGCCGTCTTTCGTGAGCAACGTAAAGATGAAGATCAAACCGGTTAATGTGAGATAGCGACACTTGACCAGGAATTGCGCCATGCCTTTGAAAAAGGGGACTACAGACAAGTAGGCAAATAATAAGGTTATCGCTATCGAATATAACATAGCCTGTACTGTTAGTCCCAGGCTAATTAGTGTATTGTCAAGTAGCTGGCGGCTGCCTAACATTGAGACAAATGCCTTAGCCACTTTCAGTGGTTGGGGTATAAGCCCGTTGGAAGCAGTATGCCAGAACAGTAAGGCTAGTATTACCTGCAACACCACTAAGGTGATGAAAGATTGCTTGCTTAATTTGGCAAAGGGTTTAAATAATGTTTGAACCATAATGAAGAGTTTTGGAATGTCTGATTTATTGATCTCTGATGTCTGATCAAAGTGTTTGATTTTGGAATTTGGTTTTTGGTTTTCCTTTTAGGAAGGAGGGAAGGATCACAAATGACCTTTTTTCTCACGTATCACCTTTCACTTCTCATAGCTCCCTTCTCACAGCTCAGAGCTCATAGCTCGTAGCTTTTCTCTCACCATTCACTCAATCCTTCCTCTCCCCGTTCATTACTCACCCAGCACAATCTCTACACGACGGTTCTTGCTTTTTCCGCTTTCGGTGTTGTTATCAGCAATCGGCTGACTGGCACCATATCCTTTTGTTTCAATTCGGGCTTCTTTTAAGCCTTTCTTCAACAAGTAGGCTTTCACCGCATTAGCACGTTTTTCAGAAAGTGGTATGTTGATGGCATCAGAACCATTGTTGTCCGTGTGGCCATACACACCTAGTTTTAAACCTTCCGCCACTACAGCACTTTCAAAAATCTCATCAAGCATGCGGTAAGATGACGGATGGATGTTAGCCGACCCGGTCTCAAACACAATGCTGTACGATTTAGACGATACAGCTGATGTGATCTGAGAAGCATATTGGGCTTCTATTGATTTACCTTCTAACAGCTCAGGGTGGTTAGAGATCACAGAAAACAAGAACGACTTGTCTACCGCCTTTTCATAAGGCATGAATGAAGGCATAATGGCTGGATACATTTTTACCATCAGGTTACCAAACGTGTTGTATACAGCCTTATAGCGGTCTACCTTATCATTACCCAAGCCATAAGTATTGGCCATGTCGGACAGGTTGAACACGGTAGAACCACCAAGGTTAACTTTCAGGCCCTGCATATCTGTTTCTTCCACACCATTGTAATACTTCAACCAATACTCGGGTGTTTGCTCCTGGTACACTTGTGCACTTACTTTAGCGGCAAAGGCCTTGGCTTCGTTAAAGGAACGTACCTGGTCGCCTGCCATAGCTAGAGCGATGATCATGTTCTCTACATCAGTACGGTGATCATACGCCCACTTCTTAATGGCGATGGTCTGGTTAGGCATTTGCGCTGCATACTGTTTGGTGCTGGCTATGGTTACCAGTCCACCTTTCTTGGTAGCCACGTTCACGTCGCCTGGCGTCCAGGTTGCTACCGCATCTACACCAATCGTAGTGTCTTTACCTGTAGTACGGCCATTCACCACAATCTTTCTCTTTTCAGAATAACCTGTAATGTACTTGTTGGGTGCATCCAGGAAGTCGTTGGCAGCAATGATGTTAATAGCTTCACGGTCATATGTAGTCTCATCAGGGTTTACTTTCAGGCCGTTGTCGCCAGCCCATTTCAACAGGATGTTGATGTCACCATCACGCAACACACCGGCTACTGCCTTACCAATAGCATTGTGTGGATCTTGCTTCCATGACTGTGGACCCATAACCTGGTCTTCACCATACGACTTACCGTGTGTTAAGGGCAGGATGATCGGCTGATATTCTGGTCCTAACGGTTCCAGTTCTTTTGACAGCGCGGTCATGAACGCAGGCATACCGTCGCCCATAAACGTAATCAACACACCAGGCGTATTGGAACTGGATTGATACTCCTTGGCAAACTTTACCAGGTCAGCCATCTGTTTGTTACAGTCGTCCTGACGTACATAGGTAATGTCTACATGAGCTTTGTCAAACAAGGAGCCTCTTGTGGTGCGCATACCACCATTGGCATACATTCCAGAGAACTGGCTGTTCCAGGCCATTCGTTCCCATGTAATTTGAGAACCACCGTTGTTAGCCGGCTCGGTGGTTGGCAAAGGCAGTTTTACGGCATTAGTACTTAATGAGGCTTCAGCTACATCGGGTAAGGCTACCTGGCCAATGGCAATGGAGTCGCCTACTTCTTTAGGTTGACGTTGATACCATCGAATGGCCAAAATGCCTGTTGTTACAATAGCAGCGATGATTAATAATTTACCAGCGGGTTTTAATTTGATTGTCATTGTATTTCGTTTTAATTGGTTTAAACTATTTTGGTTTTGTTTGGACATGGATTGGGCTCCCGGCTGCATCACCCTGATTTTTCACCAGTGGCGACGCTCCGTTCAGCAATAGGAATGCTATTGAGCTAAACTTATTTTACATGGGTATTGGCGGCGCAGCGAAGGATTGATTCAAATTCCATTGAGTTAACTGTCCTAACCTTTGGAATTTGGATTTTCCTATTTGGATTTTCCTTTCATAGGGCGCCATGAACTCTAATCAAGCAGTCCTCTGTAGCGGTCAGTGATATTGACATCTTTCAGGTGACCGCCTTCTTTGCGGAGAGCCTGTTTCGTGTAGTTGAAGTCGGACTGCATATCAAACTGGTTGATCAGTTCAATAGCCTGTGCGGACTTGGCCTTGTCCTCCAATACACGATCATCCATAAAGCGAGAAGTGACATCGATGGCCGACTTGATGTGACCGATCTTTTCACCGATCTGCGTTTTCAGTAAAGCCAGGGCTTTCTCTGCGTCACGGTTCAATTCATCATCACCTTTGAAAGCTTTCATGGCACTGCTTACGGCCGACAAACCTGTGGTGACAGAATAGTATAAGTCTTTCTTGGCTTCCAGATCCAGTCTGGCATCTTCCAGCATGATACCACTCTCATCATACGCCATGTCGGCAAACTTGATCAGTTTGGTCAGGTCACCCACAATGGGAGTTACATTGTCGATGTACTCTCTACAGCGCAACACATTGTTGGCATAGAGATCCAGTTGACGATTGTTGCCACCTTCCTTCTGCAGGATCTTTACCTTCTGCACATTCAATTGCAGTTCCTTCTCTTTGGTAGTAAGCTTGCCCATTAGCTCGCTTTGTTTACCCTTCAATTTTGCCGATTGTTTATACAACGTTTTACGGTCGTAATATCCCTGATCGATTTTCATTTGCAGGATGGCAAAAGGGTTAAGCTCAATGGCCAGACCAATGGTGTAGTTGGCAATAAACTCAGAGAAGTATTTTATAGCTCTCCAGAATTTCTTGTTACTTACAATCATTAATATAAAGCCAAGGATGGCGCCACCTATGATCAGGTTGACAAGGTTCCAGGTAACGGTTACCATCCAGGGTAATACGTAGGTCAGGAAACCATAGGTAAGTCCTGCTACCAATGATAAGCCCACAACGGTAGTGGCTACATTCTTAGGCTCCGAGAACCAGCCCGGTGTCTTTTTGTTTTCAATTGTTTGTATCATGTTTGTTGTTTTAATTGTTATAAAAACTGTTGCTCATTTTTGTTTGTTCAGGCATAAATTCCAAATCACAAAATCCAAATTCCATAAGTCGCTCATTATTCATCACTCATCACTCATCACTCATTTCTCATTTCTCACGGCTCGTAGCCTCTCACTCACCACTCAACACTCAACACTCGCCACTCACCATTCACGATTGGCTGTTTAATGCTTGCAGCGTGCAGCTTGTAGCTTGCAGCTCTTTCACTCAATATGCTGCTCGATCTTCTCCATATCCACCTGTATCCTTCGCTTTCGCTCTTCCGATTCCGCTGCATAACCTTCGGTGCTGTGGTATATTTTTTCTTCGTTTTCCTTGATGGCCGCATCCAGTTCCACGATGCGGTTTTGCAGTTCGGTGATCTCTTGCGACAGCTGCTGAATGCGGGCCGCTTTCTCTTTTACTTCGGCCTGTTTGGCCTGTATTTTTTCCTGTACGGCCTGGTCAATGGTGCTACGGAATGCTGTGGCATCTGCTTCTAGCAAACGGATGTACTCGTTGGCTGTTGAAAGCAGCTTTTGCTTATCCAGGCCTTGTACGGTCAAGCCGGCAAACGCTGCTGCATACCGCGCTTTTTCATCAGGAATGACGCTCATTACATCCACCATTTTGGAGAACTCGAAATAATCGGGTCCTGGAATGTTGGCTTCCGCAAACAGCTTGTCAAAATGCTGCTGAAACTTGCCGGTAGATGCCGGATTCGTACCATTACTAACAGGTGTAGAAGTGTTTTGTACTGCTGCCGGCGGCTCGGACGATTCTTTTTCTTTGTCCGATACTTCTACAAAGGCCGACAGGATCTTTTTGCCAATGTTCATTGTTGTTGGTTTTAAAAGTGAACAAACTCCTAGCTCCAAAAACTGATGTTGGTAAAGAGGTCTACCTCTTTCGTAACACTGTTGGTTTTGGGAGCAATGGCTTTATTGGGCGCTTGTTCAGCGCTTTTATATGTTTTAACGTGATGAAAGAGGATAGGCAAGGCAATAGCTATCACTACGATCATCACATGTTTCTTTTTCATGTTGATGATAGTTACTTTTTACTGTGACCGTTGGAAATAGAATGAGTGGTGAACCGGACCTTTGCAGGTCACTCGTTTAACTCGGTTGAATCTTTGACTGGGTGATTACAGGATGGAGATTTCCGGTAGTAGTTTCACTCGTTGACGGCAACGGGTAAATTAAGCATCCAGAATTTTTTGTTCATTTTACATGGGAGATATACTCCGATTGATTGAAGAACCAAAGTTATATAGTGGCTAAATCGGGTAGAAGAAAATCCGATATGAGTGGTGTTTTTTCTTAGCCGATCGGTAAAGTATGTGTGATGAGCGGCAAAATAAGCGGATTGGCGTAAAAATAGCTTGCTGAGTGGATTGCTCGGCTGATGAATGGTAGGAGGGGACTGATGAATGGTAGTAAGAAAGTAAGGGTTAGCTTTTGCTTTTGATAGCTCTTTGAAGGAACCGTGTAACGTAAAAGGACATACGCAATAAAATTACGATACGCTTTTAACCAGTATTTCTTTTACAGAAGTCCAATGGATGCCAGTGTAGCGTTCATTGTCAAGAGGTAAAAGCTTCGCTTTCCCTGAAAGCATGTTGTGCAGGTATTGCATACCCTGCCAAGGAGGGAATACTTCTTTTTTCTTTGGGAATAAGGTACGCGTAATGGAGATCATGGATTGCAAGTTGTTTAAGCTACCCGCTCTGAGTAGCCGAAATTCTTTTCCAGTGGCTTTGATGGCCGATTGCTGAAGCCCCCTGACGTTGGTTACTTCTCCTGCAATACGTAAATAGCGTGGAGTATTGTAGTCGATAGCTGCACGGGCTGTATATTCAGCTGTATTTTCCATTGTAGTAAAATCAAGTAATTGATCTGCATCTCCCCAGTAAACAACGCGTTTTAATCCAAAAAGAATAACAGGCGCTTGCCCAGTCAGCAAGTTAGTAAACATGCCATTCAGGATAGAAGTAGCGCTGATGGGTGCTTGGTCTAAGCGTTCATTAAACTGCTTGCGTAGATCCAGGTTGCGATTACTGCCATAAGAGAGTTTGGTATAATCGATACAGTAATCGGATGGAATAAAACGTGGAACACCTGCCTCCAAAGCAGCAGTGAGCAGTTGTGTTTGTACATCAATCATAACATCCTCTAATCCATTCAAGGCAGACACAAGGCAAGTGCCGCCCTTGCAAGCTTGCTTTAATTGCTCCGGGTTGTTGAAGTCTACACTTATGATCTTTACTTTTTGCTGTTGCAAAGAAGGCAGCCGGTCGCTCTTGCTTCCTTTACGTACCAATGCTTTCACCACAGCTCCATACTTAACAAGATAATTGGCAATGCGGTGTCCAAGGTCTCCAGTGGCACCTGCCAAAATAATGGTGGGATTTCCAGGGGCAGATGTAGCTGTCTTGCTTGTTTGCGGCATATTTAATAATTGTTCCATAACAGACGAATTATGTCTAACTGCACTACTGTATGATTTCAACTAGTGCTTCCTTATTACAAATAAGATAGTAAAAAGTTCATGCCAGTTGGTAAAGCCTAAACTTTAGTTGATTGCCTTGTGTTTCAAAAATGGATAATATGCGTATTGCTGTTTTCGCATTTCCCGTTCCCAATTTCTTCATCATTCATCAATCCTTGTTCCTTGTTCAATATTCTCTTCGCTTACATCAGCTAATTATCACATCAGCTAATCAGCTAATCTTTTCCCAGTCCTTGATGAGCCTGTAGAAAAGTGGTAATTTTAAGTAAAAGGTTGCTACGATGAGCGCTGTGATCAACTGTGCCGCTTATTCCAATGGTCGCCGTATAGCCGATGCCAAAGTCTCAGATATTAATCAAATCCTTCAGCAAAAAGATAAGTTTGTTTGGATAGGCCTTCATGAGCCCGATGAGGAACTGCTCTTGCAGGCACAACATCAATTTGGACTGCACGATCTGGCTATAGAGGATGCCCATCATGCTCATCAACGCCCTAAGATTGAGCTCTATGGCGAAACGCTTTTTATGGTAATGCGTACCGCTTTCATGAACCAGGGACATATCAATTTTGGGGAAACACATTTCTTCCTTGGCTCCAACTTTCTTCTAACTATCCGTCATGGTTCAACTATTTCGTATGGTACAGTACGCTCGCGGTGCGAGAGCACACCTCAGTTGTTGGGCAAAGGACCCAGTTTTGCATTTTATGCCGTTATGGATTCCATCGTAGATCAATATTTTCCTGTGGTGGAAGAGTTGCAGGAGGAATTAACCCGATTGGAAGAGGCGGTATTTAGTAAAAAGCCTAACCGGGAAACCACAGAAGAAATTTATCGATTGAAACAAGAGGTTGTTGAAGTAAAACGGGTAGTATCTCCTCTAATTGATATGTGCAACCGGTTAATTCGTTTTGACTTTGTCCATATTTCGGAGGAAACAAGGCCTTACTTCCGCGATATTTATGATCATGTGATGCGCATTAATGAAGTGGTGGATAATACTCGTGAAATGGTTAACAGTGTCCTGGAGGTCAACTTTTCACTGATATCTATTTCACAGAATGAAGTTTCAAAAAGTTTGCAGGTTGGGCTGCTATTATAGGTGTACCTACTATGGTAGCTGGCATTTATGGAATGAATTTTAAATTCATTCCAGAGTTAAACTGGCATTATAGTTATCCGGTGGTCTTAGCTTTAACCCTTGGCGCATGCATTTTGCTGTATCGGCAGTTTCGACGCTCTGGGTGGCTGTAATGGAAAATCAAATTCTATCATAGTTGCATCCTTTCTAGAAAGAAGTTGTATACTCACTAACTTAGCAAGAATCGGGTTTCCCGTGGCCCTTTCGCAAAATAGTTTTGAGGTATAAATGAATCAGCAATGAATCAACAAGAGAACATCAATTTCAACCGCATTGCCGATGCTATTGAATATCTCTCCCAAAACTTCAAAGAGCAGCCGACACTGGATGATATTGCACAAAAAGTCCATTTAAGCCCCTTCCATTTTCAACGTTTGTTTTCAGAATGGGCTGGTGTGAGTCCAAAAAAGTTCTTACAGTTCCTGACCGTTGATTATGCAAAAGGTCTTTTAAAAGAAACTGGTGCTAGTTTGTTTGATGCAGCCTATGAAACAGGACTTTCCGGTACTGGGAGACTACATGATCTCTTTATTAATATAGAAGGAATGACACCGGGTGAGTACAAAAATGGTGGTGCTGCACTTACCATCAATTATAGCTTTGCTGAAAGCCCTTTCGGAAATATTCTGGTAGCCTCTACATCCAAGGGTATCTGTTATTTGGCCTTTGCTGATGATGAACGAAACGCCTTGCACGAGCTTCAATGCCAGTTTCCGAATGCTGTATATAAACAAGTGGTAGATCTGATGCAGCAAAATGCCCTCCATATATTTACGCACGATTGGAGTATGCTGGATCAAATTAAACTTCATTTGAAAGGAACAGCGTTTCAATTGAAAGTATGGGAGGCACTTCTTAAAATTCCAGTGGGCGGTCTGTCCTCTTACAGAGCCGTAGCCTCAACGATCAATAACCCCAACGCGCTCAGGGCCGTTGGATCTGCGATTGGTCAAAACCCTGTTGCTTTTATCATTCCTTGCCACCGGGTTATTCAATCATCTGGCAGCATTGGTAACTACCATTGGGGAACTACCCGCAAAACGGCCATGATTGGCTGGGAAGCAGCTAAAGTATCTACTGTTGTTTAAAGGTTTGGGTTGAAATCTCTTTCTGATTTTTCCAGTTTTACCGCATAATAAATTAGCATGAAAACGTTTATTCTTATTCATGGTTCTTGGCATAGTGCCTGGAACTGGCATCGCATAGTTCCTCTTTTGGAAAAGGCCGGTCATAAAGCCATTGCTATTGACTTGCCCGGCATGGGTAGAGATAAAACTCCCATCCAGGAAGTGAAAATGAAGTCTACCGTTGAAAAGATTTGTGCATTGATGGATAACATTCCTGGTAAAGTTATTTTGGTTGGGCATAGTAAAAATGGGATCATGATCTCTCAGGCTGCTGAATACCGACCAGATAAAATAGAAAAGCTGGTTTACCTGGCAGCCTATTTAATTCCCAATGGTAAAACACAGCGAGAGTATTCAATACAAGATACCGAGGGCTGGCTGAAACCTTACGTGACCCAGCATCCAGAAACAGCCTCACATACTTTGCAAAACGAGATCTATAAAGAAGGCTTGTATCACGACTGTGATGATACCATTACAGAATTGGCAAAAGTCCTGTTAAGCCATGAACCAGTTGAGTCTGGTATTACACCACTCGAGTTAACAGATGAAAACTTTGGAAGAGTGTCAAGAGTATATATAGAGTGCACAGAAGATCGTGCCGTTACACCATTTATTCAAAGAAAGATGTATGCTGAAACACCGTGTGAAAAAGTATATCAACTGGCTACCAGTCACTCCCCTTTTTTCAGTAAGCCACAAGAATTAGTAGATATCCTAATTCAATTGTAGGTGAATAGAATAATTATAGTGAGTGCTGCTTGCCATAGAAAGGGTCGTTGTTTAAGCAAGCAGCACTTAATAAGTTTGGATCAGCCTTCCTTCTTTTCACCCAATGAAAACCAGTTGCCTGAATCATCAGCAAAAAGAGCTTCATAGCCATAAAATTCTTTTGTTGGTGGCTTTTTAAAGACAACACCCTTTGCTTTTAATTCTTCATATGTTGCATTCAGGTCGTTACACTGGAACACGCCAAAGCCAAACGTTCCATTCTTAACCAGTTCCCGCATTTGGGCGGCTGCTTCGCCTTTAAACATCATACCTTCTTGAATAGCCATTAAGGATATTTCAAGCTCGGGTTGCTCGGGTGGACAAACGGTTAGCCATCGCATGCCGGGTCCCATGGATGCGTCTGTGTGTACTTTAAAGCCCAGTTTGTTTACATAAAAATCATAAGCACTGTCTTGGTCCAAGACAAAAATGCTAACGTGGTTCATTTTTGTGATCATTGTTATTTTCTTTTTTATTCTTTCAAACAATGTCACAAATCTCACTAGGGAATGATTATGGCACTTCTTGAAAATTGCTATTTTCTGTCCAGCCCTTTTGTGCAGCAAAGCAATGTGGAATAAACCCGAGGGGCTGTGTTTTGATCTGTGCCTGTCGCTGGTGATACCACTGTTGGTAGGCAGACGGAGTTTGACCTACCTGCTTTTTAAATAAGCCCGTAAATGAGGTAAGACTGTCAAAGCCTACCTTAAAGCAGGTATCAGTAACAGTAAATCCATTACTCAAATAATGTTTTGCTTTCTCTAATCGCACATATGTCAGGTATTGGTGAGGCGTTCTACCATAAATGGATTTAAAAAGCCGGATAAAGTGAAACTTTGAGAAGTAGGCCTCGTCGGAAATATTGTCCAGATCGATACGCTGGTCATAATTGCTATCTATAAAAAGTTTCGCCTTTACAATGCGATTGTAGAGATAGTACTTGGGATATGTATTATTAGGTTTAGACAATTAGAAATGTATAATATGCAAGTGTGCTAATATACATAAGTTTTAATGCGATGTTGCTGTATAAACATGATACGGGGTATTAACAATGTCTTTCTAACTCAACTCTGCTATATGTTATAAAAATAGGCTGAGAAAGAAAAGGCCTATTAGAAGTGTATGGCAATGGATAAGGCAGGTATAGAATGTGTTTCAATCTTTGTGTAGGATTTTAATGGGTGTTGTTGTAATTCAAAATAAGCATTGAGTTGCCTTGCTTTTCGTTTGTTGCGTCCAGAAGCCAGAAAGAGTAAGCCACTACTGATGAAAGAGATAGCGGTGCCTCCTACAAGAACAGGTAGTGTGTCAAATGAAACGTCACCAGGTGCTGCTACGGCTACCAGGGTAACACCTAAGCCTAAGAAAATAAAAGCTAGCGTTTTTTGATCCTTACTATTTTGAAGATAATCCTGTTTGGTAAGTGAATCCCGTGAAGTTGTTTGCTGGCTGAAAAGGGAAGAAGTGACAAAGAGAAACAGCATGCAAAATGACAGCTTTCTCATATGCGGTTGTTTGATTAGAAAGTTACAATAACTTACTATAATCCGCAACGTTAGTAAGCTTGTTGTTTTTTATTGATTTTTTAGAAATAATGTACCGTAATCAGACTTTAAAATAATGTTACAGCGTGCCGATTGATGCCAGAATGCACATGTCTTTGGCTATGCTGTGTTTTTTTAGCTAATGAAATGGTATCAGCTTTTTTCTCTTTCATTTTGCTTAACTTATAGTAGAAACTATTGTAAGCTATGAACTATAAAGAGTTTTATCAGTATAGCATTGAGGAAAAAGAAAAGTTCTGGGCCGAACAAGCTCGATTGCTGAAGTGGTTTAAAGAACCAACGACTATTTTAAATAAAGATGAAAAAGGGTTTTATCATTGGTTTGTCAATGGTAAAATGAATACGTGCTACCTGTGTTTAGATTATCAAATAGAGCAGGGAAGAGGAGAGCAAGCTGCATTAATTTATGACTCGCCAGTAACTGGGGTTATAAAGTCCTATACATACACCGAGCTTAAAAACGCCGTTGCCCAATTTGCCGGTGGTTTACACAGTCTGGGTATTACAAAAGGCGATACTGTAGTTATCTACATGCCGGTAATACCCGAAGCTGCTATTGCTATGTTAGCCTGTGCCCGCATTGGGGCTATTCATTCTGTGGTGTTTGGAGGCTTTGCACCACATGAATTAAGCATACGCATTGATGATGCACAACCCAAAGCTGTCATTTCAGCCTCCTACGGAATAGAGGTGGATAAAGTAATTCCCTATAAGCCATTGGTGGATGAAGCTATTAATCTATCACAGCATAAGCCTGCTTATAAGATCTTTTTCCAGCGTCAGCCGGATTATGATAAGCTGAATGGCAACGATGAGCTTGATTTTTTAATTGTGCAGAAGAAAGGAACCCCTGTAGATTGCGTTCCGTTGTTGTCAACTGATCCTTTATACATCATTTACACGTCAGGCACTACGGGCAAACCAAAAGGTGTGATACGGGATAATGGTGGTTATGCTACAGCCCTCAAATTCAGCATGATCTATTTCTATAACATTAATCCGGGTGATGTGTTTTGGGCCGCCAGTGATATTGGTTGGACAGTTGGGCATTCCTATTTGATTTACGGTCCATTACTTCATGGATGTACAAGCGTAATGTACGAAGGCAAACCTGTGAAGACACCAGATGCGGGCGCCTTTTGGCGAGTTATTGAACAACATAAAGTACGTAGCCTGTTTACTGCACCCACAGCCATTCGTGCTATTAAAAAAGAAGACCCTGAAGGGAAATTGTTGAAGAAATATGATCTGAGCTATTTTGATACGTTATTCCTGGCTGGCGAACGTTGTGATCCTCCTACCTATCATTGGATAAATGACCTGCTGCAGCGTCCTGTTATTGACCATTGGTGGCAAACAGAAAGTGGTTGGCCTATGTTGGGTATCATGACTGGAGTAGAGCCTCTGCCACCTAAAGCCGGATCAGCAGGACTTCCTGTTTGTGGTTATGATGTTGAAATATTTTCGGAAGATGGACAGCTGCTTGAAGAAAACAAAGAAGGAGCGGTGGTGGTGAAATTACCCTTGCCACCAGGTTGCTTACCTACGCTTTGGAAAAACGATGAACGATTCCGGAAAGGCTACTTAGAACGTTTTCCCGGTTATTACCTAACAGGAGATGGAGGTCATAAAGATAGCGATGGCTATTTCTATATCATGGGTCGTATTGATGATGTGATCAATGTTTCTGGTCATCGCTTAAGCACAGGCGCCATGGAAGAGTTGGTGGCCATGCATAATGACGTAGCGGAATGTGCTGTTGTAGGTATTGCAGACGAACTGCGTGGGCAACGGCCTGTTGCGCTGGTGTTATTAAAGGATGGCGCCGTAATAGAAGAAGAAAAGCTGGAAACAGAACTCATTGGTTTGATAAAGAAAAAGATAGGCGCACTGGCTTGTTTTAAGAATGCTGCCATTGTAAAACGCTTACCCAAAACACGCTCTGGCAAGATCCTTCGTAAGATCATTTGTCATATTGCCGATGGCGTAGAATACGCTACTCCTTCTACCATCGATGATCCGCTGATTCTTTCAGAGATAGCAGAAAAGCTAAGGGCACGGAAAATAGGTTTGGCATTCCAGTAAGAATTATTCCAGAAGTAGTAACAAGTTGCATGTTAGCAACCCTTACAAAGCTCACTCATAGGAGCTTGATGGGTATTAATGGCTTTCTGCCATACTGGACTGTGAAGTTCCAAGCTGAGTCATCAGGCCAGGTATATCCATCTGCACCCAGTTTTCAATAGCCTTGCCATTCTCAAACTTCCACCAGTCAATGTAATCAATCCTTACTTCCTTGTTGGTGGCTGGTATGCCCATGAACGAACCTTTATTAGTGCCTGTCATATAGCCTCGTGTAGCAACTTCGTCACCTTCAGCAACCATTTTTTGTACATGTATTTTCAAATCTGGAAATGCTGTTTGGAAACCTTTTAATATTTCTTTAAAACCTTCCACGCCAGGTTTCTCATCAAAGGAAGCATGGTGTGCAAATTTTGATGAAATTAATTGGTCCATGGCATCTGGGTTTTTTCCGGGAATAATTTCGGAGAACATGCGCTCGACTAGTTGTTTGTTTGCTTCTGCGTCCATAATAGTTGATTTTGTGAGGTTAAAAAATGAAATTTAATTTTGCTCTTGTATTTAAATACTCAAAAGGAAATACATAACATTAAACAGGCTCTTCTATCGTTGTGTCTCGGAGCTGAGGCCTTCAATGGAGATACAACTTAAATACAATAACTATCTACGAATACTTGAAAGCCTTAACTCCTGTTTCCTCACATTCTGTTGAATGCTCTTTTTGGAAACAAACATTTACTTCACCATTCGTTTGCAGTTCAAAGCGAACCGCATTATCGTTTGCCGAAACAAATTCATTATTGCCTTTGTAGGCCAGCACGGCTACTATTTGGCCATTCAATTTCATAAACAGCGAATCTCCTTCTCTATAAAATTCTCTTAGCGAGTTGTTGTTCATTTGGTAAACACCACTGATTTTTTTAAAAACGCTGTCGCTTGGTTTGAATTCCTTTGCCATTACAACGTCAAACCGCACTATCTCTTCATTTTTGTTGTTTTTAGTAATGGGTAAAATTCTGCTTGCGGCATGAGGATTAGAAGCGTAGGGGTCTTTTTCGATATGAGAGTCGCCCTTGAAATAGATCTGTGTGACCAAATCCTGCTGCCCCTCTCCGGAAATACGCATGTGAATGTGGGCCGGACGGTAAACATTTGATTGTTCACTTATCTTATAGGCAACCGGGTGGGCGGTAATGAAATGATACTTTCCTTTACTGTCCGTTTTTTGCAAACCTCTGTATTTGTATGCATCAGACGTGTTGTCATAGACTTGGTTTTCGTCACATTGCCAGATTTCTACCAAACAATTCCCAAACGGCGTTGTCCCGTCTGCTCTGAATACCGTACCAGACAGATGAAACACGCTACCTGAATAACCTTCTGGGCTTATATTGATTCTCATGGGAGCGTTTGGCCGGTAGTATGGTCCCAGGATATCGGTAGTTGTAGGAGTATCTCCAATAAAGCGGTCATTGATCCAATGAATGGAGCCAAAGACGCCTACACCTAAGGCTATCGTGCCTGTGTCCTTGAGGAACTTTCTGCGTTGCATAAACGTAGCTTTTAAGTTAAGAAGAAGTGGGGCAGTCTCTCAGAGGCTAATAAACTAGGGCAGTCTTCAATGTCCGTAATTAATGAATGGCTTCTCTATGCTGGAAGGCATGACGCACAGTACTCTAATATACGCAACTACTTGTTTAATTTTCAATGATTTTCTGTGGGAAGTCTAACAAGTTTATAGATTCAAAACACTGGTGGAAAACTATCTAAATACTTAATTCTAAAAGGTGGAACGCCTTTTTTTCAGCCGATTCTCCTTTGCGTTGCTCTTGTGCGGCTGCAGAGACTCGGCGTTTTTCTGGGATGTAGGTTTAATCTGCATGTGGCATTAGGCTGCTACTACACGGCCGCCGAGTAAACGCCCACAGTACAAAAGCTAAGAAGTGAGGCTCAGCGGGCATATGAGGGCTTATTTTAATTTTAAACGTTGTAATCCAAGAGGGAAATAATACCTGTAAAAGAATTTATCAGATAGCAGAAATCGTCTCCTATTATCAGCAAAGTCTTTCTGTAAAAAAGTCCAACTCTTTCCTTTATTAAAAGAAATAAAGTAATATTCGGTCAAAGTTTCCTGGTCTTTGCAAACTATAACCGTTGCCAGATTGTTTTGATGACGTTCTTTTAGTGAATATTTTTTGCCCCCGAATTGAAAGACTTCATTGTGGCTTGGGAGGTTATCATTGCTGAAATAATTTTTAATAATCAAACTGCGCTGTGCTGAGTCTTCTACTGTCTTGAAGTTACGGCCCTTGTTTACAGAAATGAGAACATGAGAAGCGGTCTGGCAGATTAATGTATCAAACCGTAGATAAGCATTTTGAATGGATTGGTTAATAGTTGAATCAAAATTTATCAAGCTCCAATTCTTGCCACCATCTTTAGTTAGGTATAATACAGGCATCATAGCAGCGGAAAGGCCAATGGTTGCACCTGTATTTCGACTGAATGTAAACCCACCAACAACACCATTATTTTCATTTTCGAAGTATATGGCCTTATCAATTGATTTTGGTTCATCGCTTATGCCTTCTCCTGCAATTGTTTCCCACTTCGAATTATTACAGCTATAAATGATGAGAAGAGTAAGTAAATACTGGATTGTTTTATTAATAGCGACGGATTGCATATTGTAGCTGCTAATTATCAAATATACCCCATTGTTCAATTTTTATTGAGTATCAAAAGATAATTGAACAAGCTTGCCCTTGAAAAACAATAGTCGTAACTTGAAATAAGCAACTTTAATAAAGGCCGTATGGGTACTTGTAAACGGCAATTATTTTCTTAATCTTTTACCTGTCATTCTATCCATTCCTCACTCTTAAGAAAACTCAAAAGACGCCGATCATTTACATCCATCGGTGGCAGCCAAAGTCCAAGTGACTCCCTGTTCCAAACAAGACCTTCCGAATTGCCGGGCTTGGCGAAGCTATAGCGGTAAAGTACAGCGCGGATATAACGTGGTGGCTGCTCTGGGAATGGATTGCCGGCAAACAAACCTATAGCACCAGGATCATTATGCAGGAGTTTCCAGACCAGGTGCACCGTCCAGGGATAGTCGTTAGGTGTGGACATAGAAGCAAACCACATTTGCCAATCTAACCGCAACTGGTACGGCGCTATTTGCGGCGATCGTCGATTGAGCTCTACCGGTAGCCCTTTGTAGATATAGGGCTTCCAAATGGCGTTGTTGCTAGTGTCTGCATCCATGGTTCCTTCAAAGACCACATTGTAACGTTTTCGTCCCACGGTACCAAATGCACCATAGGTGTTGACCAGGTCCAATGGGTCGAAATTGGTATTCATGATTTGTCTTGGTGAAAGCATGTTGGTAATAGGCCGTATGCTCAAACACCCAATAAGTGCCGTCACCACCCAGGCAACATTGGTCATGGACTGCGATTCTATAGCAAGCGCTTCTGCTTCTTCCGCCTTTCTAACAAGCCGACGCGGTAATATCCTTGCCCAGAGGCCATCATCAAAGCAGGCTAATGCGGGAACAATCGTAAGCCAGTTCAAAAACGAGAGATTACCGCTTAGAATAAGATTGATCTGAAAGAGTACAATAATGCCTCCGGCTGTATGGCGTGCTAAGCGCGGCCAGAATACAAACCAGGGCGCTACCAATTCGGCCAGGTGATTAAACCAAACACCTGTTCGTAAAACAGAATGAGGCAGAAAATGAAACGTTCTACTCAGAGGCCCGGGTATAGGTTGGGTTTCAAAATGGTAATAAAGTGCAGTAGCATTGCGCCAGATCACATCGCCGCGCATTTTGATCAACCCGGCGCCCAGCATGATGCGGAAGATCAACCAGCGGAATAAGAGGATGACAGGGTAGGGCGGCGGGCGTCGTGGAAAGGGACGCATATCTAGTAGCGGGCAAAGAAAAATGGCCAGGAACCCGGTTTCCGTTAACTGTATTTCCCAGCCGTACCCATACCACTCTTGCCCTACATGCACAAACGACATATAGAGGACCCAAAGAGCCACTAGAATTAATGCATTGGCATATCCTGCGGTTACTAAGCAGGCCAAAATAAAACCTACCCAGGCCACAGTTATAAGCGCTGTGTTGGAATGCCAAAACCAAAAGAGCGAGGGCAGGCGCATAAAACCTGCCGTATCGGAGCCAAGCGCATTACTTACACGCTTCAGATACATTCCTACAGGTAATAATCCTTTAGAACCAATCAGCGGGAGAATCTGATTAATGGCAACCAGGAAAGCAATAGCGTAGTTGAGTCCTAGCAAGCGCAAGATAACATAGCGCGTAAGCCAGTAAGTGGGGCGTAGTCTTCGTATACTTAATGTCCCTGATGTATTCCAGTTGGTTGCAACTTCCATTGTGCTTTGACGTTAGAAGGTGATGACGGGTGGCAAACTTTAAATTGCATGTCACAAGTTTTACGCTTCAAGCTGCACGCTACACGCAAGAAAAGATAAATTTAAGGTGCGTGAAGCGTGCAGCGTATAGCTTGCAGCTTTTTAAAAGCAGCAATCGGAATGCCTAACATTAATGCAGAGCAACCGCCTTTCTTCCAAACACATCTTTTAAGGCTCTTTTGGCTGCATAATAGCCACACATGCCGTGAACTCCCCCGCCCGGCGGAGTAGAAGAGGAGCAGATATAAATACCTTTTGCTGAAGTTTTATAAGGCGATAATCGTAAGGCGGGACGCGTAAACAGTTGTCCCAAGTCTGTTACACCACCAATAATATCACCTCCAATGTAATTGGGATTATAGGCTTCCAGCTGATTGGTATTCATAATATGCCTTCCGATGATTCTGTTTTTAAAGCCTGGTGCAAAACGTTCAACCTGGGCTTCAATACGCGTAGTCATGTCTGTAACAGAGCCATTAGGAACATGGCAATAGGCCCAGGCAGTATGCTTCCCTTTTGGTGCACGGGTTGTATCAAACAAACTTTGCTGGGCTAAGAGAACAAAGGGTTTGTCTGGATGTTGTCCTGCTGCAGTTAATTGTTCAGCTGCAGCTAGTTCTTCCAGTGTGTTTCCTAAATGTACCGTTCCGGCGTGCCTACAAGCTTCAGCTGTAAAAGGTATAGGTTCATCCAATGCCCAGTCTATCTTAAACACACCCATACCATAGCGGTAACGCTCCAGTTGCCACTTGTAGAGGGAAGAAAAACGATGTCCTGCAATTTGTAATAATTGGCGAGGCGTAACATCCAATAATACAGTATGAGCGGAAGGGAGTTGGTTTAATGAACGTATATATTGTCCAGTTTCAATAGTGCCACCTAATGACACAAAATAGGAGGCCAGTGCATTGGCAATGGCTATAGCGCCACCCCTAGGTATAGGCCAGCCAACTACATGCCCAGTTGTTAATAAAACTAAACTGATAGCTGATGTAGCAGCATTGATTAGTGGTTGTATGGAATGAGCAGCCATTCCTGCCAAAAGTCCTTTAGCTTCTTTTGTTTGAAACCCTTTGGCTAAATGAGTGGCAGATGTTAAGGCTTTTAATCCAAATAGGGCCATGTCTATAGGATGTTTTGGAAAACGTAGCGGCCCTAATACATCTGTCGCCAACTGCGGCCAGCTTTTTACCAATGGCTGTATGAGCTTTATGTAGGCCTCTTTGTCAGTTCCAAGTGTTTGTGCAGTTTGCTCTATAGACCGGTGTAGTGCCGCTGCCTTTCCGTCATCAAATGGGTGTGCCGCGGCAATAGTGGGTTGAATATATTTCAGGCCAAATTGGTCTAATGGAAGTGTTTTGAAAAAAGGGGAGCCTAATGCCAAAGGATGAATAGCTGAGCAAACGTCATGTATAAAACCAGGTAGTGTTAGTTCTGCAGATCGGAGACCTCCACCTATTGTATCTTTTGCTTCTACAATCAATACTGAAAGTCCTGCTTGTTGTATTGTAATACCAGCCGCTAACCCATTCGGCCCAGAGCCAACGATAATTGCATCATAATCTCTTTTCTCCACACCCGTTTAATTACGTTCATTAAGTTACGTGAAGTTTATGGGTGTACGCGCTTAAACTCCATATAGCTGCTTTGGATCTTGTCTGGCTGAGGAGTTACAATGTGTTTGATAATCAGGACTCTTTTTCACGTTTCACTTTTCACGTTTCACCTTTCACGTTTCACGGTCAAGCTTCGTGCGCAAGCTTACAGCGTAGCCATAGCTGCCTCTTGTTTGCTTTCGCGTGGCTTCTGTATAAGGTAGTAAAAAGCTAATATCAATGCACCAATGGCAAAAGGAATTATGGCCAGGTGTCTGCCCTCAAAGCCATTCCAGATATGTATTGTATCAATATGAAAGAATTCGCTGATCATCCAATACGAGTTTGCCGAGATCCAGAATGCAATAGCCAGATTATGTGCCAGTTCTGCTTTTATATCGCGGGTGCGCCAGGCAATGATAATGGCAATGATCAATGTAGGGGCAATCATGGCTATTCCCAATACTTTCCAGATCATGCACCAGCTCAGATCTTTGAGTAGCCAGAAAATGATGTGCATGTTTTCCATTTTCCGATAACGGGCCGGAATTACATATTGGGGCTCATTGCTTTCTTTCATGTAGTGTGTGTGACGACTTTTGAAGTATGGCGTCAAAAATAATATTTCCCAAAAACTTATTTGGCCAAAATTCGACTAAAGCGGTGTACGTCGGCTTCAGGCATTATCGGCAGGCCATGAACAACGTGTTGTACCAATTGATTGGCAAAGAAAGGTGCCAGTGAAGTACCCTTGGTTCCCATGCCATTAAAAATGCCTACAGAAGGTAAGTGCGGATGCAGTCCCACAAAGGGACGACGTTCTACAGTGGCTGGGCGTACGGCTGCTTTATGTGCTACTACTTCAAAAGGCACCTTCAGCCAGTTCTTTAAATGTTGAAGGGTTTGCTCATAAAATTTCTCTGTAGGCTTATCATCCTCAAACTCCCATTGATAATTAGAGCCTACCCAAAACATATTTTGTTCTTGTAATGGTGCCAGTATCATTCCTTTCTTGAAGATGTACTCATTAATCAATTCCTCGCTATGAATGATCAATGCTTCTCCTTTGTTTGCAGAGAAGGGGAGCAGCTCAAACCAGGGATTGTTCATGGATGTGATACCATCGCAAAAGATGATTTTTTGTGCACTGATTTCTCCATACTTAATGCCATCTTCTGTTACTTGTAAAGCATTCAGATCAAAGTGCTCTTCAAGAATAGCATTTTGATTTTTTAGAACAAGTCGCCATGCCTGTAAAAGACCGGAAAGATTCACGATAAAGGCTGGTCGAACCTGTCCGCAGCCGAAATCGTAATTAAAATACTGGTTGAAATGATTCTGATCGGGAAAGGGGTGCAGGTAGGTGTCATCTTCTGTAATCCGGTTTACAAAAGCATCACGCATTTGTGGCGAGGTGAAAAAATCAATCGCACCTTTTTCCTGGATGAAGTTGTGTCCCAAATAGCTGCCTATAGAAGTATAGGTTTCCTTGGCAAAAGGAATAAGCTCATCGATCATCCAGGAGGTTACATAGCGCCTACCCGTGATCGGGTTGATTAGCCCCGCTGCTACTTTTGAAGATGTATTTTCTTTGCCTTCGTCAATGACCAAAATGCTCTTGCCCTCTTTGTGTAGAAACCAGGAAAGCATGGTACCACAGATGCCTTGTCCAACTATTAAAAAATCAAATGTCATAATGCGTATGTAAAGATAGATTTGAGATTTGAAGTTTGAGGTTTGAAATTAGGTGTCTCGTAGGAAGGATTCGTATAGAGCGAAGGAGTAGGATTTTAAGATTCCTGATTTTAAGATTTCAGATTGCCCATTTCTGATTTCACTCTTCCACTTTCAACCTGTCTGTCATTCATAATGCCTCTTGCCTTTGTTATCCTGAACGAAGTGAAGGATCTCAGAGTCTTCATTTATTAACCTGTTTGCTATCTGTAAAGACTTTAACTGTCATGCTGAACTCGTTTCAGCATCTGCTCTTGCCTAAAAAGAAGCCTAAACCCTAAACGAACACTTATCTTAAAAGCCAGCTAACCCTCTCTCATCTGCCGTCCTTCCTTCACCATTACTCCTCTGCTACTTCATAGCTACTCCTCTGTGTACCCTAGGTAACACCGTACCTCACCCGTATCTCGGCCCTACTACGGCCGATCCTACCACCGTACCCTGCCTAGGTAACCTGCATGCAAACAGACATAAATAGTAGAGAAAAGAATAATGTAAATAGGGAAGATATCTGGAAAAGAAGAGGTTTAAAGATACAAAATTGCTTCAGGAGATCAGTGTAATACAATTAGAAACGAAAAGAAAAAAGGCCGCATCTAAAATGCGGCCTTTTTAAGTTGCAATAACTATTTAACACTATTCTACAGTAAGTCTTACACCTTCACTATGCGCTGAAAACTCTGGTGCATATAAGCACTGAATCGTTGTAATTCCATTGCTAAAGTTGCCTGTATGGGAAACAAACAGCGGGTATTCAAACACATAGGTGCCTTTTTGCAAATAAGGGAAGAAGAAGTTGGTGCTGGCGTCTTTGGTGGTTTCATAATACCCTAAGCCACCCTGCCATTTATAACCGCTTAAAACATTCACTGGTTCTAATCCAGATGCACGCATATCCTTCATGTGCACATATTCCATATCTCTATCTACACGCAGTTCCACGCGTACTTTTATCTTATCGCCTACAGCTACCGGTACGCCTTCTTCAACAGGAGTCAACACAGGACCGTGATCGGTGTTCTTTTCAATGAATAATTTCTTTGAAAGTTTTAATGGTGTAGCAGCCGAAGTGATCTTATCCAAGTCTTCAAAATACTGCCAATAGACAGCACCCCAGCTTGGTGCATTCACCGGCTGACTGGCACCTGTATGTTTTGTCTCGTTAACGGTAACAGTTATATTACCCATTTCAGGCTTAATAAACTGCGGCTCAATTGTCTTTTTGAAATAGCCAGTTCCTGCTTCTGTTCGGTTATTGTCTTGAGAGGAAACAGTAGTGCCTCCTAATTTTACAGTAACCACCGGTTCGTTTGTCAACCATTCAGATCCTTGTAAAAGCATGGCATAACATGCATGGGCTGTGGCCTTAGTAGTATGCCAGTTGTTGGTCTGTTTGTTCTTGATCAGCCACGTGCGCATATCATCAACCGCCTTAGTGTCTTTAGTGATTTCACTAAAGGCTTCAATCAATAGCGATTGTGTTTCAATTGGCGCATGATACCAAAGCCAGCTAAAGCCAAAGCTGTTGTCTTTCCAATACATGCCCATCTCTTCGCTTATCAATGCCCGCTCTTTCAATGACTTCAATATTGCTACAGGCGTTTTAGTGTCGCCTGTACGGTGAAGCGCTAGCGCAATCATGCCTTGCCCGTTTTTGCCAGCCTTAGTCCATTGCGTTTGTGCCTGTTTGCGGTAATAGTTATACGCAGTTTGCACATCTTTACTAATCGAATAGTCTAGCAGCATGCTGCGCATATACAGGTACTGGGCTTGCAACGGATCGCATGGCTGAATTTTCAGATTAGCCTTGGCTTTGATCAAGCGATCATAATCTTGCTTGAGCTTCATGTCTAAATAAGGAAGGGCTTTGCTTACTATGCTGCTAAGTTCTGTGCCGCCCTCAAGCGTAATAGCTCCTAATTGTTTTAATTGACCAACGCCGGTAAGTATGTATTGGGTCATGTAGCGATCTTCTGGTGCTCCTTTGATCCAAACAAAGCCACCATTCTCACTTTGCATTTCTTTTAGCTTCTGCAATGTAGTCTTTAGCTCACCGCTCATCCGCACCAGATCAAATAACAAAGCAATGTTCTTCTTTTGCTGTGTTTCTGATTTTGCTTGCAGTACCCACGGTGTTTCTTCTAATAGTGCTGATTTTAAATCCTCATTTTTCTGCAGATTTGATAACAAGGCAGCGGTATCAATGGTCTTCCATTGTTCCATGATCTGCTTCACCCGAGGTGCATCTTTTACAATCTTCATGGCCAGCACATTGGCATAATACCGGTTCCAGATCTGCTCTGTGTACTCACATTCCTGCTCCATCAAATAGGGGAGAGCCTGTACCGCATACCAGGCCGGATTGGCAGTATATTCAACAGACAGATTAAGGTGTTGTAATGTCTCACTGTTTGTATTCAACAGTTTTTCAAACGTAAAGTTTTTAGTGCCCGTACCGCGCATAGGTAATGGCAATGTTTCTGTCACCAGCATTTTGTTGGTCAGTACAGGTATGGCTGCTTCTTCGCCATCACTAAAGTTGCCAGATCTGGCCACTACACGCCATGCCAGGGCACTGTTGAAGGTAAAGGGTACTTCAATAGGGAACTTTACAACTTCGCTTTGCCCGGGTGCTACCGTAAAATATTGATTAGGGAACATGTTTTGAAACCAACCATCTACAGACGTATTGGTAGCTGCATCAACCAATTGTAATTCCGCCTGACCCGTCATTTCTTTATCGGTGAGGTTAACGATTTTGGCTGTTAACTCCAGTCGATCACCTTGGCGTAAGAAGCGAGGCGCATTGGGTTGTACCATCAATTCTTTTTGGGTAACCACTTCTTTCTGCAAACTACCAAATGCCAGTTCTTTCGTGTGGGCAAGTGTTTGCAACTTCCAACGTGTTAAAGCTTCTGGTGTGGTAAAGGAGAAAGAAATATTACCGGCAGAATCTGTCTGGAGATCCGGAAAGAAAAAGGCCGTTTCATTTAAATTCTTGCGGATTTGAATGGCGCTATTACCTTCTGGAGTTGAAGTAGAAGTGTCTGTTACTTGTACATCATCTATATCTTTATAAACTCCATTTACGGCTACTACTTCCATCCTTTGTGCCATCGCTGGTGCCGCAGAATCAGTAGTAGGCATGGCTTTGCTCTGTTTTTCACGTGCAGCACTATTAGCAGCGGCGGCACTTTTTACAGCCATCCTTCTATTGTAGGAATAAACTCTGGTGTCTTCCTCAAAAAAGAAACGATCGTACTGTTTAAAGAAACCTTGGTAGTCGCGGTCATTTACCCATTTGATTTGAGACGGTACGGCGCTAAAATTTTGAGTGCCTTGCCATTGTCCAGTACGGTAGTAGCTGGCCCAGATTGAAGGAATAGACCAGTTGTGTGGTTTAAATTGATCCAACGAAGCATCATACATGCTAGCCAATACTTCAGCAGCCGCTCTGTCGCCTTTATACCCACTGATCTTTACCTGCCATTTTTCCTGGCTGCCAGGCAGTAGTTTATCCCTGAAAGTGCTATAGGTAATGTCTAACTCTTTATTGCTCCATGGCACTGAAACGGTTTCACTATATTGGTAGAAGCGGTTGTGCTTGACAAAGAAAAAGCTTACACCATAACCACCACGGTCAGCTTCTGTTGCACCTAATTCAATAGCCCGCTTTTCATTGTTCAGCGTAGTGTAGTTGTAGGTGTATGCATCGTTTTGTGCTTCTTTATTCTTGTCGGTTTGTTGAACCAGGAAAACATCATTAGCTGATGATCCAATTTGAAGACTTGTTTTTTCACCCGGTTGTATGTCTTTATTTGTTGCTACCGTCCATAGATAATCGGGTTTTGCCAGTTCTTTTGTTTTTGTATCAAAGACTTCTACATATTTGATGTCTTTTACTTCTTGTCCCTCATTATCCTTTGTTATGAATTCAAACTGATAGAAGCCCGGCTTTACATTAAGTTTCTCTAATGCCCACGCACCATTTATTCTGGTACTGTCCGTTTGAGTATATATTGTTTGACCTTTTTGCCAGCTGGTACGATCGCTTTCATTGCTGTATTCATCATTAGGGAATAAGCGAATGTATTCCTCCTTACTCATTATATATTGGTCAGGTTGTTGCCAATACCGTTTGCGGATCAGGCGTTGCTCGGGTTGCAGCTTAGCGATGTTTAATGTAACAGTAGCCTTTTGTACTTCCCCGTTCATGTTCTTGGCTTGTACCTGAATAGTCTTCAATGAATCAGCAGCAATTCTTTCAGGTGTGTATATTGAAAGTAAGAGCGACTTGTAACCAGCAGATACAATATTCTCTCCGCTACGCGTTTCACCATTTATATCGGTAATATCAGTATAGATACGATAGTCAAAAACAGGTTCCAGTTTGCGATCAATCTTTTTATCTGGAATAGCTGTAAAACGAACGGTGAACTTGCCATCTTTATCAGTTGTAGTTATACCATGAGCAATCTCCATAGTTTCAGCACGGGGTAGCCACCAACGCCAGGTTAGCCATGGGTAGATAAAACGTGGCTGACGCACTACACGGTAAGCTACTTTTGCACCATCTATATTATTGCCAGCATAGGCTTTTGCAAATCCTGTGACGGTTACGGTGTCGCCTGCTTTGTAGGTTTCTTTTACTTTTTCAAAATCCACATAAAACTTCGGACGCTTGTATTCTTCAACAGAAAACTCCGCCATGCCATTGCCTTCTTTGTCTCTTATAGAGAACTCTCCGTTCAACAAATTCTGCGGGAGGTTGAATTTGCCAGTAAACGATCCAAACTCATTAGTGGTCACAGAAAGTGAATCGATATCTTCATAATTGGCATTTCTTAGAAGGATAGTAGTTTTATAATTGGTGGCAATGCTGTTTTCTTTACCTTGTTTATTGATCACAATACCTTTTACATAGATGGTTTGACCTGGGCGGTATAAGGCACGATCAGTAAAATAGAAGATCTGTTTAGTTGCAGGTTTTTCATTGCGTTGATCGTAGTAGTAGGTATGGTAGAATGGATCTTCCATGTTGAGAAAGTCAGAACCTGTTCTAATATCCAAATAATAGCTGTTGTCTTGCTTTTCTTTTTTGTTAACTACTTCAATAAAGCCATTTTTATCAGATTTATACTCACCCAGCTTTTGTTTCTTATAGCTTGAAGTTTTGTAATCATATTCTTGCGTAAACACTTGAACAGCGGCATTTGCTATTGGTTGGCCACTTTCGCGGTTAAGGATAAAGAACTGGTTGTTTAAGTTGATATAGCTGATATTGGATACATAGAAAAGCTGGGCAGCCAGGTGGTACTGTTTCCCAAAATTGTCATTGGTGGCTGTTAGTAAAACATACTCTCCTACCGGTAGGGCATCGATCTTTACTTCTGCTGCATGTTCTTGTAAGTCATTTGTGGCTGGAAGTGCTTGTTGCCATTGGCGTAGGGAAGTGGTCTTTGTTAACGCATCCCATTGTTTATCCTCATAGAGGCTACGCATTAGCTTTTTTGTACTGCTATCGGCTTTAATAATGCGGAAGTAAAGGGAGGGGACATTTTTGTAGGTAATCAAGGAGCGGAATGGCAGGTTGGGCACATTCACTCTTTCTATTTCAAACCGGTAACTCGGGCGGTTGATTTCCTGCAATAGGTTGTAGCTATTTGTCCAGCCTTCATTTTTATCTTTATTCTCTTTGATAATACGCTCCAAAATGGTTTTGGCCTGTACAATAGCAAAGCGGTTCGTGGTATCTTTCAGTGGCGCGTATTGCTGTCCTGATTGATAATAATAGGCCGCTAATAAAAACCAGGCTTGTGAAGCGCTAGGTATGTTCTGCCATTTATTCGTTAATTGCTCCAATGCCTGTTTGTACAGATCGTCTTTGTTGGTCAGTACAGTATTTTGATAAACAAATTGCAGACGATCAATATCCGCATCTATTAAGGCTGAAGGGTCTTTATCTGCTATATGGAAACGGATCAGCTCCTGGTAAATTAGTAGCGCTTTATAGTGTAGTGAAATGGAATCGTTGGTAACAAAGCGGGCCTTTGCATATTCCTCTGCTGGTGCAAAGGCTTCCCGTTGATTGATCTCAAATGCGTAGGCTGGCTTTTTAATGTCGCGCTCGCTATTATTAAAATAGTTTAATGCTGTATGTGCTAAAAGATCATACAAAGTAGGCCGCAGACTGCGAACATTCCCCTTTAGTAAAATCGCTTCATAGTTGTCCAGCTTTGTAGATTGCAATAGGGGCTTGTTTTGCAACGATTGCAAATACAAGGAGCTGATCTTTTTATGTAGGTCTTCTGCTGTCCACGTGGCAATGTCCTCTTTTTTAAAGTCAACCGTATTGGTTCTATTATATAACTGGTAGCGTTGCTGCTGGAAATATTGCCAGTAGCGATTGGCTAATAAGCTTTTCAAAATGGAAGTGGCCGGCTCTTTTACCTGGTTTACTTCTTTTTCCAATTCCCGGATGCTGACAACTTCATTGTCTTCCCGGTTTTCAGCTTGTAGTTCAGTGATATATACTAATGCTTTGATCAGTTGTGCATCCTGACCCTCTGCTTTAGCTTGGGTATAAATTTTCTGCACCTCTATTAATGCAGATTTAGGTAATTCCTTTTGTACCAGGTCATTTACTTTCTTCCATTGGGCGTCATAGGTCTTGACCTTTTGGGCATACAATAAACTGGCGCTGCAAAGGATAATGGCTAAAAACAAAAATGGCTTAATCAATTTCATAAAGCTTAAAATCTAACAGTAATTGCAGTAAAGATGCACGAACATAAACAATTACATAATGTTGCGAGCGGCTTTACGGCTTTAACGTTTGTTTATAAAGGTCGTTCTAAACGTTGAATAAACTCTGCCGTCTATCAGGTGGAGGAACCAAATTATGAAAGCCATTTTTACTTTTTTATTCGCTACAAGCATTGCTACGTCTGCCTTTGCTTACAATGAAGGCAAGTTGACCATTACGTTGGCATCCAAAAGCAATATGCAAGTGGTTGTGGATGGACGTGCGTATCAGCAAAATGACAACTCAATTGTCCTAAACGATGTACAACCGGGCAATCACCGCATCCAGATTTACAAGGCCTATCGAAATGGCAATGGTAATGGACGTGGCCGAAATGACCGCAATGAACTGTTGTATGCTACTACAGTGCAGGTAAAGCCTAATTACCATGTTGATGTAATGGTGAACCGTTTTGGTAAAGCGTTGGTTGATGAACAAGCCTTACGATCTAACGGCCGCTGGAATGATGATGATGACTGGTATGGTGATAACAATAGCGGGGGCTATAATAACAATGGGGATTATAATAATAAATATAACCAGGCCATGAGTGAGAGCGCCTTTAACCAGTTTCTGCAACAGGTGAAAACCCAGTGGTTTAATAACGGTAAGATGAATACAGCTAAAGACGGCCTGAGCCGAAACTATTTTGCCACATCACAGGTAAGACAAGTGTTGCAGTTGTTCTCATCTGAAAACGACAAGCTGGAGCTGGCTAAGCTGGCTTATCGCAATACGGTTGATCAGCGTTCCTACTACCAGCTTTATGATGTGTTCAGTTTTCAGAGTACAAAAGATGAACTGGACCGTTATATAAAAGATTATCGCTATTGATTGGTGGAGTATAGGAAAGGCCTTTACTCCGGTAAGGGTCTTTTCGTATACCCATATTTGTTAATGATTGACTATTTAAAGAATGTTTTAACTATGCATCTTTAACAATACATTACTCCCCATTCCCTTTAGTTTTGAACGAACAAAGTAAATCGTCCCTATATGAGAAAAATACTATTTACCCTTTCTTTTTTTGTTGCACTTTGTGCTTTTGCTGCGCCCCCACGTGGAGGAAAGCTGACCATTTATAGCCATGATAAATCCACTATTCGTATTACTATTGACGGCAGACGTTATCCTTTAGAATATAATATGCTGGTGTTAAATGATGTGGAGCCAGGCAATCATACCATTAAAATAACCGAGGTGCAAGCATCTGGTTACAATGTACCCACCAACCGCGAGAAAGTATTGTATAATGGTTCTGTTTACGTCCGCTCTAACTATCACGTAGATATTGTGATCAATCGCTATGGTAAAACGTTGATTGATGAAATGGATATCAACAGCAGTAGCTATAACGAAGAAGTGTATGATAACGACGGTGATTATAATTACGGAAATGCCATTTCTGATCTTGACTTTGATGCCTTGAAAAGAAGCCTGCAACAGGAGAAGTTTACGTCTAACCGAATGGCAAAAGCTAAAACCGCTATCAGCAGCAACTACTTTAAAACGGAGCAGGTAAGACAGATGGCGCAGCTTTTTTCTTTTGAGGATGATAAAATGCAATTGGTAAAGCAAGCCTATCCAAAGACGGTAGATCGCACGAACTATTATCAATTATCTGACATATTCTCTTTTAGTTCCAGTAAAGACGCATTGACTCGCTTTATACAAGAGAATAGCAGTAACTATGATAATGGTACAACAAGTAAGACTGTTATTAGTGATGTTGATTTCAATAGAGTGAAAAGCAATATACAGGCATCCTATTCAGATGCCACTAAATTAACAGCTGCAAAGCAAGCGATTGACGGATACTACTTTACTGCATCTCAAGTGAAAGATATCGTATTGATGTTCTCTTATGATGCCAATAGACTGGATATTGCCAAGTATGCCTATGGTAGAACCGTAAACCAGCCTGATTATATGTTGTATTTGGGCGACGCCTTTGCTTCACGTACCAGCAAAGATGAACTGACCCGTTATATTGCAAACTATCGCTAGAAGAATAGAATTTGTTATATAGATAAAGAAAGCCCCTGTTTTTCAGGGGCTTTCTTTATGATGTATTAGGGCACTAAAAAAGCGGCAGATCTGCCGCTTTTTTACTATTTGGAAAGAGCTTATTTCTTTAAAGCTTCTGCCATTGTTTTACCAATATCAGCTGGGCTTTGTACTACATGAATTCCACATTCTTCCATGATCTTCATTTTAGCAGCAGCTGTATCTTCAGCGCCACCAACTATAGCACCTGCGTGACCCATACGACGGCCGGGAGGAGCAGTTTGACCAGCAATAAAACCTACTACAGGTTTTCTGTTGCCATCTTGTTTGATCCAACGAGCAGCTTCTGCTTCCATACCGCCACCAATTTCACCGATCATTACAATAGCTTCTGTTTCTGGATCGTTCATCAATAATTCTACTGCTTCTTTAGTAGGAGTACCAATGATAGGATCACCACCGATACCAATAGCCGTAGAAATACCCAAGCCAGCCTTAGCTACCTGGTCTGCAGCCTCATATGTTAATGTACCAGACTTAGAAACAATACCAATACGTCCTTTCTTAAATACAAAGCCAGGCATGATACCTACTTTACACTCTTCAGCTGTAATAACACCAGGACAGTTTGGTCCGATCAGGCGCGTATTCTTGCTCAGCAAGAAGTTCTTTACTTTCACCATATCCTGAACCGGAATACCTTCAGTAATACAAACTACTAATTCTACGCCGGCATCAGCAGCTTCCATGATAGCGTCTGCAGCGAATGCTGGTGGTACAAAGATGATAGAAACATTAGCACCTGTTGCTTTAACACAATCAGCCACAGTATTGAATACCGGACGGTCTAAATGCGTAGAGCCACCTTTACCTGGGGTAACACCACCTACTACATTTGTACCGTATTCAATCATTTGCGAGGCATGAAATGTGCCTTCTGTACCGGTAAAACCTTGTACCAGTACTTTCGAGGATTTATTTACAAGAACGCTCATAGTGATTTTTAAAGTTGGGCAAAAGTAAGGAATTCGTGTAATGGAGCGTGAAGATTAGAAAATGAGCTTGGCAAATAGATGAAATACTAAGCTCATTTCACCAGATTAATTACTTAAAGAGGAGAGGAATAGCTTGGTTTTAGCTTCAATATGGAGATTGTAACAATAAAAAAAGCCTGTAATATACAGGCTTATATCACACTACCCATCCGAAAGTTAATTAGTTGACTAGGTGTTTTCGCTGCGATGCATACATAACTACAAACGCCACTGCAATGATGGTACTTATACTGCAATGATGGTACTTATAATGAGTATGAAACCGCCCACCAAGCTAAAGCCCAATAAAGCAGCAGAAATGACTAGTGGGGTCAGTTCGCCCACGGTATATATCGCAAAACCAGTTTTCTTTAATTTACGCATCTGAAGAACACCAATCAGGCAAAGCGTAGTAAATACTATCGTGGAAATAAAAAGGAAATAGCGATAGTCGTATGTTTTTTGGTAGATCTCTATGGAGCTTTGAACCATATTGTTGGCCATCTCATTATCACCAATTCGTTCTTGCGCCTTTTCAAATTCCGCCATTTTCTGTTCATAGTTAGACGAATCTATAAGGCTATAAACGCCCATTATATAGGCGATTCCGCAGCCAATAAGTGAAAGAATTGATAGGGTCTTAAGAGTGCCCGTCAGGCCCTTTTGTTGTGGTTCAAACAGGTCATTACTTGACATAGTTGCAGTTTGGTTGCTCGTTTCCATGAATACGTTCTTTGAAAGAAAGATACTGCAAAAAATACCAAAAGCAATAGTTGTATATTCAGATGTATAGGCAGGAGGAGTAGGTGTTTAATACAAACACTCGTAGCGCTATCAGTTGTGGTCAATTATTGAACAGGAGGGTTGGGCGTTTCCTCATTATCAGAAGGCGGAATAAGTGGCTCCTCTGCATTATTTATGATCTCTTCAATGTCGCGGTTTTCAGGTACCATACCTGTCTCTTCCAGCATACGCATGTCTTTGGCGTCCTTGAGGAATTTGGAGGCAAAAATGAAGTCGTTAAGGCGTTCGTTCTTACTAAAAATGATGTCTTTGCTATTGCCTTCCCATTCTTTTTCTCCCTGGTACATGTAAATAATATTATCACCGATCTCCATCACACTGTTCATGTCGTGTGTGTTGATAACGGTGGTGATATTATATTCCTCGGTAATTTCCTGGATCAACTTGTCAATCAGTCCAGAGGTTTGTGGGTCCAGGCCAGAGTTAGGCTCGTCTACAAAGAGATATTTGGGATTGAGTACAATAGCACGTGCAATGCCCACGCGTTTCATCATACCGCCCGATAATTCAGCGGGGAACTTTTTATTGGCACCTTCCAGATTCACACGCTCCAGTACTTCATTTACCCGGTTTAGTTTTTCCTTACGTGTTTGTTTGGTAAACATGTCTAGTGGGAAAATGATATTCTCCTCTACCGTCATACTGCTAAATAGGGCAGAGCCCTGGAATAGCATGCCAATTTGTTTGCGGATTTCCTTTTTCTCCTCCACCGTCATTTTGGTAAAGTTCTGACCATCATACATAACATCGCCTTCGTCAGGTTGAAATAGGCCTACAATGCATTTCATTAAGACCGTTTTGCCACTACCACTACTGCCAATAATGAGGTTACACTTGCCCGTTTGCATGGCAGCATCCACTCCATTTAATACCGTCTTATTTTCAAAGCCTTTACGTAGGTTTCTAACTTCAATCATAACTTATAAGAGTAAAGCGGATAGAATATAGTCGGCAAACAGGATAGCGATACAACTAACCACTACTGCCTTAGTGCTGGCGCGTCCAATTTCCAGGGCGCCCCCTTTTACATAATAACCATAAAAAGCAGGTATGCTGGAAATGATAAAGGCAAATGTGTAGCCTTTTACAATGGCAAAGAAAACATTGTATGGTATAAAGGCCATGAGCAAGCCTTTGTCAAAGGTTTCTGCCGAAATGATACCGGACATAGTAGATGCCAGGCGGCCACCCCAAATACCCAGGATCATTGAAATAACAACCAGCATAGGGATAACAATAACAGCCGCTAATATTTTGGGTAATACCAGGTAGGTCTTGGTATTGATTCCCATGATCTCCAGCGCGTCAATTTGTTCTGATACCCGCATGTTTCCCAATTCACCAGCAATTTTACTGCCTACCACACCAGCTAATACTATACAAACTAGGGTAGGAGCAAATTCAAGGATTACCGTATCGCGTACAATCATAGAGATGGTCTCCCTTGGAATCAAAGGAGTGGTCATCTGGTAAGCAGTTTGTACAGCCGATACGGCACCAATGAAAACGGAGATAATAACCACAATTCCTAGAGAGCCAATACCAATTTCAGAGCACTGATGCATAAATTCTTTCCAATACATTTTCCCGTTTTCAGGCTTGGAAAACATGGTTCTCAGCATCAAAAGGTAACGACCGGCTTCATCTAGAAATGTCATCATATGTTATTTCGTGCTTCTTCTTTATTTGATCTTTTCAGTCTCTTCCACCAGGAAGAGCGACGCATAGCCTCTTCTGTTGCTTTTTGGCTTTTCAACTGAGCATCTACAACCGCAATTGTTGCCATATTTACAATGTTCCGTACAGAGCTTCCTAGTTGTAAGATATGCACTGGTTTCTTAAGTCCTAATAAAATCGGGCCAATGGCATCAGCCGATCCTACTTCCTTCAGCAGGTTATAAGCTACGTTACCAGCTGCCAGGTTAGGGAAGATCAGTGTATTTACCTCTTTATCTACGAGTTCGCTAAAGGGATAGTTTTCCTTCAAAATGTCGTTGTTTAAGGCTACACTGGCTTGCATTTCACCATCAACGACCAGGGAAGGCATGCGCTCTTTTACAATAGCGCGGGCCTTGGCAACCAGTTGTGCCTCTGGAGAATCAGAACTACCAAAGTTGGAATAGCTCAACATAGCTATCCGTGGCTGCAAGTTGAAGTGGCGTACCTCCTTTGCAACTAATAAGGTGATCTCTGCCAATTCTTCTGCTGTAGGGTGAAAGTTAACCGTTGTATCTGCCAGGAAGAGTGGGCCTCTCTTAGTCAGCATTAGGTACATGCCAGCTATTCGCTTGGTGCCTTCTTCCATACCAATACAATGAATGGCAGGACGAACAGTGCTAGGATAGTTTTTTGAAAGACCAGAGATCATACAATCAGCATCGCCGGTTTCTACCATCATACAACCAAAGTAGTTGCGGTCTTTCATCACCTTGCGCGATTCGTACCAGTTAAAGCCTTTACGTTGACGCTTTTTAAAGAACAGCTCGCCATACGTGTTTCGTTGCTCCTCCATGCTGTCACTGCGTGGATCCAGAATGGGCAAGCCTTCGATATCGATACCATTTGCAGCAGCAATGGTGCGGATCTTGGCTTCATCTCCTAATAAGATAGGATAGCCAATACCTTCATCAATAACAATCTGTGCAGCTTTCAGGATCTTGGCATTATCGGCATCGGCAACACAATACGACGGGGATCGCGGCGGGCGCGGCTACCTAACACACGGATCACCTGGTTGTCTAAACCAAGGCGTCTGTTCAGGTCACTTGAATAACCTTCCCAATCAGTAATGGGGCGTTGTGCTACACCGCTTTCCATGGCTGCTTTTGCCACAGCAGGAGCTACCGTAGCCAGCAAGCGAGGATCTAAAGGTTTAGGAATAATATAGTCGGGACCAAAACTGATGGTCTTTTCATTATAAGCCAGGTTTACGATATCGGGTACGGGCGTCTTTGCTAAGTCGGCCAAGGCGTGTACAGCAGCCAGTTTCATGGCTTCATTGATCTGCGTAGCACGTACATCCAGGGCACCACGGAAAATGTAAGGGAAGCCCAGTACGTTGTTTACCTGGTTAGGGAAGTCGCTACGGCCAGTAGCCATAATAATGTCTTTGCGTGCAGACGTAGCATCTGTCCAGCTAATTTCCGGATCAGGGTTAGCCATGGCAAACACGATAGGGTTCTTGGCCATGCTTTTCACCATCTCGCCTGTTACCACATTGCCCACGCTCAGACCCAGGAATACGTCGGCGTCTTTCAGCGCCTTATCTAGCGTTAAGTCGGACTTGGCGTTGGCAAAGCGTTTTTTAAATTCTTCCAGGTCGTCTCGGTCTTTATGTAAAGGCCCCTTTATATCAAACACGCAGAAGTTTTCCGGACGGGCACCTAATGATACATAAAGATTAATACAGGCCATAGCGGCTGCACCGGCACCATTCACCACAAAATGTACCTTATCGATCTTCTTCTTTTGAATTTGAAGGGCATTCAATAAGGCGGCTGAAGAAATGATAGCTGTGCCGTGCTGATCGTCGTGCATGACAGGAATAGACATTTGCTCGCGCAATGCCTTTTCTATATAAAAGCATTCCGGTGCCTTAATGTCTTCCAGGTTTACCCCTCCAAACGTTGGCTCCAGCGCCTTTACGATCTGCACAAATTTTTCAGGGTCTTTTTCATTGACCTCAATATCAAATACATCAATATCGGCAAATATTTTGAACAAAACGCCCTTGCCCTCCATTACCGGCTTGCTGGCTTCAGGACCAATATCGCCTAGACCCAGCACAGCTGTACCATTGCTGATAACAGCCACCAGATTGCCCTTGGCGGTGTATTTATAGACATTTTCCTTCTGGGCTGCTATTTCTTTACATGGCTCTGCTACACCAGGGGAGTAGGCCAGGGATAAATCCCGCTGGGTCTTGGCTTCTTTAGTAGGTACTACCTCAATTTTTCCCGGCTTTCCTTTCGAATGATATTCTAATGCCTGTTGCTTTCTTAAGTCGTTTTGCATAGTATTTTTTTCGTGTATAGTGAGTACTGTACCATCCTTGTAGTTAGGGCAGGTTCACCATTACCCACTGCTCTCATCACAATTCGGGCGCAAAATACAAATTAATCAGCGGGGAATGTCAGAACCAGAATTTGAGGAGCTAAGAGTGAAAAGAGGGAAAGGAGGAAAAGAGAATATTGAACAAGGAACAGGGAATGAAGAAGATAGAAGTTAGAAAAAATCGAAAAGGGAAAGTCGAAATGCGAAAGGAAGAAAGAAGGAATTGGGAAAAAGAGGGGAAATGTTGAATGCTCAATAATCAACGCTCAATGCTCAAGGAACAAGGAATGATCCGAAAACAAGACACAAGCGGCAGGATTCGACCTATTTTGTTCCTATCGAACAAAACCCTACCAAAAGAAGCTGCCGATGCCACCTTTTCAAGGTGATCATGGTAAAAGAGGGTAGGTACGGGTAAGCGAGTTTAAGACTGGCAGTAAAGGTCATTATTAGCTAAATACCGTTTATCGTTTTTAATGACCGTCGAACCTTCAATACCAGCTTTTTTAATAAATAGCCGGAAAATGGATTTGGAAAACTGGAAAAGCTATCTATCTTCGTAGTGTACTATTTAAGTAGTACACTAAATCACTGCATATGGTATCAATCCAAAACTTGCATTTCAGTTATAAAAAGAAAAAGGTGTTTGATGGGCTAAACCTGGAATTGAAGCCTGGACATATATATGGTTTGTTGGGAAAGAACGGCATGGGGAAGTCAACCTTGCTATGCAATATGGCTGGTTTGCTTTTTCCCAAAGAAGGGGTGGTGCGGGTGAATGAGTTTAACCCGGCTGAGCGCCAGGCGGAGTTTCTACAAGGTATATATATGGTACCTGAAGAGTTTCACCTGCCTAATATTAGCATCGAAGCTTTTTTAGACGGCTATGCGCCTTTTTATCCTCAGTTTAATAACCAGCAGTTTCAGCAATACCTGCACATTTTTGACATTCCCAGGGACAGTACGCTGCAGCATATGAGTTATGGTCAAAAAAAGAAAGTGCTGATCTCTTTTGCGTTGGCATCGAATGCCAAGTTGCTGTTGATGGATGAGCCTACCAATGGACTGGATATTATGAGTAAGAGCCAGTTTCGGAAAGTATTGGCAGAGTCTATTAATGATGAGCGCTGCATTATCGTTAGTACTCACCAAGTAAAGGATCTGGAAAATTTAATTGACAGGGTAACTATCATTGAAGATGGTCGCATCCTCTTTGATCAAACAGTAGAGGCTATCGTGCAAAAACTATCATTCCGCTATTCTTTTGATGATGCCGAGGTAAAGGCTGCTTTTTATGCTGAGCCCTCATTGCGAGGCAGTGTGATTGTAGCTGCAAATACGGAAGGCGAAGAAGGAAAGCTAGACCTGGAGCTGCTTTACAAAGCCATTGTAACCAATGGTATCACTATTCAAAAACTATTCAACGTATAAATGCATTCTATGATTCCCTCTTTTGATTTTAGCAGATGGGTATTGCTGGTGAAACAGCACTGGATTGAAAATAAGAAGCGCTACCTGTTATCGGTAGGTGCCGCTGCGGGTATTTTATCCATGTGGTTTTTCTTTATGATGATGGTCAACGATTTGGACCCAATGGAAGACAGCATCCAACGAGGAACGTATTTCTTTCTTCTTTTTTCTGGCGGTTGTTTTTATGCCAGCCAGTTCTTTAGAGAACTGGGTTCAAGGAGCAAGGCCATTAACTATTTGCTATTGCCGGCTTCTTCTTTGGAAAAACTGATGGTAAGTCTCTTATATGTAGTCGTGCTTTACTTTATCGTTTATACTGCCATCTTTTTTTTGGTAGATATGATAATGGTAAACTTTGCGAATGCTTTTCATTCGGCCTATAATACACCTAATGCCAATGGCGTGATACATAAGGCAAGTGTGGTCAATGTTTTCAGTTGGTTTGGTATTGAAAACGCTATTCCGTTTTTCTTAGCAGCTTTCTTCGCCGTACAAGCAGCTTTCTTATTAGGGTCGGTTTATTTTGAGCGATACAGTTTTGTAAAGACCATTATCAGTCTCTTCTGCCTACTTATAGTGTTATGGCTAATAGTTGGCTTCCTTTTGAATTCACTATTGCCGCATGGCAGCTATATGAGAGATATTGGCACTTATCGCATATCCAGTGAAAAGGGTGAAGGTGATTACCTGATAGAGCTGCCATTGGTTATACGAAAAGTAATCATAGCGTTGTTTCAATGGGGATTCCCGTTTTTCTTCTGGGTGGTTACGTATTTCCGGTTAAAGGAGAAAGAAGTGTAAGTTTTAAAACAAATTATTTATGCAATTCCGAGAATCAAGCGCGATATACTTACAAATTGCCGAATACGTATGTGAGCGTGTGTTGCTCAAAGAATGGAAGTCCGAGGAGCGTATTCCGGCTGTGCGGGAACTGGCTATGCAACTGGAGGTGAATCCGAATACAGTAATGCGTACCTATGAGTTTCTGCAGCAACAAAACATCATTTATAACCAGCGGGGGATTGGCTATTTCGTATCGGCCGATGCTATCAACAACGCCATGCAATACAAGAAAACAGAGTTTATGGACAAAGAGTTGCCTGCCGTTTTCCGCAATATGTACATGCTGGGCATGGATGTAGAAGAGTTGAGACCCCAATTTGAAAAGTTCAAGAAACAATACCTCAGCTAACCTTAACCATAAACATCAAACATTTCATCATGAAAAAAGAACTAACAGATATTGAGCGTTTAAGTCCATTACTGATTGGGATATTGTTAATGGTGATCCTGTGCTTTATCTGGAAACCAGCTGTCAATAAACAGCATAATGTAGTGAAACCTTCTTCTGCAATAGAAGTGGATCTGTGGAATGTGTGGCAAGTAGGGGTTTATGTTATTAATTAAAACGAACTGATTAATTATTTACTGATGAAAACAAGTAATAAACTATTATTAGGAGGCCTGCTTACCATTATGCTGGTACTGCTAGCTGTAAATGTGGCCATATATGCACGCTACAAAGCGGGTAATTATGTGCCATTCAGCGAAAAGAAAGACGAGGAAGCGGCAACGGTGAAAGAGTTTGCTAATGCACGATCCATTGATATCCGCTATCTCACTAATGTGGTGGTACGTATTGGTGATAAAATGAAAGTAGAGCAATTTGGTAATCAAGCTGACAAAGTTGTATTAAGTGAGCAGGGGGGTAGGGTAACAATAGCCTTAAAAGATTCCATTGGCTCCAGGACCATGTTTGATTATACCATTGTATATGTGCCCGAAAATGCTGTGATCACAGCTTACAAGGCGTATGTAAACGTAGAAGGAGAAGCTGGGAAAACGATCCGCAATCTAAACTTCATAACTTCTGGCGGACTATTAGGTATTGTGCAGGATAAAAACGGGCTGCAAATTGATAGTCTGAATATAGAAGCTGCCAATCAGGCCACCATTGAATTAAAGAATGCACACATCAATAAAATGGCTGTTCAACTGAATGACTCTGAGTTAAAAGAAGAGAAATCTGACATTCAGGAATTACAATTGAAAGCCGATAGCGCCTCTCGTATTAACCTTCAATATAAAAATCTATCAAACCTAACCAATAAAGCAACTGCTCATGAGTAATCTTATTATTAAAACCAGCGGTCTGAATTATACATTCAGCAATGGCTTTCAAACATTAAAAGATGTAAACCTTGAAGTACCCAAAGGTTCGATCTATGGTTTTCTAGGCCCTAACGGAGCTGGTAAGACCACTACCTTACGACTGCTATTAGGCTTGTTGAAAAAGCAGGAGGGAAGTATTGAAGTGTTTGGGGAAGATCTGGCAACCAACCGGGTCAATATTCTTAAGCGCTTAGGTTCATTAATTGAACAGCCTTCCTTGTATGGCCACCTGACTGCTAAAGAAAACCTGGAAATATACCGTAAGTTATACCAGGTAAGCCAACTGCGTGTAGCAGACGTATTGAAGTTGGTTGGATTAGAAGATACTGGCCGCAAGAAAGCAAAGCAGTTTTCGTTGGGGATGAAACAACGGCTGTCCATTGCCATTTCCCTTTTGCATCAACCTGAATTGTTGATATTAGATGAGCCTACAAATGGATTAGATCCTAACGGCATTATTGAGACCCGCGAATTGATCAAAAAGCTAAATACAGAATTTGGTGTTACCATTATCGTTTCCAGTCACATTCTGGCGGAGATTGAAAAGATGGCAACTCATGTAGGTATTATCCATAAAGGAAAGTTCTTGTTCCAAGGCACGTTGTCAGAATTACAGCTAATGAAGGCTAAGGAGAGCCAGCTTCAGGTAATAACCAGTAATAATGATACGGCGCTTCGTGTATTACAACCTCAGTTTAAAGTGGAAAGACAAAATGGCCACATCATTCTTCCATTTAACAACCGGGAAGAGACAGCTTTGGTAAACCGCATCCTGGTACAGGAGGGATTGGATGTATACCACTTACACGCTCAACAAACCAACCTTGAACAATTATTTATTGACCTTACTACAAACTAATTGCTATGAATATTCTAATCTCCACACAGACAGAGATCTTAAAGACAAAGCGTAGTGCTTCTTTTTGGTTAAGCATTATTGCTGCCCTATTCCTGCCCACTCTTTTTTCTATTGGTTATTCTGTAGAACCAGAGAGTTTAATCAGGCAGATGAAACTAAGTGGTAATGCCTGGAGCTTCCATTTTGGGAATGCCTGGCAGGTAGCTAACGCCTTCCTATTTCCCATGTTTATCATTTTGATCTGCAGTTTGATTCCTCAAATTGAATATAAGAACAACACCTGGAAGCAGGTATACGCTTCGCCTCAGCCTTTAGCGAATGTGTACTTCTCCAAGTTTATATCCATCCACATGATGATCTTTTTCTTCTTCATGTTGTTTAATGTGTTCCTAATTTCATTCGCTATCATCGTCAATCTGATCAATTCAAAATTCCAGTTTTTAGATCAAAGTATTGATTGGGCTATGCTTGGCCGCTTATGCTTAAAAACATATATTTCTATTCTGGGCATTACGGCAATCCAATACTGGCTAAGTTTCCGTATCAAAAACTTTATAGCGCCGGTGGGTATTGGATTGGCAATGATCATCGCTTCCATCATACTGGCACAAATTGGTTGGAAGCATATTTACAAGTTTCCCTTTGCACATCCCTTCCTAACCTTACAATCAATTGGGAAGAACAACAGCCTAGTGATAGAAAATCATGAATTAAACTCAATAGGGTATTGTGCTTTCTTTTTGATTCTTGGTTATTTGGATCTGAAGTTTCGTAAAGAACGCGGATAGGGTTGCGTGGCATGCCATTTGAAACAATAGATAAAACTTAACTTATGGCAGGTGATCCAAACAAAAGAGGTGCTGCTGGTCGTCGCACGGCGAGTCAGCAACCTCGTTCACAAGCTAATCAACAAGGCATGCGGAAAGCTGCAAGTGGAAGCACTTCATCTAGCAGAAGTACTCCGTCAACTTCCCGGGCATCATCTTCAGGAAGTGCATCAGGGGGCAGTAGCCGCAGTCGTACGGGTTCTTCAACTAGTCGTACAGGCACTTCTAGTAGTCGCTCAAAAACAACTAGTAGTGGGTCTGCGCCTTCCACTGGTCGTTCAGGCTCCTCCAGTGTCCGTTCTAGTTCTGCCAGCAGTCGTCCGGTAGCGGCTAGTAGCCGTTCTGGAATGTCCAACAGTCGTACTGGATCTTCTAGCAGTCGTTCAGGAACAACCAGCGGTCGTACTGGAACTACTGCAAGTGGAAGAAGCGCTTCTGGTAGTCGTACAGGTGCTTCAGCCAGCCGAACTGGTACTTCCAGCAGCCGGTCAACAGCCTCCAGAAGCAATGTTTCTGCATCAAGAAGCAGAACTTCTGCCAGTAGTGCTGCAGGAGGACGAAACGCTGCACGGACTGCAGGAACAGGTAGTTCTTCTACCGGTCGCGACACCTCGAAAAGAGGAATGACTTCCGCCAGTTCAAGAACTGCAAAAACGCCCGTTCGTAAGTCAAGTGCAAGTTCCCGTAGCAACGTACGCAGTACCAGTAGCCGTAGTGCATCATCTGGAAGAGGCGCGTCATCCACGGGGAGAGGCTCTACCAGGGGTAGCCAGTAAGAAAGGAATTAGTAATAGAAAAGAAAAAGACCTATAAGCTTTACGTTTATAGGTCTTTTTAGTTTATTGAAAATTTGCTGTGGCTCCGAACGTGGCCATCATGCCAATGCCGATCTCAATGGCCGATTCGTCAATATTGAACCTTGGCGTATGTACGCCAGATGTAATGCCCTGAGCTTTATTTGCGGTGCCTAAGCGATAGAAGCAACCTGGGATGGCCTGGGAATAAAAGCCAAAATCTTCAGCTCCCATGCGTACTTCGGTTTCTTCCACCTTTTCTTCTCCCATATAGTCTTTTGCTATTTGCTTGGCATATTCGTGCAGTCCTTCATGATTATAAACCGTAGGATAGCCTACATCGATATGTAAATCGGCTTCTCCGCCCATAGCTTTCACCAGGAACTCAGTTTGCCTGCGGATCAACTCATGAGCTTTAAAGCGCCATTCTTCATCCATAGCTCTGAAGGTACCCATCAGCTTTACCTCAGTGGGTATAACATTAGTAGTATGGCCGCCTTGGATAGATGTGATAGATAAAACAGAAGGTGATAATGGATTGTTATTGCGACTAATTACCTGCTGCAGGCTAACAATTAAGTGTGAGGCAATCAGGATAGTATCTGCCGTAAGATGTGGAGCTGCCGCATGACCACCCTTGCTTTTAATGGTAATATAGAGTTCGTCAGCGCTGGCCATGATCTTGCCTCCTCTGAAACTCAATAAACCTGTTTCCAGTTGCGGATTAACGTGTAAGCCAAAAATGCACTGGGGTTTAGGGTTTTCCAGTACGCCTTCATTGATTAAAAGGCTAGCACCACCGGGGTTCTTTTCTTCTCCCGGCTGGAAGATCAGTTTGACAGTGCCTTCCCAATCGTTCCTTGTTTCCGATAATATACGGGCAGCTCCCAGCAAACAGGTAGTGTGTACATCATGGCCGCAGGCATGCATAATACCCGGTTTGGTGGATTTATACGGAACATCGTTTTCTTCTGTAATGGGTAAAGCGTCCATATCTGCACGAAGGGCAACGATCCTGCTTTGCGGGTTGCGGCCCTCAATGATACCAATAACACCTGTTGTAGCTTTTACTTCAAAGGGAATATTATAGCGCTTCAGATGTTCCTGTATATACTTGGACGTTTCAAATTCCTGGTAACTCAGTTCAGGATTTGCATGAAGATGATGGCGAACATTTATGTAGTCTGGAGCATAGGCCTGCGCCAGTTGTTTGATTTTTTGTTGTATCATACGGCTGCAAAATTCCAGATTATCTGTTAATTGGCTATAAAAAAAATCCATCTCTAGTGAGATGGATAAATAGTTTATAAATGGAAGTCCTTATTCTTCTACTTCGCCAGTATCCTTTTCCGGTTTAATTTCAATCGTATCGTTCATTATGAAGACACCTTTTGGAAAGTGTGGCGACATTAATTTACGATAGCGTTCGGCCTCATCGCGTGTTTTAAAGTTGCCAGCCTTCAATTTGAAGTAAGGCGACTGGTAGGAGAGGTAGGCTTTTAATTCAGGGAAGTAGGTGTAAACTTTTGTCTTGGCAGCAATGGCTTCATCACGCTTGTTGGTATTCACGATCATTAGGCGATAACCTTTGCCAAAGCGTGCTGAATTTTTCTTTACCGTTTTATTGATACTGCCTTGTTTTTTGATCAAGGCGTCTACGCGTGGATCTTTATGAACAATAACCGATGTTGATGGTGCCGAAGTAATGGATGAAGCCGTTTCCTGTGACCAGGCGGCGGTCTGTAGTCCAAATAGGGTAATAATTAATAATAGGTTTTTCATTATTTCTTAATTGTATTCTTTATTGTACGTTTTCTAGTCAAAAATAGTTCCAGTTTTCTATTAGTAATTTCCGATACCTGCATTTTCCCCTTTAGCAATGGCCACACTGGCACTACATCCCAGGCGTGTAGCACCCGCATCTACCAGGCTTTTAGCAAACTCATAACTGCGGATGCCGCCACTAGCCTTGATTTGAATAGAAGATGGCAGATGTGCCCGTATTAGTTGCACGGCCTCAATGGTAGCCCCTTTTTCGGCATATCCGGTAGATGTTTTTAAGAAGTCTATATCAAATTGGCGGTAGATCTCGCAACAGCGAACGATCTCCTCATCTGTCAATACGCCGCTTTCTATAATGACTTTAAGTGCTGCTTCCTGAGGCTTTGAAATAGCCAGGATTGCCTTTACTTCTTCTTCTAATTGTTGATAATCCTTGTTTTTAAGCGCGGTTACATTCATAACCATGTCCAGCTCATGGGCTCCTTCGCCTAAGGCTATCCTCGCTTCTTCTAATTTGGCTTCAGTATAGGTATAGCCAAAAGGAAAGCCAATAACCGTAGCCACCTTTACCGTACTTCCCAGAAGCTGTTTAACGGCTTCCTTGACATATATAGGGGGAATACAAACAGCTGCAAATGAATATTCTAAAGCTTCTTTGCACACTTTAGTCACATCTTCGGTTGTGGTGGTTTGTTTTAGTATGGTATGGTCGATGTAAGAGGCTATTGACATGTAAAAAGTATTTAATTTTAGAGCGGGACCGTTTTTCCCTACATAAACACACAAAGTAATTCAAAAATCAAATGCACATGACAAAACAGAAAAGCTGGCTCTTGGCTTGCGGCTTTGTATTGCTTGCTCAATTTGGTTTAGCTCAACCGTCCTTCCCTGAGAACGGAGTAGCTGATCCAAGACACGGGCACTACGCATTTACAAATGCCACAATTGTAAAAGATGCCGGAACGACATTGACCAATGCAACGCTTATTATCAAGGACGGGAAGATTACTGCTGTAGGCACGGGAATTAAGGTTCCTGCCGGGGCTGTAGAAGTAGATTGTAACGGAAAGTTCATCTACCCATCGTTCATTGATATTTATGCTGACTACGGCATTGCGACACCCCAGCGCCAGGCCGGCGGGTTTAATTTTGCACAGCAAGCACAATTGAATAGTGCTGCTAAAGGTGCCTATGGCTGGAACCAGGCCATCAAAACTGACGTTGAAGCTTATAAACAATTTGTAGTGGATGACGCTAAGGCTAAGCCATTACGTGAGTTAGGCTTTGGTACGGTGTTATCGCATGTAAAAGATGGTATTGCCCGTGGTACTGGTACCTTGGTAACACTTGCTACCGACAAAGAAAACTTTGTAATTCTTAAAGACCGTGCATCTGCACACTACTCTTTTAATAAAGGTACATCTACACAAAGCTACCCTGGCTCTATGATGGGGATGATTGCCTTATTGCGTCAAACCTACCTGGATGCTCAATGGTATAAGACCAAGCCTGCTGCTGAAGGCCTTAACTTATCATTACAGTTTTGGAATGATGAGCAGGGATTACCACAGATCTTTGAAGCCAATGATAAATGGAACGATCTGCGTGCTGATCGCATTGGTGATGAGTTTGGTGTTCAGTACATTATTAAAGGTGGTGGTAATGAATATCAGCGTATCAAAGAAATGAAGGCTACGAATGCTAGTTTCATTGTGCCTATTGCATATCCGCAAGCGCAGGATGTAGAAGATCCTAATGATGCGCGTTTTGTATCATTATCTGATATGAAACATTGGGAGCTGGCACCTACGAATCCGGGAGCTTTTGAAAAAGCAGGAATTCCATTCTGTTTAACCACTGCTGATCTGCGTGATGTAAAGACCTTTATGACCAATCTACGTTCTGCCTTTAATTATGGCTTGAGCGAGACAGCTGCTTTAACCGCATTAACGAAAACACCTGCTACTATTTTAGGTGTATATAACCAAGTGGGTAGTCTGGATGCTGGTAAATGGGCCAACTTCTTGATCACTAGTGGTCCTATCTTCAGTGAGAAGACCAACATTCTGCAAAACTGGGTACAAGGTAATAAGTACAGCGTTAAAGAAGATGGCTGGAAAGATAACCGCGGTACTTACAAGCTGGTAATAAATACCGCTTCTGGTCCTGTTAACTATACCTTAGACTTCAAGAGTAATACTTCTGCCAACCTGATAGGTAAGGATACCATTACGTCTAAGTTTTATTTTGACGGCCGCCAGGTACGTATCAACGTAGCACCAGAAAGAAAGCCTGGTGAAAATATGCGCTTGAGTGGTATTGTTAATAACGATGTATGGAGCGGTACTGGTGAAGACAGTGTTGGTAACATGTTTACCTGGACAGCTACCTATGATCGTCCGTCTACACAAAAGGCTGACAGCGTACGTAAGCGTCCTGCTGGTCCAGTAGGTAAAGTAACCTATCCATTTGAGCCATATGGCTGGGATGAATCACAAGCGCCAAAGCAGGAGACGATCCTGATCAAAAACGCAACTGTATGGACCAATGAAAAAGAAGGTGTTTTACAGAATGCCGATGTGTTAATCAAGAACGGTAAAATTGCTGCAGTAGGTAAAGGATTATCCGATGCTTCTGCCCGTGTTATTGATGGTACAGGAAAGCATATAACACCAGGTATTATCGACGAGCACTCACATATTGCGGCTTCCTCTATTAATGAAGGTGGACAGAGCGTAACTTCTGAAGTGCGTATTGCTGATAATTTAAACCCTGACGATATCAACATCTACCGTCAGTTAAGCGGTGGTGTTACAACTTCACATATCCTGCACGGTTCTGCCAATACTATCGGTGGTCAAACTCAACTGATCAAGTTGCGTTGGGGTGCTAATGATGAAGACTTGAAATTCAAAGGTTCTGCACCATTCATCAAGTTTGCCTTGGGTGAGAATGTGAAGCGTTCTACTAGTTCTATCAGCAACTCTTCCAACAACGTGCGTTATCCAGATACACGTATGGGTGTCGAGCAGGTTCTTATTGATGCCTTCACGCGTGCTAAGGATTATGCAAAAAGCTGGGATGCTTATAATTCAGCAAAAGACAAAAAAGGTCTGACTGCTCCTCGCCGTGACCTGGAACTGGATGCATTAGTAGAAATCCTGAACAACAAACGTTTTATTACTTGTCACTCCTATGTACAGAGCGAAATCAATACAGCTATGAAAGTAGCGGAGTTAATGGGATACCATGTAAACACCTTTACACACATTTTAGAAGGTTACAAAGTAGCTGATAAAATGAAGGCACATGGCGCCAATGCTTCTACTTTCTCTGATTGGTGGAACTATAAATTGGAAGTACAAGACGCTATTCCATACAACGCTGCTATCATGCAACGTGTAGGATTAAATGTGGCTATCAACTCTGATGACGCTGAAATGGCCCGTCGTTTAAACCAGGAAGCTGCTAAGATTGTAAAATATGGTGGTGTAACAGAAGAGGAAGCCCTGAAAATGGTAACCTTGAATCCTGCTAAAATGCTACACGTAGAAGATAAAGTAGGTAGTCTGAAAACTGGTAAAGATGGTGACGTGGTATTATGGAGCGATCATCCGTTAAGCATTTATGCAAAACCATTATACACCATTGTAGATGGTACTGTTTATTTTGATAGAGCTAAAGATGAGCAAATGCAAAAAACAGTAGATGCTGAACGTAACCGCCTGGTGAAAAAACTGGTAGGTGAAAAGCGCTCCGGTGCACCTGTTCAGCCTGCAATGCCTAGCTATCAATATATGCATACTTGTACGGAGCATGGTCATAGCCATGGTTTGTTGACTATTGATACGGACGATGTAAATTAAAAGTTCACTAGTTTACTGTTCACAAGTTTGAAAGTTTAGTTATGGCAACAATCAAAACATTTGAGGAAATTCAATCTTGGCAGAAAGCTCGAGCTTTAAATGAGATAGTTGGACGCCATATAGATCAAGGACGGTTCAATCGGAATTATAGTTTGATTAACCAGATTGAGCGTTCTGCTGGCTCTATAATGGATAACATTGCCGAGGGATTTGAGCGAAGTGGTAATCGTGAGTTTCTTCAATTCTTATATATATATCTAAAGGATCTTGCGGAGAATTTCGGTCTCAATTGTATAGAGCTTTAGATAGAGGTTATATAGCAAAGGAAGAGTTTGAGGAAATGTTTTTGTTGTCAAAAGAAATAATAATCTTATTGCAAAAGCTCATAGACTATCTAAAGCAATCTGACTTGAAAGGCTTAAAGTTTAAAGATCGTCAAACAAACTAAGCGAACAAGTGAACATGTAAACATGTAAACTATAAAACTTTAAAAATGAAAAAGATACTTTTTAGCATAGCTTCTTTATGTTTCTTGTTGCAGCTAAAGGCGCAGGAGACGGTGTACCCGGCACCGAAGCAATCGGGGACCATTGTCATTACAAATGCCACAGTGCATACAGGTAATGGACAGGTTTTAAACAATGCCTCTATCACTATCCAAGACGGTAAGATTACAGCCATTGGTTCTGGAAGCAATGCACCAGCCGGCGCTACAACTATAGATGCGACTGGAAAGCATGTATATCCAGGTGTTATACTACCAATCAGTAACCTTGGTTTAGTAGAACAAGGCAACGTAAGAGCTTCTAACGACGAGCGTGAGATCGGCGACTGGAACCCCAATGTACGCGCCTTGTCTGCATACAACACTGATTCTAAAGTGATCAACACGCTTCGCTCTATGGGTGTTTTGATGGCGAATATTGTACCGCAGGGTAGCCTGTTAGCAGGTACTTCTTCTGTGGTGCAATTGGATGCCTGGAACTGGGAAGATGCAGCCGTTAAAACCGATGCCGGCATGCATTTCTATATGCCTACATTAATGCCCCGCCCGCGTTTTGGTGGCTTTGGCGGAGGTGCTGGCGCACCGCAAGCTGATCCAGTAAAACAAGGATTGGAGCAGATTGAACGTATGAAAACCTTTTTCCGTGAGGCAAAAGCGTATAATAGCGTTGACAATCATGAAGAAACCAATTTGAAGTTTGCTGCAGTAAAAGGTTTGTATGATAAAAAGCAAAAGCTGTATGTACATGCCAATACTGTAAAGCAAATGTTGATAGCACTGGACTTTGTAAAAGAGTTTGGTTTTGATGTAGTTATTGTTGGCGGTAGCGATAGCTGGCAGATTGCTGATTTGCTGAAGCAAAACAATGTGTCTGTTATCCTGAACCAACCACATAGCTTGCCTACACTGGATGATGATGATGTAGATCAGCCGTACAAGACAGCTGCGGCATTACAAAAAGCCGGTGTAACGTATGCTATTAATGACGACGATGCTCAAACACGTGGACGTAATATTATGTTTAATGCAGGTACTGCTGCTACTTACGGTTTAACCAAAGAGCAAGCACTACAGGCCATTACACTTAACGCTGCTAAAATCTTAGGTGTTAGTGATAAGACCGGTAGCATTGAAGTAGGTAAAGATGCCAATATCATCATCAGCGCTGGTGATATATTGGATATGAGAACCAATAATGTTACAGATGCCTTTATACAAGGTCGTAAGGTGGATCTGACTGATAAACAAAAACAGTTGAATCAACGTTACAATCACAAATACGGAATAAAGCAAACATTCTAATTAAATAAAAAGCCCCGCAATTGCGGGGCTTTTTATTTAGGGTTGTTGTTTTATCAGTTTAGCTGTTTGAATTGTTCCATCAGCTCTTTTTACTTCAATAATATACAGACCACTCGGAAGTTGGGAGACGTTAGGGATTTCTACGTTTATATGACCAAGTGGTAGTTTGTAAATCGTACTAAATATGGGTAGTCCTGTAATGTTGCGTATAGTTAGTTGAATGGTTTCCTGATGTTCTGCTTGTAATACTATTGATGCTTTCCCTACTGTAGGGTTTGGTATGATCCGTAGTTGGGGAGCATTAGACTTAATTAATAATACCTTCCTGATTTCGCTATAGGTTGCCTTACCATCTATACCAATGGCTTTAATACGATAGAATAGTGTTGGTGAATTTGGCGCTTGGTGATCTGTAAGTGTGTAAAGACTATCCTTTGTGGCCACCATTGAGGCTATCTGTTGGAATGATTGCTGATCATAACTGCGTTCCACTATAAAATCAGTTATATTATCAAAGGAGGCTTTCCATGAAACAACAGGCAAATCTTGTTTTACAGTTGCCTGTATATAGTTCCATTTTAAAGGTAGAACAACGATCAACGATAGATCTGCACAGCCTGTGGGCCTATAACTATCTGGTGGGTCAGAAATCGTAGAATAACTGACATTCGGGTGGATGGTCCCCCAGTTATAGTCAAAGGTGCCGGTAGGATTAACCCGACTAGCCTCAAACACTTTAATAGTTCCTGTTTCTGTATTTGAACCAACTGTACCGAGGTTATAGCTATTGCCAGTAAAGTAAAGTGAACCGCTTCCATTAATGGTACTATAATTAATAAAGTCCGGTGTCTTAATAATAGAATTGGGCATTAGGGTTAAGGCACTATGACCATAATTTGTAAAAGTGTTGCTTGCTCCCTTAACCAAAACAAAGCCATCATTGATAAATGTATTGTACGTTTCGAAATTCCCTTCTGCTATTAACCGGCAGTTGTTTGTATGGTCGGTTCCTAAGGGGTACAGGATATTACCATTTGCCTGTAAGGTTCCTTTATTTACAGAAGTACCTCCATTAAACATGACATTACGTTTAGCGTCAACTAAATTATTGTTAAGGAAGTAGGTACCCCCATTTATAATAAGATCATTATCGCTCTGAATGGTGCCATTATTTGTTAGGTGAACACCTGCATTTAGTTGTACCTCACCAGAAAATAGCATAGTAGCACCGAACCGATTGAACCATACTTCATCACTACTCGTATTGGTAGATCCTAAAAATTGAACAATGCTAAAGTTGTCAAGGCTAAACCCACTTAGCGGAACATTTTCATCTGTTGAAAAGGATAGTACTGATGTTCCTACGTTAATAATATTACCCTGTGGGCGAATAAGAGCTGCTGGTTTGAAAGTAGCACCAGACATGACTTTAATAAGGGCGCCTTTTTCAAATTTATCAATCCGGCCAATGTAGGTGCCTGATTGTATATTCAGGACATCGCCTGCCAGCAGATTGTACGATAAACTAGAGCCATTATCATTATAGATAGTAGCTTGTGTAATGAGAGGTGTCCATAGGATGAATAGTACGGGAATAATAGCCCGTAGGATTAGATTCTTTTTCATGGGGTTGGTTTTTAGAGGTGTTAATAATTCAACCGCACGCAAGAACATCTACCAGGAAACTATAAGAAGTTGATTGGAAGATTGGTAGACTGATCAATGGATCAGATACGCTGCATTAACCGCTATAAGTTAATCTTTGAGGCAGCTTGATCAGGAAGAGGTTTAAGAAAAGCTTTCGCTTTTTAGTTGGTAAGTGATGTTTCATTTCTTTTGGTTTAAGGATTAAGGAATAAACGAACGTGGGCTTTTGGATAGGAGTTGATACCTGTTAACGCTCACTAAGTAAATAGGCGGATAGAGTAAATACAAATATGTTATTTGTTGATGTGTATATGCTTGGATGCTAAGCTATTCCTCTAATGGGAAGGGGAGTAACGTAAGAGGATATACGATTTAGAGATGATAATGGGTAAGTGGTTCTCTTTATAATGGCTACCCCTTTTTAACTAGCTTATGGGTTGTTAGTAACTCATTGCCTTTATAGCTTTCTAATGAGTAAATGCCAGCTGGTAATTCTGCAGCTTCAGCAAACAAAATCTCATTTTGCCCTTTATTGAGTTTGGCTGTTTTCTGAAATAGCATTTGTCCATTAACGCTACGGATCACTATAGTCACGTTTGTATTTTCTGTTGAAACATAGGACCAATGAAAGGAAGATGAGAAAGGAATTGGGTAAACCTTTGCTTGATTATAAGCCGTTTCTTTTTTGATATATTTTATTGTTTCGCTATAGCTTGTATTTCCATTGCTTTCAACGGCTTTTATCCTGTAAAAAGATACTGGTCCAATAGTAGCTTGATCTGACCAGTTAAATACCCCATTTGAACTTGTGGTAATTGAATACAAAGGAGAAAACGACTGGCCGTTTGTGCTTCTTTCTACAATAAATGTTGTGTTACTAGGATAGGAGGCTTTCCAAGACAAATTGGGACGCCTGTTTATTTCGTTAATCGTAAAGGATTTCCAATGAATAGGCAGGGGAACCGCGCCAGTGAATTCTGCTGCACATCCCGATGTGAATTGTGCAGGGTCAGGTTCGCTAAAAGCGCTGAAAACAACATTGGGCCTCATACTGCCCCAGTCTACATCAAAAAACTTAGGTGCATTTGTACGGGTTACGTCGTAAATTTTTATTGTATCGGTAGTAGTGCCTGTTACGCCAATGAAGGCCCAGTTAACAGTATTGTCTGTGAGATAAAGATTTCCAGAACCAGTAATTGTATGGCCATTTGTAAGGTTGGAAGCCTTTATGGTTCCATTACCCGACAGATTAATAAATCCAGAGTTTCCAAATGTATATCCTTCCTTTAAAGTTATAAGGGAGCTATTGTTAATAGTAGCGAAATTACTCAGATTCCCTGCTACATTTAATTGACATCCATTCTGATAGGTTCCATTGTTTGTCAGATTGCCTTTGTTTTCAATAAGGCCCAAGTTATTTATAGCTGTCCCTACATTTAGTTCAGTATTGGATGTAACTGTTATTTTGTTTCTATTTGTAATAGTTGAGCCCGAATATAACTCCAGTTTTCCAATTTTTATTTCCCCGGAATTAGTTATTGTGCTGGCCTGTACTGAGAATGTTTGATCAAATTCTAAGATGGCGCCAAAAGTATTCAGCCAATCTGTTGCACTGGTTAGGGCGCAGTTTTGGGCAAGGTGTAAAGTTCCGTAGTTGCGTAATTGAAAACCTACGTTTGGCTTAAATTCGAAATTGAAAAACGAATAGCCATAATTTATGATAGTACCATTTGCGGAGCTGACTATTTGAGGGTGGAAGTTGGCGCCTGCTTTGATAACAATAACAGCATTAGGATTTAATAAATTGACCGGGCCTGTGTAAGTGCCTGAATTGATAAATAAGCTGTCTCCAGGATACAACTCATAATCCGCGGAGCTACCATTATCATAACGGTTTATAGCTGAGCTATTTATGCAAGATAGCAGTAGGGTCACTATTGAAATGCTGCGAAATAAAGATGGTACAGATAGCAGGTTCATGTTCGATGTTTGCAGTTAGAATGGCTTTAACAGATATCGAATTGTTGGTTTGCTAGGCCTTCCATTCGCTGACATCGTAGGGTGGTGGGTGTACTATTTAACTAGGATTAAGCTGCGCTTTTGCTTGTTGGGTTAAACAAAGAGCCTTTATTTGGATGCGGTGTTTCTGAATTTCATTTAGAAAACGTTTCTCTATCATGTCTTTTTGGGTCTCTATGGTTGTTTTGCTGTTTGCTGTGCTTTGTTTTGCATTGGTCTTACAAGAAAAAAGCAGCAGGCTTATCAGCATCGCCAATAGTATAATAATTCCTGCCTGTAATACTATTGAAAGACCCCTAATTAGCTTGTATTCCATTGTGTGTGCAAATTGAATAGGCAAATGTCTTCTTTCTCTTAAGGGAAATTAACTACCAACTGTGCTATTTGAGTAAAGGGCTGTATGAGTTGTAATAAAGAAGGGAAAGTTTATATAAAAAAATAACCGCTCCTGAAAGAAGCGGTTATGGATAAAGTTTATCATTTAGTGTTTAGGCATCCTTACCATGACAGTTTTTGAATTTCTTGCCACTGCCACAAGGACAAGGATCGTTACGGCCAACTTTAGGTCCTACTTTAATAGGCTCATGTTTTACCGCTGTCTCGCCTGAAGGATCAAAATAGTCCTTTTCATTAGCTGCATAATCATCACCAATTGCTTCTACTTCTTCCTTATTAGCGTGCAGGTTGCTCATGTCTGTACGCTGAGGGCGGGCTTCACGTAAGTGTTGCTCTGGATGCTCTTCTTGTACAGGCAGAGAGGCATGGCATAAGAAGGAAACGATCTCCTTATTCACTTCACTGCTCATGTTTTTGAACAGGCTATAGGCTTCAACCTTATAGATAACCAATGGATCTTTTTGCTCCAGGTAGGCTGTTTGAACACTTTGTTTCAAATCATCCATGGCTCTCAGATGCTCTTTCCAGGCATCATCAATAATTGCCAATGTGATGTTGCGTTCCATAGCACTGCAAAGCTCGTCACCATTGGTAGTTACTGTTTTATCCAGGTTGGTCAGCACATTAATGCCTTTACGGCCATCAGTGAACGGAACCACTACATTTTCAATATGTGCACCTTGCGTTTCGCGGATATTCTGGAATACCGGTACCGCTTGTGTTTTAATACTGTCTTTATGGCGCTGGTAGTTTTCAATGGCCTCGGTATATAAACGGTCAGCCAATTGGTTTGGAGCTGTTTTCTTAAAGTCTTCTTCGCTGATCTGCGTGTCTATTGCAAAGTTGATGATGCCGGCCAGTTTGAAGCCTTCATAATCTTCCTGCTCGCGGAAGTTGCTTACCAATTCTTCTGCGGTTACAGAGAATGCATTATCGATATCCAGTGCTAGGCGATCTCCAAACAGGGCGTGGTTACGTCTGTCATAAACCGCATTACGCTGTTTATTCATTACATCGTCATACTCCAGCAAGCGCTTACGGATACCGAAGTTGTTTTCTTCTACTTTCTTCTGCGCTCTTTCAATAGACTTGGTGATCATACTGTGTTGAATCACTTCGCCTTCTTTATAACCAAAGCGGTCCATTAAACCAGCAATACGCTCACTACCAAACATGCGCATCAGATCATCTTCCAATGACACGTAGAATTGTGATGTACCAGGGTCACCCTGACGACCGGCACGACCACGTAACTGACGGTCTACACGGCGGCTTTCATGACGTTCTGTACCAATGATGGCCAAACCACCAGCGTCTTTAACGCCAGGTCCAAGCTTGATATCGGTACCACGACCCGCCATGTTGGTAGCAATGGTAACAGCGCCCGGCATACCTGCTTCTGCAACGATCTGTGCTTCACGAGAGTGCTGTTTGGCGTTCAGTACATTGTGAGGAATCTTCTTCACTTGTAAGGCGCGGCTTAACAACTCACTCACTTCTACTGAAGTAGTACCTACCAGTACTGGACGACCTGCATTGCGCAGCGCCTCAATTTCTTCAATTACCGCTTTGTATTTCTCACGCTTGGTTTTATAAACTAAGTCCTGTTGGTCTTTACGTATAATACCAATGTTAGTTGGAATGGTTACCACATCCAACTTGTAAATACTCCATAATTCCGCAGCTTCTGTTTCGGCTGTACCCGTCATACCGGCCAGCTTGTGATACATACGGAAGAAGTTTTGCAATGTAACGGTGGCATAGGTTTGTGTAGCCGCTTCGATCTTCACACTTTCTTTTGCTTCAATAGCCTGGTGCAGACCATCGCTGTAACGACGTCCTTCCATGATACGGCCCGTTTGCTCGTCTACAATCTTCACTTGTTCATCAATGACAACATACTCTACATCTTTATCAAAAAGCGTATAGGCTTTCAACAATTGTTGTACAGAGTGTATGCGGTCAGCTTTCTGAGAGTATTCATTCAATAAACTCTCTTTTTGCTGAAGCTTTTCTTCTGTAGGAGTTTCACTTCTTTCAATCTCAGTCATCTTCACGCCAATGTCCGGCAGTATAAAGAACTCAGGATCTTCACCGGCACGGGTAATGGTGTGAATACCTTTATCAGTAAGATCAACAGATTTATTCTTTTCATCAATATGGAACAGTAGTTCTTCATCTACTATGCCCATATTGCGTTGTTGATCGGCTAAATAGTAGTTCTCTGCTTTTTGCAGTTTTACGCGGATACCAGGTTCACTCAAGAATTTAATCAATGGACCATACTTCGGTAAACCACGATATGCTCTGTATAATGAAAGGCCTCCGCTCTTTGGTTCGTCATCGCCTGCAGCAATCTTAGCTTTTGCATCATTCAGAAAGCCTCGTACCAAGCGCTCTTGCGCTTCTACCAAGGTCTGAACACGAGGCTTTAAAATATGGTATTGCTGATCATCACCTTTAGGTACCGGACCAGAAATGATCAATGGTGTACGAGCGTCATCAATCAATACGCTATCCACCTCATCGACCATTGCATAATGGTGCTTGCGTTGTACCATTTCTTCTGGTGTATGCACCATGTTATCGCGCAGGTAGTCAAAACCAAACTCATTGTTAGTACCATATGTAAGATCTGCCTGGTAGGCTCTGCGACGCTCTTCACTGTTTGGTTGGTGCTTGTCGATACAATCAACGCGCAAACCTAACCATTCGAAAATAGGACCATTCCACTCAGAGTCACGACGAGCCAGGTAGTCGTTCACTGTAACGATGTGTACACCTTCTCCAGCCAATGCATTTAAGTAGGAGGGAAGAGTAGATACCAGTGTTTTACCTTCACCCGTTGCCATTTCAGAGATCTTACCCTGGTGTAAAACAATACCACCAATCAACTGTACATCGTAGTGTACCATGTTCCAGGTAACCTGACCACCGGCAGCAGTCCAGGTGTTTTGGTAGATGGCTTTATCTCCCTCTATGTGGATATAATTCTTTGTTACACTGAACTCTCTGTCCAGATCAGTTGCAGTAGATATTACCTCGGCGTTTTCTTTAAAACGGCGAGCTGTTTCTTTCACTACGGCAAAAGCTTCAGGTAATATTTCTTTTAAAACTTCTTCGATCTTGGCGTCACGGTCTTTTTTCAGACGGTCTACATCCTGATAGATAGCATCTTTACCCATTAAATCTTCGTAAGGAAGCTCTTCGGCCCGTTTGTTGGTATCTGCTATTTGAGCGTCAATGTCTCTTAAGTGTGTTTGGATACGCTGACGAAATTCAACTGTTTTATTCCGGAGTTCATCGTTACTTAATGAACTGTAAGCCTGGAAGTTTTGGTTGATCTTTGCGACCAGCGGCATAATCGCTTTCACATCTTTTTCGGACTTGCTGCCGCCAAAGATTTTGGAAATAAAACCTATCATAAAGTATAACTATATAATTATTGTAAAGTTTTTACTCGTCAAAAAAAGTGCTAGTTGCATAAACTGGCCAATTTGACAGAGTTGTCAAAGATAGGCCAATTTACCCTTAAGGCAGATAGGTTCTAATGAGTTGAAACTGAACCTATTCAATTTGGCCGGCGTTTAACGTATTTTGATGAATAGATGAATAATAAAAAACTGTTGATGAAGTGTAAGCCAGGACTAGTTTTAGCGTTTTGCCTTTTTGTATTGGGGGCATGTAATGGAGAGGATAAAAAGAGGGCGGTAGCAATGCCTGCCAGTGATCTTTATTTGGATTATAGAGTGTCGGCCGAAGAAGCTGCCGAATATGCAGTAGCGCTTCTTTATTTCCGTGATGGAGGTCCTGATGCTAAGTCCATTGAATTGGAAAGTGGTAGTCGAGTGAGCTTTGACGGGGAGCCATTGGTAGCCGATAGTGCAAAGCTAGCAGGTATTTATTATGAAGCGCAGCGGCCTTTAGCGGGCTTTGCAGGCCCACATAAAATTGTTTATACAAATAAACAAGGAGAAGCTTTTGAGCAGTCTTTTCAATTCACCCCTCTCATATTAGAGAACATCTCTGCCGTATTGTCTCGAAAAGATTTAGTGCTGGAGCTGGGAAAAAGCGCCGGAAAAGGTAAAATTCAGGTACTGGTAACGGACACTTCTTTTAAAACAACTGATATAAACGAGGAGTATACCGCTGAAAATGGACAAATTGTAATTTCTAAAGAAGCCTTAAAAAAAGTGGCCAGTGGCCCAATTACTCTTGAGCTTGTAAAAGAAGAAATACAGCCTTTGCCCAACGGAAAACTGACTTTAAGTTATACGCTGCGGCGGGAGCTGGAACTGAGATAAACTATCTGAACGGAGATTGGAGGAGAATAGAACCAGGGTTTCTAAGATTAAAGTGGATTGACAGGAAAAGTATGGCAGGAGAGTATGATAGCTGACACATTTCAGATGCCGAGAAAGAAATAATGCTCCGGAAACAAGTTTCAAGGCGCCTGTTTAGTGGCGTTTCCTATACCTTTCCTACCTCTTGCTGTCCTCATCGTCGGGACCTCTTCGGGACTCTTTCGAGGCTGGTTCGGTAAAACCACACTTTTAGCGTAGGATTTTCGACGCTGCCCTGAGCCTGGGACTACTCTGAGTACAGCTATTCCACAGCAAGAGGTAGAAAAGCCAGATAAAGCTATTGTGTATCAGCAGGTTATATGATATAGTAAAGCATATTACTAATGGGCTGCAATCTAATGAATCAATTATTAATCCCTTTAATCTGTGGTCCTCTTTTAGCGGGCGTGTTGAGCCTCTGCCTTAGTATCTATATTATATGGTTATTTAGCTTTCTTGTGCTACCTTTGCCGGCCGAAAGAGGAGGGTAGCTATTTTGCCGGTTAGAAAGGTGTGTCGGGCAGCTACACAAACCCTCAAATCAGAAATCATAAATTAGAAATCCCCAATGGCTGGTCAGTTAAAAGAGGTACGTAACCGTATTAAGTCAGTACAAAGTACACAGCAGATCACAAAAGCAATGAAAATGGTGAGTGCCGCCAAGTTGCGCCGTGCTCAGGATGCTATTGTTCAAATGCGTCCTTATGCCAAGAAATTGCAGGAAATGCTAAGCAATATTGTTAGCAACACTGAAGTGGAAGGTGGTAACACACTGGCTGTAGAAAGAGCCGTTGAGCGCGTATTGTTGATCGTAATCACTTCTGACCGTGGATTGGCAGGTGCTTACAATGCTAACGTTATTAAGGCAGCCAAGCAAGCCATTCAAGAAAAATACAGCACCCAGTTCAATCGTGGTAATGTTACCATTTGGAGCATGGGTAAAAAAGGTTTTGAGCATTTTTCCAAGTTAGGTTACAATGTAACAGATACGCATAAAGATATCTTCCTGCACCTTTCTTTTGAGAATGTACAACTAGCTTCTCAAGCAGCTGTTAAAGCGTTCCGCAACCGCGAGTTTGATGTAGTAGATGTGGTATATAGCGAATTTAAAAATGCTGCTACCCAGCGTTTTGTGGTAGAGCGTTTCCTGCCAATTCCTAAAGCAGAAAATAATGCAGTAAGCACAGCGAAAGCAGACTTCATCTTTGATCCTAACAAAGAAGAACTGATTGCTGAATTAATGCCTAAGATCTTAAATACACAATTATTTAAGGCTGTATTGGATGCACATGCATCTGAGCATGGCGCTCGTATGACAGCAATGGATAAGGCCAGTGAAAACGCCAACGAACTATTGCGTAATCTGAAGATTTCTTACAACCGTGCCCGTCAGGCCGCCATCACTACGGAATTGACCGAGATTGTGAGTGGTGCCGCCGCTTTACAAGGGTAATAAATGATATTGTAGTTTTAATAGGCAAATTTGCAAGTGATTCAATACTACGCAGATTTGCCTATTTTTATTTTTTATAACCGCTATGGAGATTTCGAATCTTATACCACATATTGAGGCTCTCATCTTTGCTTCTGATAAGCCGCTAACGTCTGCAGAGATCACTGATTTGATCAATGGCGCGTTTGGTTTTATGGAAGACAAGATTGTATTGGAACAAATTGATGCAGCCCTTGAAGGGATTGTAGAAAAATATAATTCAGAGTTTTATCCGTTTGAAGTGCGTCAAAGCGGTGGTGGCTGGCAATTCCTTACAAAGAAGGACTATCATAAAACAGTAGCTCAGTTAAATGGCGAAAAATTCCTGAAACGTTTATCGGCCGCTGCATTGGAGACCTTGGCGATAATTGCTTACAAACAGCCTATTACAAAAGGAGAGATTGAAGCCATTCGTGGTGTAAGTTCTGACTATAGCGTACAAAAGCTTCTGGAAAAAGAACTAATTGTCATTAGCGGTCGGAATGAAAAACTGCCGGGCCATCCATTGGTATATTCTACATCAAAGAGCTTTATGGACTATTTTGGCTTAAATACGCCTGAAGATCTGCCAAAGATCAAAGAAGTATTGGCCGACCAGATTATTGAGCCTACGGTTATCAACCATACTGAATTTGACCAAGGTGAATCATTAATTGTATCAGGAGAAGGGGAATTGATTGAAGCCAGCGGAGAACCTACAGTATCTACTGAGTCAACTACTGAGGAAGAAGAAGCAGCTCCTGCTGAACAAAAGGCCGCCAACGAGCCTCATATCAATGGTCATGCGTTTGAAATAGAAATTATTGACGATGATGAAGAAGGTGAGGACGAAGAATCTGAAAATGAAGCAACTGAAGAAGCTGAGGAAGATTTTATCTCAGATACAGAGTTTGTAATGGGAGATGAAGAGGAAGAGATCAGAGACCTTACCACTGAAGGCGATCTGCCTTCTGATACAGAAAATGATGAATCAAAGGATGCAGATAGCGATAATGAAGAAGAAGAGAAAAAAGACTAACTAAATTTTTAAATATTGAAAGCCTGTATGACAACATACAGGCTTTTGTTTTTATACCTTCATCCCGTTAATCGTTTTTATAATCCGTAAAATCTGTGGTTATCTTTGCCGCCATGTCACAACGTTTATTGCAAAACCAGTTAACTGAACTGGCTGAGAAGTTTGGAACTCCCCTCTATGTTTACCATGCTGAAAAAATTAAAGAGCAATACGAAAAGCTCACAACTGCTTTTCAGCATACGAATACGGTTTTCTTTTATGCCTGTAAGGCGTTGACCAATATCAATATATTAAAGTATATAAAGTCTGTAGGTGCGAACGTAGATTGCAGTTCCATCAATGAAGTAAAGCTGGCTTTACATGCAGGTTTCCCTCCAGAGCGTGTGTTATATACCTCTAATGGTATTTCTTTTAGTGAAATACAAGAGGCTAAAGAGCTGGGTGTGATCATCAATATCGATAGTTTGTCTAACCTGGAGAAGTTTGGACAAAAGTATGGGCATACCTATCCTGTAGGATTACGCTTGCGCCCTAATATCATGGCTGGTGGTAACCTGAAGATTTCAACCGGACACGATAAGAGTAAGTTTGGCATCCCTGTTGAAAATATAAATGAAATCGTTTCCATAGTTGAGAGGTACAATATCTGCATTCATGATCTGCATATCCATACAGGAAGCGAGATCAAGGATGTGGAAGTGTTTGTAAAAGGGATTGAAGTATTGTTTGATTTGATACCTCATTTCAAAGAGTTGAAGTTTATAGATCTGGGCGGTGGCTTTAAAGTGCCTTACCAGGATGGAGACTCTGAAACTAATATTAATTTGCTGGCGCAAAAAGTAGGAGAGCTGTTTGCTGCTCACCCAGAGGCTAGCAAGCTGCAGGTGTGGTTTGAGCCGGGTAAGTTTTTAGTGAGTGAGTGTGGTTATTTTATAACGCAAGTAAACGTTATGAAAGAGACGCCAGCTGCCAAGTTTGTTAGCGTAGATAGTGGCTTTAACCATTTGATCCGTCCTATGTTTTACGATGCATATCACCGCATTGAAAATATCAGCAATCCAGATGGTGAGAAGAAACGCTATTCTGTTGTAGGGAATATTTGTGAGACAGATACATTCGCTTGGGACCGTGAATTAAGTGAAGTGCGCGAAGGTGACTACCTGGTTTTCTATAATGCAGGTGCTTATGGTTTTGAAATGTCTTCTAACTTCAATTCTCGTTACAAGCCTGCCGAAGTGTTGATGAAAGATGGCCAGGCTCATTTGATACGTAAGCGCGATGAGTTTTCTGACCTATTAAGAAATCAGATAGAAGTTCTATAAATTAAAAATCCCGCTGTTGAAGCGGGATTTTTAATTCTATATGAAGATGTATTATTTACTTGTAACTGTTACTTTCTTTGTAACCTTAGTATTCATAGGAAGCGATTGGCCCATCATTTCCATAGTGCCTTGAGAGTCGGTTGTAGCCGTTCTTTCTTTTAGCAGGCCAGTATTTTTATCCAAAATGATCTTGCCTGTAGTTTTGTCTTTTGAAGACATTGATATTTCCATGCCGCCAGCGTCTTGTGTTCTTTGTGAAGAAGCATCTTCTGTATAATCAATAATAATATCAGAAGTGGTAATATCACTTAAGGTATATACTGTTTTGCTATCCTTGGTGCTGTCTGTCCAGCTTTGGCCTTTTTTTACCTCATAGTCAGGTAATATTTTAAACTCGCTCATGTCGCCAGTTTTGGGAAGTTCCATACCAGAAGCTATTTGAGCTAGGGCTCCAGACATTGGGTCGGCTTGTTCACTTGAGTCAGTTGATTTGTTAGGATTATCATCATCCGCTTTCACTGCTGTGATCTTACCAGTGCGATCTAAAGTCATGGTATATTTATTCTTCATGGCCTTATCAGCCATTTTGCCGCCTTCTCCCTTCATATCCGCTTCATTATCCGAATCAAAACTTTGTGTGCCTTGCATAGGAACATCAAACTTCATTTGCATGCGCTTCATCTTATGCTCAATTGTGGTTTCTCCACCTTTGGCTACATCAGCTATATCAAAAAGACGTGTAATAGTTGCATCAATTTTAGTGTCTATCGATTGCCCCATCATATCCATGCTAATAACGCTGTTTACCTGCGATACCATTTCCAGCTTCTGGCCTTTTTTAAAAGTGAGTTTATTATTCACTTTTTGAGCAGTCGCATTAAGGGTGCAGGCTACTGCCACTAAAAGAAGAGTGTGTTTCATTAACTGTTTATTTGATTTCAAAGGTGGAGAATATTTTTGGTATAGACGATGTTAAACTTATGAACGGTTTGCTTCACTAGTAAGTATTTCTTTTTCTATAAGTTAACTTGCAGAATCAACCTTTTATAATGAAATTATTCTTTGTATTTCTTGTATCACTTATTGGTTTGAAGGGTTTGGCTGGTGATACAACTAAATTATATAACCCTTATGCCGATGCGACAAAAGAAGTGGCACAGGCACTGGTAAAAGCAAAAAAAGAAAAGAAGCAAGTACTCCTTCAAGTAGGCGGCAATTGGTGCGTGTGGTGTTATCGTTTCAACAGTTTTGTAAGAACAGATTCTCTCTTGAAACAGCTAGAAGATGCAAACTATGTGGTCTATCATTTAAACTATAGCAAGGAAAATAAAAACCTGGCTTATTTAAAAAAGCTGGGCTATCCGCAGCGTTTTGGCTTTCCTGTGCTTGTAGTATTAGATGGGGAAACAGGCGCGGTATTACATACACAGGATAGCAGCTTATTGGAAAAAGGAAATGGATACGATACGGAGAAAGTAAAGTCTTTTTTAAAGAACTGGGCACGCGGTGCATTTGATGAAGCGCTCTATAAAGAATAACTTTAGTGCATGAGTGCTATTGCTCCTTCTGGTGTTAATACAGCTTTCTTTGAGCAAATGAAACATCCCTTAAAGTTTCGTTTGTTCTTGCTTTCTAAATTGCCAGCGGCCTATTTTGCAGGCTTGCGGTTTGTAAAAGCCGATGCCACTACCTGTATAGTATCGGTGCCTTTTAAATGGTTTACAAAAAATCCATTTGGCTCCATCTATTTTGCCTGTCTCAGCATGGCTGCTGAAATGACCACCGGAGCTTTAGCGATGGCAGCTATTTATAAGCGCCCACAGCGGGTTAGTATGCTTATTGTGCAATCGGAAGCACAGTATTTTAAAAAAGCCAAAAGCACCATCCAGTTTGTGTGTAATGAGGGGAAACGAATAGCCGCTGCTGTAGAAGAAGCTATATTAGCAGGTAATAGTTCGGTTACAGTTCAATCTAGAGGCATTAATAAAGAAGGGGAGGAAGTGGCTAGCTTTTCTTTTACCTGGTCTTTTAAAGCGGTTAGAAAAGCATAACTTTTAATTGCGTTTTCTCAGCTCTCTTCTCAATTTATAAAGTAGGAATCCCTGAGCTTTGCTGTGACAGCTGATCAATATCATAAAGAATGATACAGCTGGGCATTACTATTGCAGCAATTGATAATAAAAGGTCAAAAATGAAAATAGCTTTTCATGGTGCTGCCCGCACAGTAACCGGTTCCAAACACTTATTGAGCTTAAAGAATGGTAAAAAGATCTTACTTGATTGTGGTTTGTTTCAGGGATTAGGAAAGGACACCGATAAGTTGAATAGCGAATTTGGCTTTGAGCCTAGCGAAGTAGACATTTTGGTCCTTTCGCATGCTCATATTGATCATTGTGGTCTAATACCTAAGCTGGTTAAAGATGGATTCAATGGGCCTATTTACTGTACGCCTGCCACCAAAGATCTGGCTGTGGTTCTGTTAGAAGATTCAGCAGAGATACAGGAGAATGAAGTGAAGTATCAGAATAAGCACCGGCAGGCACAGCATGAGCCTTTACTTAAGCCGTTATACACCAAGGAAGACGCAATGTCGAGTTTTGGGCTTTTTGAGGGAGTAGAATATAATCAATGGTTCCCGGTAACCGATGGAGTAGAAGTGCTATTTACTGATGCGGGGCACATCATTGGAAGTGCCTGTGTGCATTTGCGGATTACAGAAGGAGGTGAAACCCGTCAGTTGACTTTTAGTGGAGATGTAGGTAGGTATAGGGATGTTATCCTGCGTTCACCTGATAAGTTTCCCCAGTCTGATTATATCATTATGGAGTCAACCTATGGAAACAGCTTGCATGAAGATGTGCATACGTCTGTAGAACTTCTGCTAAACTGGATAGAAAAGACTTGCGTGCAGAAGAAAGGAAAGCTAATTATTCCAGCTTTTAGTTTAGGTAGAACCCAGGAAATCTTATATGCTTTTAACCAGCTAAGTTTAGAGGGACGGTTGCCAAAGGTGTCCTATTATCTTGATAGTCCGCTAAGCATTGTCACTACAGATTTGGTTAAGCGTTATAAACAATACTTTAATAAAACTATACAGAAAGTACTGGAGACTGACCAGGATCCATTTGAATTTGAAGGACTGAAATATGTAAAGGATGTACAAGAGTCAAAGCTGCTTAACTATTTAACGGACCCTTGTGTAATTATATCAGCTAGTGGTATGGCTGAAGCAGGACGGGTAAAACATCATATCAGCAATAATATTGAGAACAGCCGCAACTCTATCTTAATGACAGGTTATTGCGAACCTAACTCCTTAGGAGGCAAATTAATGGCTGGTAATAAGGAAGTGACCATATTTGGAGTTCTGCACGAAGTGCATGCTGAAGTAGGTGTTATCAAAAGCATGAGTGCCCATGGCGATTATGAAGATTTGAGTCAATGGTTGGCCTGCCAGGATAAAAAGGAAATACGCAAATTGTTTTTAGTTCATGGTGAATACGACGTGCAATTAGATTTCAAACAATGGCTGGTAAAAAGAGGATTTTTAGATGTAGAAATACCAGAGAGGCACTATGAAATCGGTTTAGGATAGTTGTGATAAGGCTTCTTTAACAATTGGTTGTAATTCAGGTGGTTATAGTGTTAAATTTCACATGATCTTAAGGGTTGTTGCGCACTTTATTAATCGAAGTCAACGTAACTTTAAGGAAAGGAAAAATTAACTATGAAACACCTGAAGTTTTTCAGCGTTACAGCTATAGCTGCGCTGCTCTTTACAAGTTGTGCAAGTGTTGCACATGTTGAAAGAGATGAAACTGTAAATTTTAGCAAGTACAAGACTTTTGCTTGGGTGGATACTAAAGAAAAGAAAGACGAGCAAAAGGGGAGTGATCTTTTAGAGAAAAACATTATTCAAGCCGTAAATGGAGAATTGCAAAAAGAGGGATGGCAGGAATCTAAAACGAAACCGGATATTTTACTAAGCTATGATGTCTTAGTAGAAAAGGCTGTCAAAGAAGATCGTAATCCTGTTTACTCCCGTTCTTACACTCGTAGTTTTTATAACCCTTATACAGGCCGATGGGCTACTATTTTGTACCCTTCTCAGTTTTTGGGTTATGATTCACGCGCTTATGAGGTAAGAGAAGGAACTGTTACTATTTCAATGATCGATGCCAGAACGGATAAAACCATCTGGCAGGGATGGACTACTGATGTAGTTAACAGTAGAAATCTTACCAATAAAGAAATTCAAAGCAGTGTAAAGAGTATCTTCCGTAAGTTTGATGTAGCTAAGAACTAGTTGACTATTGCTTGCTATAATTTGAGCCTTCCTTTTGGAAGGCTTTTTTTATTTTATTTTCATTTTTTCAAAAATATTTTGGCTGATATAAAAGTGCCTCCTATATTTGCACTCCCAAATCAATGATGCCGCGTTCGTCTAAGGGCTAGGACACCACCCTTTCACGGTGGTGATACGGGTTCGAATCCCGTACGCGGTACGAAAAATTCGAACAAGAGCCCTGCTGATAAAGCAGGGTTTTTTGTTGTGCCTATGCTAAGTTTTCAATCTTACAGAAAAGGGTTATTGAGTATTTAACGATCACCTCTTGTTTGTTGAGCGCTCCCAGATGTTTGTCGCTTACTTCTACTAAAAAATCAAAGGCTGTGACTGAAAATTAATTTGCGTCAATTGCTAGCGTTGGCAAATCCAGAATGAGATATAGATGTTTAATGTTGCCAATTGGAAATAGCCTATAAGGCTCATATTAGTCCACTAATTTCATACTCTTGCTTTTATTCAGGAAAGAAGAGAGAGGGCCCACTTGCCAAAAAAATATAAGGGCGAGCATTTTAAAACCTGTGGGCACGCTTGTTGGTGGCTGACTCTAGTATAGAGCAGGAGAATAAAATAACTTTGTTGTCCAATCTTTTCCATTTTCCAAAGAAGTTGACCGTTCGACGATCAAATTTTACAATAGCTTCTGAAAAGGATAGAAAAATGCATTTTCAGTTCTCATCTGTTCCATGAAATCTTCCGCGTAATTCATACCCAGTTTTGATAACCTGCTTTCTATTGCCAACCAGCGAACTTATTCATCAGTATGTGCAGTTATTACATAGGTAACTAAGAATTTCAAATGCAATGACTGAAAGTAAGGAACTCGGAGCTTTATTACTTGATATTGGTATTTCTCTATTGCAAGCAGGCGCAAACTGCAGCAGCATAAGAACTACCATGAAAAAGTTTGCGGCAGTATATCATTACATACCGCATATTGCAATCGGGTCTAAATCAATCTCTCTTGCATTGAATGATATAAACGGTATTACCATTTTCAATGGTATACGCAGCGCCTCAGGACACGACATTGACTTTACATTAATTTCGGGAATAAGCAGCTTAAGCAGGAAAGTAGAAGAAAAAGAATTGACAATCCAAGAGCTTAAGAACGAATTAAGTAAAATTCAGGTGGCTGGTCGTTATCCTCGTATTGTTACACTTTGTTTTGTTAGCCTCGCTGGGGCTGCCTTCTGTTATACATTTGGAGGAAGTTGGATTGAAATGATCATCACATTTGGTGCAACCTTTTGCGGTCTTTTAGCAAAACAGCAGTTGGCTAAATATAAATTTAATCCTTATGTCTGCACCTACGTAGGTGCAACGGTGGCCTCACTTTTTACAAGTATTTTTTACAGTGCAGGATTAACCATTGCACCCGTACAAGCGTTCTCAACCTGTGTGTTATTTCTTATACCGGGTGTTCTGCTGATTAATTCTCTTACAGATCTTATTGATGGAAATATTATAAATGGCATAGCAAAAGGAGTTAGTGCTTTGATGTTTGCTCTAGCTATAGCATTTGGTTTATCAACTACAATTATTCTTTTCAAACTGAATGGATAATGGAAGAATGGATAAATATTTTATTTAAAGCTTTTTGGTGCGGATGCGCAGCTGTTGGTTTCGGTATTCTATTTAATGTGCCCAGGAAAAGTTTATTTGCCATATGGTTTGGGGGCGTCATTGTCGGACTAGTAAAATACAGTGTGTTATTTTTTGCTTCTTCGTCCGTAATAGTTGCTTCATTTGCGGCATCACTTATTTTAAGTGTATATTGTTTGATTATTGCTAACAAGCACCAGGAGCCTGAAATAATATTTGCTATACCTTCTGTAATCCCTCTTGTTCCTGGTGTGTTTGCGTATCGCACTATGTTGGGACTTATAAAACTTAGTGGCAGCATTGGAGAAGATTATGCTCTTACATTAAATGAAACGGTGCATAATGGTACCATTACTCTTTTTGTTATAATGGCATTTACGATAGGTGTTATTATTCCGTACCAGTTTGAAAAAGAACTGCGTAAAAGGACTCAGTCAAAACTGAAGGCTTCAAAGAATTAGACTCACGGAAAGTTTTAAAAAGTCTAGGGGTTTAAGTCAAAATAGGGGCAAATAAGAGGTAGATGTGCATTATAGTGGTAGCGTACAACAGCTTTAAGTTAAAATATCTAATTGTTCGTTAAGGCGAAAGCGGTTGTAGGAAGGCGGGAGAAATGAAATCTAGGGGAGATTTATAAAAAATCGCTTGGTGTACCCGTTGAATGAACCGTAGCTTTTATTGTTTTATTTCCCCAATTTTTACTTTTTAAGGTCTTTTCGAATTTGCGGATATCCATAATTGGGGCTGGCCATTGGTTTTAATTAGCGTTTTGTGGTGGCAAGGTTTTTATTATTGTTCAGGGAAAAGAATAAAACCTAACCTAAAATACCAATATGAAACTTGTCCCTTTCATTTTGTCTCTACCCCTTATTTTTATTTTATCTTGTAAAAAGAATCACGACAAAGAGGTACCAAAACCTATGGGATCTCTTTCTGTAACTATAGACGGAAAGCCATTTAAAAGTGAAGCAAACAGTATGGTGCAGATTTTTAGTGATACGGCCGAAGTGCGCATTTTTGCAGAATCTCCTGAAGTAAAGGTTGAATTACATGCCCGCTCAACTATGCATTCAAATGGGGTGGGCGACTACTACCTCTATTGCTGTAACAATGATTTTTGGGTACGCACTTCTGGAAAAGACGTGCATTACGAAGGAATGCGCGCAATAAATGGCAAAGACCAATTGGGCTCCGTACAGATTACCCAAAACGATGGCAAAAGCTATGAAGGTACCTTTACCATTACCGGTAGAAACAGTGATAGCGTGGCGAAACAGGTAAGCGGGGCCTTTAAAGTGTACTATTAAAAAGTTTTTCTACTGCGCTTTGTCGTTTATTGACTCTATTTGAACGAAATCTTAGCTATAAACAATGCCTACTTGCTATTTTTAGGTAGGCATTGTTATTTTAGGCTACCTAATGCTAAGGAATTAGACCTTTGGATTGTATAGTTTGATGTACCAGTGCTTTCTGAATGACTTGGTCCTTGCCTAGACATTCAGAATCGTTAAATCAAAACAATGGTAATCCGGGCCTATATTCTTTAATCCGTCAACTCTGTATCCTTGAATTTTAAAAGAACCACCCGCTTAATTGTTATATTTCTATTTTTAGGCGCTATCTATTTCTTTTTTGGAACTTATTCCAATAATCAAAGGACTGCAAGCACATTTCAACAGGTTAACCATACCTATAGCATTATCGATACTATTGAAAATCTGAACAATTCCATTTTAGACATGGAGTCGCAGATGCGGGGCTATGTTATTACTGGAAATGCCGTTTTCCTTAATGATTTCACTGCCAAGGTAACAAAGGCAAAAGAGGAATTGTCAAAACTAAAAACCTTAACGGCAGACAATCCCATCCAACAGAAGCATTTAGATACAGTGACAGCCTTGGTTGAAGCCAAGTTGGAATTTCATACTGAGTTATTGACCGCTTACAAAGAATCTCCTCAAAAGGCTTTGGGCATGATAGCCAGCCTAAAAGGCAAAATAATTACGGATCGATTTAAGGCTCTTCTATCCAAAATGAACAGCGAGGAACAACGTCTGCTACAGTTGCGTATAGCCGCCAATCAGGAGGTTAGCCGCATAAAATTTTATTCATCGCTCCTTATTGGTGTAATTGGCTTTGCTTTCTTAATGATAGCGTTGTGGCGGATCAATAAAGAATATAAACGACGCAAATTGGCCGAGCAGGAGTCAATGGCAAATGAAGCAAAGTATAAAGAGCTTATTGAAAATTCGGGTGTAGGTATTTTTAGTGCCGATTTAGCCGGCCGTTTCCAGTTTGTAAACAACCAATGTGTAGAATTAACGGGTTATAAAGCGGAAGAACTCACTGGAAAGCATTTTGCGGAGTTGATCAGGGAAGATAAACGAAACGAGGTAGAGGAGTTCTATTTTCATCAGTTAACTGGGGGTATTAAGGAAACAGTTTTGCAGTTTCCTATTCATTCCAAAGAGGGTTATATCAAGTGGGTAGAGCAAAGTGCCATATTATTAATTGAAAAAGATCAGCCTGTTGGTTTTCAATGTATCGTTAAAGACATTACTGAAAGTAAGCTGGGTGCAGATCTGTTGCGAGAGACAGAAATGAAATTGAGGGCTGAACAAGAAGAGAACCAGTTTCGCTTACAGGCTATCATTGATAATATACCAATGGTTGTTTATATCAAGGACATGGAAGGAAGGTTTGTAATGGTAAACAAACGTTTCCGCGAAGAGTTAGATATGACTGACGAGATGATTTTAGGGAAAACAAATAGTGATGTCAATAAGAATCAGCAACAAGCTCAAAATTATATTGCTTCAGATCGTCAAGTAATTGAAACATTGAAACCTGTGGAATTAGAAGATGTGGTGGTTACCAATTCAGGCGAACGTTATAAGTTGGTTACCAAGTTCCCCTTATTTGACAAGAACAACCAGCTATTTGCGATCAGTGGCGTAGATAAAGATATCACGGATATGGTTCGTTCACGTCAGCAATTGATAGATGCGCGTTTGCGTGCAGAGAAGGCAGAGAAACTGCAGGAAGAGTTCCTGGCAAATATGAGCCACGAGATTCGGACGCCAATGAATGGCATTATCGGGATGACAAACCTGCTTTTTGAAACATCGCTGAATAAAGATCAGGTAGAGTTTGTGCAGATCATTAAGCAGTCCTCTGATACGCTCCTGATGCTGATTAATGATATTTTGGATCTATCCAAAATTAAGTCTGGTCGCATGAGCGTAGAGGCCATTGATTTTTCTATCCAGAATGTGGTAGAGGCTGTAATGGCTCCGTTTCAAATTAAAGCAAGAGACAAACAGGTATTGGTTCGGAAGTATATTCAGCAAGATATTCCCAATATTGTTAATGGAGATCAATACAAGCTGGCACAGGTACTAAACAATCTTTTAAGTAATTCGGTAAAGTTTACAGAAGCTGGAGAAATAAAAGTGGAAGTAAACTTAGTAGGTCAGGTAGAAGACGCTGTAACCATAGAATTTGTTATTTCAGATACGGGTATTGGTATTGGGGAGGAACATTTGGAGCTTGTATTTGAAAGTTTTGCTCAGGCCGGGGACGATATGGTGCGTAAATATGGCGGAACTGGACTAGGCCTGGCAATTACCAAGCGTTTAATTGAGTTACAAGGCGGTAATATTAGTGTCAGAAGTGAGGTGGGTGTTGGTACTACTTTCCGCTTCCAGCTTTCCTATAAGAAAGCTGTCCAGAAGGGGCATCAGCAATTAGCTCCAATTAATATCTACCAGGAAAGCCAGTCACTAACAGGAAGAAAGGTTTTATTGGTAGAAGATAATGAGATTAATCAGAAGGTTACCAAGCTTCATTTACAAAAGAAGGGGCTGGTTATAGATATTGCCAATAACGGTAAAGAAGCTGTGGAAATACTAGAGTCAGGTAAAAGTTATGATTTAATCATCATGGATCTGCAAATGCCTGAAATGAATGGTTTCCAAACAACCATATATATACGCCAAAAGCTAAACATTCAAACGCCAATCGTTGCCATGACAGCTAGCGCCTTGCGCAATGAGCGGACCAAATGTTTTGAAATTGGTATGAATGATTACATGACAAAACCATTTGTACCTGCCGATTTGTTCAATACTGTAGAACGTCTGTTAACTGTAGACCATCCTCAGATGGTTGGAGAAAGAACAGGAAGTATAGACAATCCAGTTCATTCCTTATATAGTTTAGCTTACCTGGAAGAGATAGAAGATGATACCTATTTAGCAGAAGTGTTGCAACTGTTTTTAGATTCAACACCAGAAGCTTTACATACGATTCGGGAGCAGATGATATTTGAAAACTGGGAGGAGGTGTATAAAACTGCTCATAAGTTAAAAAGCAGCCTTGGTATTCTACAAATGAATAAATTGCTGGCCGATGTGGGTGAAATTGAGCGTTTGGCAAAAGACAAAATACAGCTAGATCAAGTATCCATATTAATTAGTGGCGCACTGATTCATTATAATTTGATCAGACCCATGTTGGAAGCAGACCTAGCTAAAGCAAAAGCTAAATTAAATTAACTGTACTGGTACTATGAGAATTTTAGTGGCGGAAGACGAGCCTATAATGCTCAAGACGATTGAATTGCGTTTAAAAAAAGACGGACATACCGTAATCGCTACAGATAACGGACGCGATGCCCTCGAGAAAATAGAGCAAGGGGAAGTGGACCTAGTAATTACAGATATTATGATGCCTTATTCATCTGGACTTGAAATTGTAGGGAGGGTAAAAGGGCAGGAGAAACAAATTCCAATTATCGTACTCTCTTCTATGGGGCAGGAGAACGTAGTCCTAGAAGCTTTTAACCTTGGCGCTGATGATTATATTACTAAACCGTTCAGCCCAAACGAACTTTCTATGAGGGTTAAACGTTTTTCTAAATAATTTCGCGCATCCGGAACTATGGAAATGCAAGAGGACATACGGGCTATTACTTACTTGTTGGTAGGTACGGCAATTGGTTTTAGTCTGCTTGCATTCATTTTATTAGCCATCATCTTCTGGTATCTGTTTTTCTTCAAAAGAGTAAGTCGTAAAAATCAGCAACTGGCTCAACAGTTTTATACGCTTGTAAGTGAAATAAGTTTGTGTGAGTCGGAAGAAGAGCGGCAAGAGGTAGTACGGCAGGCCTACGTGCAGGACATTCGCAATAGCAGTCTTCAAAAAAAGAGAATGCGGGCCTTTATGGTAAAGGCCATGTTGCAATTTCATAGAAACATACAGGGAACAGCCGCTGATAATATTAAGTGGTTATATGAGTATCTAGATTTGAAGCGAGATACAATGTTACAACTGGCCTCCCGGAATTGGCATACAAAAGCCGCTGCTATACAAGTATTAGCAGAAATGGGGCAGGGCAATTATATAACTAAAATATATAGGTATACAAACCATAAGAACTATTATATACGTTCAGAAGCCCAAGTGGCTGTAGTAAAGCTGACAGGCTTTAGTGGTTTGCGGTTTATGAATGTTATCGACCAGCCTATTACCCAATGGCAACAACTTTGTTTGCTGCAGCAGCTAGCCTCCCACTCCAATATACAGGAGAATAAGCTGCAGGCATGGTTAACCTCTGAAAATGAAACCGTAGTGGAGTTGACCTTAAAGTTAGTAAAAGCTTATTGTATATATAGTATACATGATGCTGTTGTAAATTGTTTAACCCACAGCAATCCTACTATAAGAGCTGAAGCCATTCTTGTTCTGAAAGAAATTCCACAAGCTACAACAGTACCATTGTTGAAGTCTAATTATCATAAAAGTGATAAAGTGGAAAAGATGGCTATTTTACAAGTGCTGAATGCTATTGGCACTGAAGAGGATGTTCCATTTTTGGAAAGCCTGCTTGTTACAAAAGATATGTTGCTGCGAAATGAAGTATTAAAAGCCCTTCAAGCGTTAGTACCAGGTTGGCAATCACATGATGTGACATTCCATCATAAGCAAAAAAATAGTGTAGTAGCATGATTTGGACTGAGATAGTATTCGACTTTTTCACCTATTGCTTCTTTTTGTATGCAGCCGTTTTAATTGGATTCTATTTTTTTATAGCCTTTTATGCTATTGGTGAGGCCAGGCAATATATGCGTAAGGCTAGCTTTACCGATTTTAACATACTGGCTGCCTCTGAGCATGCTCCTTCACTTAGTATCATTGCCCCTGCCTATAACGAAGCGGCTACTATTATTGAAAATGTACGTTCCCTTCTTAGTATCCATTACAATAATTATGAGGTGATCATTGTCAATGATGGCAGTAAGGATAACTCCTTGCAAAAGCTGATTGATGTTTATGATCTGAAAGAGGTGAATTTGGAACGGGAGTCCCCAATTGCCACTAAGCCAGTTAAAGCTGTATACAAAAGCAGTAACCCGGTTTTCCATAAACTGGTAGTGGTAGATAAGGTGAATGGCGGAAAGGCTGATGCCTTGAATGTTGGAACCAACCTAGCTTCCAATCGATATATTGTTTGTATAGATGTGGACTGTATTTTGGAACAGGATGCTATGCTAAAACTGGTCAAGCCCTTTTTGGAGAATAACAAGGAGCGGGTGATTGCTACAGGTGGCGTAGTACGTATTGCTAACTCTTGCGAAATTCAGGATGGTAAGATCACTCAAGTACACTTGCCTAAGCAATTCTTGCCACGCATGCAAACCTTGGAATACATCCGAGCCTTTCTATTAGGTCGAATGGCGTGGAGCAGGCTAAATGGATTATTGTTGATCTCTGGAGCGTTTGGTGCTTTTGATAGAGAGATTGTGATCAAGGCTGGCGGTTATGATCATAGCACGGTGGGGGAGGATATGGAATTGGTGGTGCGTATGCGCCGTTATATGGAGGAAAATAACCTGCCTTATAAAGTAGCCTACATACCCGACCCATTATGCTGGACAGAAGCACCTGCTACATTTAAAATATTGGGGCGTCAACGTAACCGCTGGACAAGAGGTACTATTGAAACCTTAAAGATCCATAAGGTGATGTTCTTTAATAAACGTTATGGGGTGTTGGGGCTATTAAGCTATCCTTACTGGTTCTTTTTTGAACAATTAGCACCAGTAGTGGAGTTTATCGGCTTTGTGGCGTTTCTTGTATTTGTATGTCTGGGAATGATCGATTGGCCTTTCTTCTTAGCGCTCTTTGCTTGCGTTTATTGTTTTGCCATACTCTACTCAGTATTTGCCATTTTAATGGAAGTGCTAACATTTAATCAATACAAAAAGAAAAGAGAGATCTTGCGTTTAGTACTTACGGCGATTATAGAGCCCTTTGTCTTTCATCCCTTTGTAGTATGGGCAGCTATTAAAGGCAACATTGATCTATTACGGAAGAAGAATAGCTGGGGCGAGATGAGCCGGCAGGGGTTTGGTCCTAAGCCAGCTACCGGAGCCTAAAACTGTTGGCTAATTCCAATGGTCGTATTCAGTTGGTTGTCGTGTAAGCCCTTTCTATATTCATTTCTAAACCACCCTGCAGATAATTTCAACTGCGTTCGTTTAGCCACGGAAAGGTTTGTACCGATGCCCACGCTTTTGGAAGATAAACTGTAAAGATTACCGAGTTGAATACTTCTGCTTTCATCAGGCGAAATACCACTTCCTGCCTGCAGCCAGGCATAATCAATTCCATTATTGAAATAGCGGCGGGCGGAAGCAAAAAGCGATTGGTTATTGGAAAGGTTTTGAAACCCAAAATAGGTGTGTGCATTGAATAGCCAATTGCCCACATATTTACTAATGCCTGCGGTACCCAACCAAACCGACTCTGTAAAATATAAGTAGCGGAAACCGCCTTCCACTTCCCAGGCTTTAGGTAAAGCTAAATAGAGCGAGGCCCCTGTGCGCCATTTAGGAAAGACGGGCATGTTATCTGAAAACCCAATACCGGTGTAGGCATACATCTTCTTAGAAATAATTGGGTAGGCTTCTAATTCACCTTGCCAGCCGCTTTGTTGTAACCGGTTACCATAATTTAATCGGCCCAGAACAGCTCCCTGGTTTAGCTTTCGTTTATATTCTACACTACCTATATGCCAGTCAGTAGCAAACTGACGCTGGAAGTGATTATAATCATAGGAAATGGTAATGGCGTTTTTGCTAGAGTCCACCCATTGGGCTTGGCTACTTACGGATAGAATTAATAGGGTACCTAGAAAAAAGTTCTTCATAATAAAATACAAGGGTAAATGTAATTCATTGTATCAGCTCTTAATGAGTAAAAAGCTAGACCCTTAGATTTAATAGATGAAAGAAGGCTTTAGACCTGTAATGATTGTATTTATTCTTAAGGCTGTCTATAACATATTTTATAAGAGCCTGAATTCGTAATACGAATGATAAAACCGATTGCTTTTGCTTCCCCTCTTGATTTTGATCATCTAACGGGCTTATATACCCTCTAAATCCCTTTTTAGGAGTACGGTTCGAAAAAAAGCTTCAAAATATTTGGTATCGCTAATTTAAGTTATAAGTTTATAGGAGAATCTGCCAATCCTAAGACTAACTGTTACCTGCCCCTGAAGACTAGTCCTTTGCAACAATTCCGTCGAAAAACTTCATAAGACACGGCTTAACCACTTGAATAAACCCGCAGACCATAGGCTCTGGATAGGATCAGTATACCCTTAGACAAACTCACAAGAAGGAATTTAATCTCCCATATAAAAATTGATTATGCAATCAAAAGGCTACTCCTTTGTACTATCGCTAGCAACGATGCTTGCTATTCTTTTTTCCTTTAATGTACAGGCGCAGTTATCCAATGTAGGACCGGTAACTGTAACAACAGACAAGCCGGATTATGCGCCGAGGTCTACTGCGGTATTTACAGGTACGGGTTTTCTGCCAGGTGAAACAGTTTCACTTCGAGTAAAAAATTTGTTTCGAGCGTGTAATACAGTAACAGCAGATTCTTCTTATTTGCCTTGGACAGTAGTTGCCGATGCAAATGGAGGATTTGTGACGAATTGGACAGTGTGTGACTGTCGTGGAGATTCTTTGCGTTTGAGAGCAGTAGGTCAGGCATCGCATGATACCGCTTATGTGTATTTTGCAGATGGGACCTTTACATCATCAATAAGCGGGAATTGGAATAGTCCAGCAACTTGGGGGTTTCCAGGAAATCCCACTCCTCAAGCTGGGATAAATTATCCTGGATCGACTGATGTAGTGAACGTAGCTCCTAATCAGAATGTAACGGTAAATATTAATAATGCTGCATGTGCATCGATACAGCTTGGCGGAAATACCAATTCCTCAATAGCTCAATTGACTTTTAATTCTGGTAGTCAATTATTGGTAAGTGGGAAAGTGACAGTAGGATTGTCAAATGGACAAAATAGAAAAGGTTCAATTATAATGACAAATGGCGGTACATTGATTTGTCAAGAAATCGCTGTCAATTTGTTAGATACGTGGACACCTGGTTCTGGAACTGTCGAATTAACTACTACAAATTCGATTCCAAGTGGTTTTGCTTCTTTCAATGATTTAAAGATTAGTGGGGGTTTAACAACCTTAAGTTCAAATACAAATGTAAAAGGTATCCTAACTGTTAAAGCTGGAGCAGCGCTTGTATTATCTACCTTCAATCTTGGAAGTTCGACTGCAGGAACTGCACCTTCGAGTTTGATTTTGGAAGACGGAGCTGCAACTGGTTCATTAATTACAGGAACTGGTACTCTCACGCTGGGAGGAAACATAATAATAAATGATGCAGCCGGCGCAGGAACAAATGGAGCGACGATTAGTGCTCCGGTATCCTTGGGCGCAAATAGAAATATCGATGTTGCAGACGATGGTAGCAATGCAGTTGACTTAACAATTAGTAGTATAATAAGTGGGGGCGGCTTTGGTATAACAAAGATGGGCGCAGGTACAATGGTGCTTTCGGGTGCAAATACCTATACGGGTCCAACTACTATTACTGGTGGTACTTTACAATTAGGTGCTGCTAATAAGATAGCTGATGTCAGTACTCTGATTTTGAATGGAGGTATTTTCAAAACCGGAGCGACAACGGGTTTTTCAGAGACACTTGGGACACTTCGCTTGTTAGAAAATTCAACGATCTCATTAGGGACTGGCAGTCACACTTTGACATTTTCAAGTAGTAATGGAGAAACCTGGACAAATGGAAAAACTCTAACAATAAACGGATGGACTGGTTCCGGGGGATCTTCAGGTACAGCAGGAAAAATATTTATTGCTGTAGGTGGTTTAACATCAACTCAACTAAATAATATTAGCTTTTTAGGGTTTACAGGCACTCCTATAATACTATCGACAGGTGAATTGGTGCCGCCGGTTCCCTGTTCAGCACCAATAATCAAAACAACTCCTACTAGTGGGCAACCCGCTTCTTCACCTATAACTTACGGGCAAACTGCAACGTTTACTGTAGATGCTACTGGCGTAGAATCATATCAGTGGCAAGAGGGGATAGGTTCTCCTATTGTTTGGTCGAATATTTCCGATGCTGGAGTCTATTCCGGTGCAACTACTGCAACATTGACTTTAACGAAACCTGGAGTGGCAATGAGCGGTAGAAAATTCAGAGTAATATTATCTGCCTGTTCACCTGTTCAAACGACCGTAAGTGACGGTAATGCAACTCTAACAGTCGCAGCGAAGTCCTTGACAGCTGCATCAACTGTTGCTTCCAAAGAATACAATGGTTCTCCGGCTGCTGGCGAGGTAACAATAGGTGATGTAACTGGATATGTCGGATCCGAGACTTTAAATATTGGCGCAACTGTAAGTGATTACACGAACGCTAATGCCGGAACAGGGAAAGCCACAACTATTACATATACATTAGCTGATGGCACAAATGGAGGCTTGGCTGTAAACTACAGCATGGCTCCAAAAACCAACACTGCTGGAGCTATCAATACGCGTCGTGTGGTGATCAGCGCCGATGCCAAGACGAAGACTTACGGTGAGGCCGATCCTGCACTGACCTATCAGATAAGTGAGGGTAGCCTGGTGAGCGGTGATGCCTTCACTGGTGCGCTGACCCGCGATGCCGGAAACAATGTGGGCAGCTATGCCATCAAGCAAGGCGGTGTGGCGTTGAGCAGCAACTATGAACTGGGGTACAACGGCGCCAACCTGCAGATCAATACGCGTCGTGTGGTGATCAGCGCCGATGCCAAGACGAAGACTTACGGTGAGGCCGATCCTGCACTGACCTATCAGATAAGTGAGGGTAGCCTGGTGAGCGGTGATGCCTTCACTGGTGCGCTGACCCGCGATGCCGGAAACAATGTGGGCAGCTATGCCATCAAGCAAGGCGGTGTGGCGTTGAGCAGCAACTATGAACTGGGGTACAACGGCGCCAACCTGCAGATCAATACGCGTCGTGTGGTGATCAGCGCCGATGCCAAGACGAAGACTTACGGTGAGGCCGATCCTGCACTGACCTATCAGATAAGTGAGGGTAGCCTGGTGAGCGGTGATGCCTTCACTGGTGCGCTGACCCGCGATGCCGGAAACAATGTGGGCAGCTATGCCATCAAGCAAGGCGGTGTGGCGTTGAGCAGCAACTATGAACTGGGGTACAACGGCGCCAACCTGCAGATCAATACGCGTCGTGTGGTGATCAGCGCCGATGCCAAGACGAAGACTTACGGTGAGGCCGATCCTGCACTGACCTATCAGATAAGTGAGGGTAGCCTGGTGAGCGGTGATGCCTTCACTGGTGCGCTGACCCGCGATGCCGGAAACAATGTGGGCAGCTATGCCATCAAGCAAGGCGGTGTGGCGTTGAGCAGCAACTATGAACTGGGGTACAACGGCGCCAACCTGCAGATCAATACGCGTCGTGTGGTGATCAGCGCCGATGCCAAGACGAAGACTTACGGTGAGGCCGATCCTGCACTGACCTATCAGATAAGTGAGGGTAGCCTGGTGAGCGGTGATGCCTTCACTGGTGCGCTGACCCGCGATGCCGGAAACAATGTGGGCAGCTATGCCATCAAGCAAGGCGGTGTGGCGTTGAGCAGCAACTATGAACTGGGGTACAACGGCGCCAACCTGCAGATCAATACGCGTCGTGTGGTGATCAGCGCCGATGCCAAGACGAAGACTTACGGTGAGGCCGATCCTGCACTGACCTATCAGATAAGTGAGGGTAGCCTGGTGAGCGGTGATGCCTTCACTGGTGCGCTGACCCGCGATGCCGGAAACAATGTGGGCAGCTATGCCATCAAGCAAGGCGGTGTGGCGTTGAGCAGCAACTATGAACTGGGGTACAACGGCGCCAACCTGCAGATCAATACGCGTCGTGTGGTGATCAGCGCCGATGCCAAGACGAAGACTTACGGTGAGGCCGATCCTGCACTGACCTATCAGATAAGTGAGGGTAGCCTGGTGAGCGGTGATGCCTTCACTGGTGCGCTGACCCGCGATGCCGGAAACAATGTGGGCAGCTATGCCATCAAGCAAGGCGGTGTGGCGTTGAGCAGCAACTATGAACTGGGGTACAACGGCGCCAACCTGCAGATCAATACGCGTCGTGTGGTGATCAGCGCCGATGCCAAGACGAAGACTTACGGTGAGGCCGATCCTGCACTGACCTATCAGATAAGTGAGGGTAGCCTGGTGAGCGGTGATGCCTTCACTGGTGCGCTGACCCGCGATGCCGGAAACAATGTGGGCAGCTATGCCATCAAGCAAGGCGGTGTGGCGTTGAGCAGCAACTATGAACTGGGGTACAACGGCGCCAACCTGCAGATCAATACGCGTCGTGTGGTGATCAGCGCCGATGCCAAGACGAAGACTTACGGTGAGGCCGATCCTGCACTGACCTATCAGATAAGTGAGGGTAGCCTGGTGAGCGGTGATGCCTTCACTGGTGCGCTGACCCGCGATGCCGGAAACAATGTGGGCAGCTATGCCATCAAGCAAGGCGGTGTGGCGTTGAGCAGCAACTATGAACTGGGGTACAACGGCGCCAACCTGCAGATCAATACGCGTCGTGTGGTGATCAGCGCCGATGCCAAGACGAAGACTTACGGTGAGGCCGATCCTGCACTGACCTATCAGATAAGTGAGGGTAGCCTGGTGAGCGGTGATGCCTTCACTGGTGCGCTGACCCGCGATGCCGGAAACAATGTGGGCAGCTATGCCATCAAGCAAGGCGGTGTGGCGTTGAGCAGCAACTATGAACTGGGGTACAACGGCGCCAACCTGCAGATCAATACGCGTCGTGTGGTGATCAGCGCCGATGCCAAGACGAAGACTTACGGTGAGGCCGATCCTGCACTGACCTATCAGATAAGTGAGGGTAGCCTGGTGAGCGGTGATGCCTTCACTGGTGCGCTGACCCGCGATGCCGGAAACAATGTGGGCAGCTATGCCATCAAGCAAGGCGGTGTGGCGTTGAGCAGCAACTATGAACTGGGGTACAACGGCGCCAACCTGCAGATCAATACGCGTCGTGTGGTGATCAGCGCCGATGCCAAGACGAAGACTTACGGTGAGGCCGATCCTGCACTGACCTATCAGATAAGTGAGGGTAGCCTGGTGAGCGGTGATGCCTTCACTGGTGCGCTGACCCGCGATGCCGGAAACAATGTGGGCAGCTATGCCATCAAGCAAGGCGGTGTGGCGTTGAGCAGCAACTATGAACTGGGGTACAACGGCGCCAACCTGCAGATCAATACGCGTCGTGTGGTGATCAGCGCCGATGCCAAGACGAAGACTTACGGTGAGGCCGATCCTGCACTGACCTATCAGATAAGTGAGGGTAGCCTGGTGAGCGGTGATGCCTTCACTGGTGCGCTGACCCGCGATGCCGGAAACAATGTGGGCAGCTATGCCATCAAGCAAGGCGGTGTGGCGTTGAGCAGCAACTATGAACTGGGGTACAACGGCGCCAACCTCTCTATCGGCCAACGCCAAGTGACCATTGCTGCCGATCCGCAAACGAAATATTGTGGTCAAGTTGATCCATTATTAACCTATAAGATTACTGAGGGATCTCTTGTTTTTGATGATAAAATCTCAGGGCAATTGTCTAGAGCAAGTGGCGAAAGCGTTTCTAATACATACACCATTGTACAAAATACATTATCGCTGGGTACTAACTATAAGTTGACTTATATTGAAAATAGTCTTTCAATTAAGAGTGTAAATATTGATGCATCTGCTTGTGGTAATCCGGTACCATCTGGCTCACAAGCAACATTGACTGCAGTAGTTACAGACCCTTATTCAGGACAACCAATTCCAGGCATAAAGGTTACCTATAATTTGGATTATGGTAAGTATATGGGTTATGCAATTACAGACGGCTCAGGTAAAGCCTCATACAATATATCTGGTTTAGGTGTCAATGTATATCACGTAGAAGCCTATACTGGTTTAGGATGTGTGACATCTACAGCCTATCTGCCTGTATATGATCCAAGCAACGGCTTTATTACAGGTGGCGGATGGATTGCTTCACCGAAAGGAGCTTATGTAGCAGATCCATTAGCAACGGGTAAAGCGAATTTTGGTTTTGTGGCAAAATATAAGAAAGGCTCTACTGCCTTAGAAGGTGAAACCGAGTTTCAGTTCCAGGCAGGTAATCTAAACTTTAAGAGCACTTTGTATGAAACAGCAACACTTGTCATTAGTGGTGCCAAGGCAAGCTATCGTGGTGTAGGAACAATTAACGGTACAGGCTCCTATAAGTTTACATTAGTGGCTACAGATGGTGAAATTAATGGCGGTGGTGGAACAGATAAGATACGTATGAAGATTACAAGATCCGATGGTAGTGTGGTATATGATAACCAATTGGGAAGTGCAGATAATGCTGAACTTACAACCGTTTTAGGAGGAGGCTCCATCGTAATCCACGAAGTGAAGTCAAATAAGTCAGTAGCGCTTGCCAGATCACAGGAAATGGATATAACATCAACTGTTGAGTTTGGTCTTCAAGCCTTCCCTAATCCAACCACTGCTCAGTTCAATCTTAAGCTGGAAAGCAATAACACTACAGATCCAATCACGCTACGTGTATCTGATCTGTCCGGTAGGATTGTACGTACTATTCCAAGCTTAACAGCGGGTCAAACTCTACAGCTGGGTAGTGAATATAGGCCAGGTGTTTATATAATAGAAATGATACAGGGTAATAGCCGTAAACAGGTAAAACTGATTAAGCAACCTAATTGATTTTTTGCCATGTGTGTTTATTAAGGCGGCATGAGATGCCGCCTTTTTCTTTTGTATTACTCATATTGCTAATTTGTTAGTTGGATGATTCGTATATGTTTTGAAGCCGCCTATCTTTTGTATCTTTATGTTCTTTATTCTATTCATTATCAGCTTCTTACATTCATTTTTCCTTCTATATTTAAGTATTGCCTGGCAATATGGGATAACTAACTGACATACGGGTGAGGTACGGCCGAAGGATCGGCCGAGGTAGGGCCAAGGTACGGGTGAGGTACGGGTGAACCTACAAGTTACTATGACGTTACTATGGCTTTACATAGGCTTTACTATGAAGGAGCCATGAAGAAACGTAGGTAGTAGCAGAGGAGGATGTCTGAACCGGGATTAGGGGAGATTTTGGGATTAGCAGGAAGAGGTAGCTGGCTTTTAGGGCAAGTGTTTCTTTGGGGTTAGAGCAGTTCTTTAGTGCAAGAGATCTTGTATTTTATTTTCTATTTATATGGCATATTTCTTTATAGGGAAAGTTCGGCAAGTATGCTGCTTCACTTTTGTTTCTTCCAATATTGTACCTTCGCCACGCATTAAATAATTAAAACTCTAAATCATATGTCAGTAAAAGTTGCCATTAATGGTTTTGGTCGGATCGGCCGCTTGGTTTTCCGTCAGATCTATAACATGGAAGGAATTGATGTAGTAGCCGTAAACGACCTTACAAGCCCAGCCGTACTTGCTCACCTGCTGAGATACGACAGCGCACAGGGCCGCTTTAATGGTGAAGTAAAAAGCACAGAAAACTCTATCATCGTAAATGGTGAGGAGGTTAAGATATATGCTCAGAAAGATCCAGCTCAGATTCCTTGGGGCGACCATGGAGTAGATGTGGTAATTGAGAGCACTGGGTTCTTTACCGACAAAGCAAAAGCTGAAGCTCACCTGAAAGCTGGTGCTAAGCGTGTAGTAATCTCTGCACCTGCTACTGGCGATCTGAAAACAGTTGTTTTCAACGTGAACCACGACATTCTGGACGGTAGCGAAACGATCATTTCTTGCGCTTCTTGTACGACCAACTGCCTGGCGCCAATGGCAAAAGTGCTTAATGATAAGTTTGGTATCCAAACTGGTTTAATGACCACTATCCACGCTTATACTAACGACCAAAACACATTGGATGCACCACATCCAAAAGGTGACTTACGTCGTGCTCGTGCTGCTGCACAGAATATTGTTCCTAACAGCACAGGTGCCGCTAAAGCTATTGGCTTAGTATTACCAGAATTGAAAGGTAAGTTAGATGGTAGTGCACAACGTGTTCCAACCATCACCGGTTCTTTAACTGAGCTGAATGTGATCTTAGGCAAAAAGGTTACTGTAGAAGAAATCAACAATGCCATGAAGGCTGCTGCTGATGAAAGCTTTGGCTACACTGACGAAGAGTTGGTAAGCACTGATATCATTGGTATGCATTATGGTTCTTTGTTTGATGCCACACAAACAAGAGTGATCTCTAATGGCGATACACAATTGGTAAAAGCAGTAAGCTGGTACGATAACGAAATGAGCTATGTATCTCAGTTAGTTCGTACAGTAAAATACTTTGCTAAATTGATGAAATAATAAAGTGTAGTGCGTACTTCACTATGTTATTATAAATCCAATTGTATTTAATAATTTTATGAAAGGCTTTCTGTAGGGGAAGCCTTTCTCTTTCAACCAAACCATACATTATGTCGCAGTTTACAGACTATAATTTCTCTGGTAAAAAAGCTTTGATCCGCGTAGACTTTAATGTGCCGCTGGACGACAAATACAATATCACTGACGATACACGCATTCGCGCAGCAGTGCCCACCATTAAGAAGATATTAGACGATGGAGGCTCTGTTATTTTAATGTCTCATTTAGGGCGCCCAAAAGATGGGCCTACTGAAAAGTATTCCTTAAAGCATTTAGTGAATCATATTAGCCAATTGGTGGGTGCCGATGTGCAGTTTGCAAATGACTGTATTGGTGAAGAAGCTGTTGAAAAAGCCAAAAACTTACAACCAGGCCAAGTACTGTTGTTAGAAAACCTTCGCTTCTACAAAGAAGAAGAAAAAGGAGATAAAGCCTTTGCTGAAAAGCTTTCAAAATTGGGCGATGTATATGTGAATGACGCTTTTGGTACAGCACATCGTGCTCATGCTTCGACTGCCGTTATTGCACAATTCTTTCCAAAAGATCGCCGGTTGTTTGGTTTGGTAATGGAAGGAGAAGTGACTAGTGCAGAAAAAGTATTGAACAGCGCAGAAAAGCCTTTCACTGCTATTATTGGTGGTGCTAAGGTGTCTGATAAGATAATGATCATCGAAAACCTGCTAGAAAGAGCTACAGATATTATCATTGGTGGTGGTATGGCTTATACATTTGAAAAAGCCATGGACGGTAAGATCGGTAACTCTTTATGCGAGGATGACCGTCTGGATACAGCGCGTGAGCTGCTGAAGAAAGCAGAAGAAAAAGGCGTATGTATTCACTTGCCTTCCGATTCCATCATTGCCAATAAGTTTGCTGGTGATGCCGAAATCTCTTCTTCTTTAAGTAACCAAATACCTGATGGTTGGATGGGTTTGGATATTGGCGCTATGGCATGTGATATGTTTGCAAAAGTAATTTCCAAGTCAAAAACCATTTTGTGGAACGGCCCAATGGGTGTTTTTGAAATGGAAAAGTTTCAACATGGTACAAAGGCCATTGCCGATGCAGTGGCTGCAGCTACAGAAAAAGGCGCCTTCTCTTTAGTAGGTGGTGGCGATAGTGTAGCGGCAGTAAACAAGTTCGGTTATACCGATAAAGTAAGCTATGTATCTACCGGTGGTGGAGCTATGTTGGAGTTTTTTGAAGGTAAAGAATTGCCAGGAATTGCTGCCGTAAAAGCATAACAGCACCGTTTATAGTATTTTAACAAAGGCCCATCCTTATGTGGGTCTTTGTTATTTGTAACAATACGTAATTTCATCGGCACAAACCAAAACAATAGATTGGCTATGACCAGACTGCTTTGCACAACCGTTCTGTTACTAATTTCAGTAGTGCTATTTGGACAATATAAAGTGACCGGAAAAGTTACAGAAGAAGGTAAATTTGTATCCCAAGCTACGATACTACTGCTAAAAGCTACTGATTCAACATTATATAAATCGGTACTTACCAATTCCGAAGGTCAGTTTCTTTTTGAGGCAATTCCATCCGGCCGATATTGGCTGTCTGTTTCTAAAGTGGGTGCAAAAACCGCTAAACAGTCCATTGAAGTTCTTCAAGCCAACCTTCAGGTAAACGAAATTCACTTACAAACTGAGCCTAAGGCGCTAGGTGGAGTAACGGTTACGGCACGCAAACCATTTTTAGAACAGCGTGTAGATAAACTGGTGGTGAATGTAGAAAATAGTGCTACAGCTGCAGGCGGAACAGCGCTGGAAGTATTACAAAAAGTGCCAGGCTTAATAATAACAAGTGATAACATCTCTATGGTAGGGAAACCTAACGTGCTAATTTTAATTGATGGCAGAACCACACAGTACCAGGATGTTACCCAGCTATTAAAAGACATGCCGGCCAATAATATTGAAAAGATTGAAGTAATAACGAATCCTAGTGCTAAATATGACGCCAGTGGTGGTGGTGTTATCAATATTGTATTAAAGCGTACTGCTAACCTAGGTATGAATGGTAATGTGTCTTTGACTGGCGGTCTAGGCATTTATAATAAGCAAAAAGAAGGACTGCATGATAACTTTTACCGCTTAAGCCCTGGCTTTAACCTTAATTATAGAAAAGGAAGCTGGAATGTGTTTGGTGGGTACAGTCTGCTAAACCGTACTTATTTTGATAATAGCACTTTTGATCGTGCCATTGAAGAAAACCGGTTTAAGCAAATCAACAGGGAAGTAGGAGAGATTACCAGCCATAATTACCGGTTGGGGGCTGATTACGTTATTAATAAGAAGAACACCGTAGGTGTTTTGTTGCGTGGCTTTTATAGAACAGCCGATGAAGTGGTAACAAATAATACGATACAATCAAAACTTTCTAACGGTGAAACCGTGAGCAGTTTTGAAACTATTAACCGTGAGGCTATTGTTCGTTCAAACCTTTCTGCCAACGTCAACTGGAAACACGTGTTTGACTCATTAGGGAAGGAGCTGAATATTGACGCAGACTATGCGTTTTTCCAGCTGGATAACACTGGGGATATTTCTATTCACCAAGCCAACTCAATTTCAGAAAGTAACCAAAACGTTGATAACCCTGTGAGACTTGGTGTGTTTAAGTTAGACTATACGCATCCATTTAAGAATAAAGCAAAAATGGAACTGGGTGCCAAAAGCACCATTGCCTCTATTGATAATGGGTTAATGTATTTGCGCAATGGTATAAAGGATCTGCGTTTTAGTAGTGAGTTTCTTTATAATGAAAATGTAAATGCTGCTTATGTAAACCTGCAAAAGTCAATGAAAAAATGGGAGCTGATGGCTGGTTTAAGGGTAGAGCAAACCATTGCTAAAGGCGATAGCGCCGGAAAAAAAGCACTAAACCGTAATTATATTCAAGCTTTCCCTTCTGCTTTTGCTAACTATAAAATCAGTAAAAGCATGGGGGCCGGATTGCAATATAGCAAGCGTGTAAGCCGACCAAGCTTTCAGCAACAAAATCCTTTTGTAAATGTTATTGACTCTCTGACCTACACTCGTGGAAATCCATTGCTTAAGCCACAAACTACTGATGCTTATAAGTTTACCCTTTCCTATAATAATCAACCATTCATTGGTGTAAGTTATAACGTTACAAAGGATGTGATCTTTGAAAATGCACCAAAGCAAGAAGGTAATCTTACGTACACAACTCCTGAAAACCTGGCGCGACTGGATAATTTAGCTATTGAACTAAACTTCCCGATCAAGTTGGGTAAAAAGATAGAAGGTTTTGGTAGCAACCAGTTTATCAGAAATCACTACAAAGCCGATTACCTGAATGGCACTTACGACAAGGCCAAGTGGAACTGGATGCTTTATTCTCAAATTACGTATCGCCCATTACCGACGCTAAGTTTTGAAGTAAATGGCTTTTATATGACTCGTTTCTTAAATGAGTTTTTAATTCTTGAGCCCTTTGGCAATATTAATTTGGGTGTACAAAAAACTATATGGAATAAAAAAGGACGGATAAGTCTGAATTTCAGTGATATGCTATATACCAATCGTACAAAGGGGCGCTTGCAATACCAGGAAATCGATGTAGCCTTGTTGGAGAAGAATGATTCCCGTAGTGTACGCCTCACCTTTAACTACAGCTTTGGTAACCAGAAGTTGAAAGCAGCCAGAAACAGAAGTACGGGGTCAGATACAGAAGCGAATCGTGTAAAAACAAATTGATTTGACCTGTTGAAGTTTTAATAATAATACATAATATAGATGGCGGACACTCAATTGTCCGCCATTTTGTCTTTATAACTAGATATTCAGTGTAATGGAATAAAAATTGAAGAGTAGCGGTAGTGCTTTTAGAAAGTACTAATTTTAATACTAATAAAACTTAGACTCAAATGAGACGTTCATTGCCTTTATTGATTATTCTTGGCTTGGTGGTCATTCTTTTGTTTTGGGGATGTGGCAGCTACAATGGTTTGGTAACACAGGATGAAACGGTTAAGAACGCTTGGAACAAAGTACAAAGTGATTATCAGCGCCGTGCTGATCTTATACCTAACCTGGTTCGTACCGTACAAGGCGAAGCAAATTTTGAAAGAGGTACATTAAATGATGTCATTAATGCAAGAGCTAAAGCTACTTCTACGCAAATAAGTCCTGATAATCTGACACCTGAGAATATTGAGCGTTTTCAGCAGGCACAAGCTCAACTGAGTGGTTCATTAAGTCGTTTACTTGTTACCGTTGAACAATACCCGAACTTAAGGGCCAATGATGCTTTTCGCAATTTACAGGCTCAGTTAGAAGGTACTGAAAATCGTATTAAGGTTTCCAGAAATGATTTCAACGATGCTGTTCAAACATATAATACAAAAGTGCGTACATTCCCTACAAACATATTTGCTGGTATGTTTGGTTTCCATCCTCGTACCGGCTTCCAAGCTGATCCAGGCTCACAGAATGCGCCCAGAGTTGAATTCCCTGACCAGCAAACGCAGCGTCCATCTGTAAACTTTTCTGATACCGCAACAAAAAGATAAAGTGAAACTATTTCCCTGGAAAAAAATAAAGGATTACTTCTCGGCTGAAGAAAAAGAGCGCTTGTTAGAAGCCATTCGATTGGCAGAACAGCGTACAAGTGGGGAAGTGCGTTTATTCATTGAGTCCCGGTGTAAATATGTAAGTGCGGTGGATAGGGCCCAAGAGCTATTCTTTGAATTGAAGATGGATAAAACAGCCGATCGGAATGGCACATTGGTTTATGTGGCTATGGAAGACAGGCAAGTAGCTGTATTTGGCGATGAAGGAATCCATCAGAAAGTGAGTCAGAAATACTGGGAAGAAGAAATCAATAAAATGCTTTTGCACTTCAAACAAATGCATGTAGTAGATGGGCTTTGCCAATGTATAGCAGACATTGGCGAAGCGCTCTATCAGCACTTTCCCTATAATAGTCAAACTGATAAAAACGAACTGCCAGACGATATAGTTTTCGGCAAATAATACATGAAGCGCTTTTTACTGATTTTAAGTTTACTGGTATCCGTCTGTGCTTTTTCGCAAGGAAGTGTGGATCGCTTTGTGCGCGAGTCTATTCCCAAGCCTAATCCACCGCGGTTGGTCAATGACTATGCCCACATGCTGGCTCCGGACCAACTGCAGGAGTTGGAAAGAAAGTTGGTAGCCTACGATGATAGTACTTCTGTGCAGATAGCGGTAGTAACTATAGACCAGCTAAACGATTTGCCTATAGAAGATGTAGCCCTTTCTATTCTTCGGCAATGGGGGGTAGGTGGCCAGGCACAAAAAGACAACGGTGCGGTACTGCTGGTATCTAAAAACGATCGTAAGATCTGGATAGCCACGGGTTATGGAATGGAGGGGTCTCTTCCTGATGCTACGGTGAAGTCTATCGTAGAAACGGATGTCGTGCCCAATTTCAAAGCCGGCAACTATTATAGAGGACTTGACGATGCAACTACTTCTATGATACATGCTGCGGCCGGTGAATACAAGGCTCCAGCCAATTACAGAAGCAAAGGGGGCAGTGGAGGAATAAGTCTGGGTAAGATCATTCTTGGTTTTATCATCCTAATGTTTATTCTAAATATGTTTGGTGGCGGCGGCCGTGGCGGTGGTATGATGTCGCGCCGTGGGTATCGTGGTTTTGGAGGCCCTATCTTTTTCCCAACTGGCGGTTTTGGTGGTGGTGGCTTCGGCGGAGGCAGCGGGGGAGGTTTTGGAGGCGGCGGAGGCGGCTTTGGTGGTTTTGGTGGTGGTAGCGGCGGCGGCGGTGGTGCCGGCGGTAATTGGTAACAAAAAGATTAATGCTATTAAAAGCTATCCTGTCTAGGATGGCTTTTTTATCGTCTATTATTTTATATAACGGTTGTCCTTACGTTAGGCGAATAGGTTTAACATTGTTAAAACTTCAATAACCGTCAAAATCACATCAGGCGAATTCCTTTAATTTTGATCATCATGAGAAAACTCCTGCTTTTTGGTTTGCTTTTTTTAACTGGATATATAAGTAAGGCCCAAAAGGTCTACTTTGTCTATCTGGAATCTGAAAAGGCGGCGCCGTTTTATGTAAAGATGGGAGATAAAGTTTTCAGCTCTTCTACAGCAGGTTATCTCATTTTATCAAACCTGAAGGACAGTACCTATACGTTTTCCGTTGGTTTTGTAGGGAAGCGAGATATAGAACCAAAATTCCAGGTTGCGGTTTCAGCACAGGATCATGGCTACTTATTAAAGGAGCTGGATCAAAAACTTAACCTATTTGATCTGCAATCCTTAGAGCTGATAGCGCCTATGGCGGCAATTGAAATTCAGAATGACCCCTATATTACCCGCACAGATAAATTTACCAGAACCCTTTCTCAAGCAGCTAATGATCCCTCCTTATTGTTAGAAGTAGTACGGAAAGAGCCAGTGAAATCAGTGACAAAAAATAGTTCCACACAAAGCGGAACGGCTATAGAGCAAGCCGTAGCTAAAGAATCGATTGTGGTTAATTCGGCTTCAGTTGATACCATAACGAGAAACCAAATAGACACGACAGCCTTGGCAGTAGCAAAACAAGAGGGTGTAGATACCACTATTAATAAAATAGATACAGTTAGTGTTGTGGCTGTAAATACTACTGATTCTTCTGCAGTTGCAGCCATAGATAATAATAGTAAAGTAGATTCTTTAGGCAATGGCAATAAATTAGACACTGTTTCTGTCGCGGATACGGCTACAAAAAAAGCGGTAGCGAAAGTAGAGGATAAGAAAGCTGATGATGTAAAAGCTGGAGAACTAAATAAAGAAGAAAGTAAAGCGCCGGTTGTGGCTTTGAAAGTAGACTCCACGAGCAATTCGCAGGTTTTAGTAAGTGATACAGTAAAGGTGGCAGAACCGAAAGGAATAGAGACGGAGTATAAAAGATCTACTATTGTGCGCCGCTCCGAAAGTTCAACTACGCAAGGTTTTGGTCTGACCTTTATTGATTACACGGCAGAATCAAGTGATACCATTCATATTTTGATCCCTAACCAGGCACAGCCATTTAGAACTGCAGGCGAGCCTAAACCAAAAGAGCAACTTAAAACCATTCCTGATATTGAAGCTACTGCACATATAGATACGGTTACCCATGCTTCAAGTAATGTACCAATAGATTCAACTGTAGCTGTAACTAAACTACCTAGTTCCTGTACTCAAACAGCAACAGAGCGCGATTTTCGCAGTCTGCGTAAAGAGATGGCTTCATTAGAGACAGATGAAGGAATGATCAATACAGCGGTTTTAGCTTTTAGGGAAAAATGCTTTACTACCGAGCAGGTTAAAAACCTAAGTACACTATTCTTATCGGCTCAATGGAAATACCAATTCTTTGAGGCTGCACAAAAGTATATAGCAGATGCCGATAAGTTTGCTACTCTCGAGTCTGAGATAAAAGATGAATATTACGTAAACCGATTCAAAGCCTTGTTAGCCAAATAATGCAGCGTTATTTTTTAGAGGTGGCTTATAAAGGCACTCAATACAGTGGATTTCAGATTCAGGAAAATGCCAATACCATACAGGCAGAAATTGAAAGAGCCTTACAGATAATCCATCGCCGACCTATTACATTAACGGGTTCGTCACGTACCGATGCTGGTGTACATGCACTTCAAAACTTTTTTCATTTCGATGAAGAGCTGCCGCTTCATCCACAGTTCCTTTATAAGGTGAATGCTTTACTGCCAGATGATATTGTAGTAAAGAACTTATTTCCAGTAGCTGATACTGCCCATTCTCGTTTTGATGCTACCAGTAGGGCCTATGAGTATAGGATCAATCGTACTAGAAATCCCTTCTTACAGGAAACAGCTCTTTTTTATCCTTATAATGTTTCTATTGAGTTGTTGCATACAACGGCAGCTATCATTAAGGAGCAGAACAACTTCTTTGCCTTTTCTAAAACCAATACTCAGGTTAAAAACTTCATTTGTACTATATATAGGAGCGAATGGGTAGAAGAGGGGGATTTATTATTATATAGAGTAGAAGGAAACCGATTTTTAAGAGGGATGGTTAGGCTGTTAACGGCTTCTCAACTTAAAGTGGGAAGGGGTAAATTGGAACTTAAGGCGTTTGAACAGCTGTTTGAGGGTGTTGGTAAGTGTGGATTTTCTGTTCCTTCCACCGGGTTGTTTTTAGAAAAGGTTCAATATCCTGATGGAATATTGAAAGCTGATTGATTTCTTAATTGAAGAAGTAATAGGAGTATTATCTTATATATAATATCTATTATATAATGTAATATCAGAAATAGTGTTGAAAATGATGAAACATTCAAATAAAAGGACATTTTTTTGAAGAAAGTGGTCAAATAGTTTGGTGGGTAGGGCAGAGCTACCTATCTTTGCGTCCGCTTTTTGAAGGAAGGGAGAGAGGGAACGGGAAAACGAGGGAAGGGTTTAAAATAATTCATTGGTTATCAAAAACTTATCCGTAGTTTTGCCCCCGCTTTTTGAGGAATTGGTTTTTAAAACTTAGTGAAGCGGCGCTTCACCGGGTTTTTAAGAAAAAAGTTTTCAAAAACATTTGGCGGGTAACACCGATTCCCTGTATCTTTGCGCTCCGCTTTTGAAAAATAGCTGCTCTTTAAATAACTGGTCTTCAATACTTTATAAACGTTTTCATCGTTGAAAAAAGTGGAAAAGAAATAAAAAAAGTTTTGGCGGAATGGAACAGAGGTTGTAGTTTTGCACTCCCAATCGAAAAACGGGGCTGCGGAAAACGCCGCAGGTTCTTTAAAAAACCAGTTGAAATTTAAGTGTGACATCACGGTCTGAAGGTTCATAACCTTATCACTTACACAAGCCATCTACGGGTGGTAAGTTCTTTGAAAGTTTGGAAGCAACAGCACGTTTTACTGAAAAGTAAAACAACATTAGGTAGGTCAAGCAATAGAATTTACAGATTGATTGACTCGTTAATTTACTCTTTTTGAGAATTTTAATAGTCAGGACAGTCAAACAACTCATTTACAATGGAGAGTTTGATCCTGGCTCAGGATGAACGCTAGCGGCAGGCTTAATACATGCAAGTCGAGGGGCAGCAGGGTGGTAGCAATACCATTGCTGGCGACCGGCAAACGGGTGCGGAACACGTACGCAATCTACCCATAACTGGGGCATAGCCCTCCGAAAGGAGGATTAATACCTCGTAACCTCTGGGGGTGGCATCACCTCTTTAGTATAGCTCCGGCGGTTATGGATGAGCGTGCGGCTGATTAGGTAGTTGGCGGGGTAACGGCCCACCAAGCCTGCGATCAGTAACTGGTGTGAGAGCACGACCAGTCACACGGGCACTGAGACACGGGCCCGACTCCTACGGGAGGCAGCAGTAAGGAATATTGGTCAATGGAGGCAACTCTGAACCAGCCATGCCGCGTGAAGGATGAAGGTCCTCTGGATTGTAAACTTCTTTTACAGGGGAAGAAACCACTTTTTTCCAAGAGTGTTGACGGTACCCTGGGAATAAGCACCGGCTAACTCCGTGCCAGCAGCCGCGGTAATACGGAGGGTGCAAGCGTTATCCGGATTCACTGGGTTTAAAGGGTGCGTAGGAGGGCAGGGAAGTCCGTGGTGAAATCCTAGAGCTTAACTCTAGAACTGCCGTGGATACTCTCTGTCTTGAATCCCGTGGAGATGAGCGGAATATGTCATGTAGCGGTGAAATGCTTAGATATGACATAGAACACCAATTGCGAAGGCAGCTCGTTACACGAAGATTGACTCTGAGGCACGAAAGCGTGGGGATCAAACAGGATTAGATACCCTGGTAGTCCACGCCCTAAACTATGGATACTCGACATACGCGATACACTGTGTGTGTCTGAGCGAAAGCATTAAGTATCCCACCTGGGAAGTACGACCGCAAGGTTGAAACTCAAAGGAATTGGCGGGGGTCCGCACAAGCGGTGGAGCATGTGGTTTAATTCGATGATACGCGAGGAACCTTACCTGGGCTAGAATGCTGGTGGACCGTGGGTGAAAGCTCACTTTGTAGCAATACACCGCCAGTAAGGTGCTGCATGGCTGTCGTCAGCTCGTGCCGTGAGGTGTTGGGTTAAGTCCCGCAACGAGCGCAACCCCCATCACTAGTTGCCATCAGGTAACGCTGGGAACTCTAGTGAAACTGCCGTCGTAAGACGCGAGGAAGGAGGGGATGATGTCAAGTCATCATGGCCTTTATGCCCAGGGCTACACACGTGCTACAATGGGGCGTACAAAGGGCTGCCACTTAGCGATAAGGAGCCAATCCCAAAAAACGCCTCTCAGTTCAGATTGGAGTCTGCAACTCGACTCCATGAAGCTGGAATCGCTAGTAATCGTATATCAGCAATGATACGGTGAATACGTTCCCGGACCTTGCACACACCGCCCGTCAAGCCATGGAAGCCGGGTGTACCTAAAGTCGGTAACCGCAAGGAGCCGCCTAGGGTAAAACTGGTAACTGGGGCTAAGTCGTAACAAGGTAGCCGTATCGGAAGGTGCGGCTGGAATACCTCCTTTTTAGAGCTTAGCAACCTACGCTAAGCTGTTGTTTCCAAAATCTTTCAAATAAAAAGTTCTTTTACAAACCAAAAGTAACCCGAACACAGAACGCGACGGGGCTACACCGGACAAAAACAGATCCGTAGCTCAGCCTGGTTAGAGCACTACACTGATAATGTAGGGGTCAGCAGTTCAAATCTGCTCGGGTCTACCAACAAAAGCTGTTGAGAAGTGGAGTAAGTGGAAAAGTTGATTCGACTGATCACTTTGCCAACTGAAGCAACGATCAACCAAAATTTGGGGGGTTAGCTCAGCTGGCTAGAGCACCTGCCTTGCACGCAGGGGGTCATCGGTTCGACTCCGATATCCTCCACCAAACTTGAGAGTTCTTTTTATATTAAGATGTTGCTTACTAAACTTTAGTAGGGCTAGGGGTTCGCAACCCAATCATCTTCCAGGTCATTAGCTAATCAGCTAATTGACTAAGTTCTTTGACATATTGGAAAAATCAAAAAAGTTGTTAGACGAAAGAGTCTATTTTTTTTATCGATCACATTAATTTTTTGCATCATCAAGTAATTGGTGGTCTGAAGTTGGTGGTCGGGTAACAATACAATTTCAAATTTTTTAAAGCAACTAAGGGCGCATGGTGGATGCCTTGGCTCTGAGAGGCGATGAAGGACGTGGTAAGCTGCGATAAGCTACGGGGAGATGCACACAATCGTTACATCCGTAGATTTCCGAATGGGACAACCCACTATACTGAAGGTATAGTACTCCGAAAGGAGAGCCAACCCCGGGAACTGAAACATCTAAGTACCGGGAGGAAAAGAAAATAAACAATGATTCCCCAAGTAGTGGCGAGCGAACAGGGAACAGCCTAAACTTGAGTGGCGTGCCACTTGAGGGTTGTAGGACCGCATTTAGAAACCATCATCAAGCTGAACTTTCTGGAAAGTTAGACCACAGGGCGTGAAAGTCGCGTAAGCGTAAATTGATGGGGACGAGCGGGATCCTGAGTAGGGCGGGACCGGAGAAATCCTGCCTGAATCTGCCAGCACCATCTGGTAAGGCTAAATACTCCTCAGAGACCGATAGTGAACCAGTACCGTAAGGGAAAGGTGAAAAGCACCCTAAACAAGGGAGTGAAATAGTACCTGAAACCGTGTGCCTACAAGCGGTCGGAGCTGCGCAAGCAGTGACGGCGTGCCTTTTGCATAATGAACCTACGAGTTGCTCCTCACTGGCGAGGTTAAGTTCTTTAATAACGGAGCCGTAGCGAAAGCGAGTCCAAATAGGGCGTTTAGTCAGTGGGGGCAGACGCGAAACTTTGTGATCTATCCATGAGCAGGTTGAAGGTGTGGTAACACACACTGGAGGACCGAACCCGTTGACGTTGAAAAGTCTTGGGATGACTTGTGGATAGGGGTGAAAGGCCAATCAAACTGAGAGATAGCTCGTTCTCCCCGAAATGTTTTTAGGAACAGCGTCGCATTTTAGAAGTTTATTAGAGGTAGAGCTACTGATTGGGCTAGGGGGCTTCACCGCCTACCAAACCCTGACAAACTCCGAATGCTAATAAATATCTGCGGCAGTGAGGCTGCGGGCGCTAAGGTCCGTGGCCGAGAGGGAAATAACCCAGAATAACAGCTAAGGTCCCTAATACGTAGTTAAGTTGATCAAACGAGGTGGGGTTTCTATAACAGCCAGGATGTTGGCTTGGAAGCAGCCATTCATTTAAAGAGTGCGTAACAGCTCACTGGTCGAGAGACCCTGCACGGAAAATAATCGGGCATCAAACTACGAACCGAAGCTTTATGTTGCCACCTTGGGTGGTATACGGTAGGGGAGCATTCTGGCCGGCGTCGAAGGTGATGGGTGACCATTGCTGGAGCGGCCAGAAAAGAAAATGTAGGTATAAGTAACGATAAACAAGGTGAAAAACCTTGTCGCCGAAAGTCTAAGGGTTCCTGATCAACGTTAATCGGATCAGGGTTAGTCTGGTCCTTAGGTGAACCCGAAAGGGGTAACTGATGGAAAGCTGGTTAATATTCCAGCACCAGCATTAGTTTCGATGGGGTGACGCAGTATTGAAAGTTCCCCGCACTTACGGAATAGTGCGGTTAAGTATGTAGCTAGTTTCTCTGTAGGCAAATCCATGGAGAAAGGCAAAGTACGAAAGTACACCAAGGCTTCGGCTGCGGTGAGTGGACCTAAAAGCTGCCAAGAAAAACCTCTAAGGTTAGGCTAGTGCTGCCAGTACCGCAAACCGACACAGGTAGACGGGATGAGAATTCTAAGGCGCTCGGGTGAGCCGTGGAGAAGGAACTAGGCAAATTGACGCTGTAACTTCGGGATAAAGCGTCCCTGCTTCGGCAGGGCACAGTAAAATGGTTCAACCAACTGTTTAACAAAAACACAGGGCTCTGCAAAATCGAAAGATGACGTATAGGGCCTGATACCTGCCCGGTGCTGGAAGGTTAAGGAAGGGTGTTCGGCCGAAAGGCCAAAGCTCCTGACTGAAGCCCCAGTAAACGGCGGCCGTAACTATAACGGTCCTAAGGTAGCGAAATTCCTTGTCGGGTAAGTTCCGACCTGCACGAATGGTCTAATGAGTTGAACACTGTCTCCTCCACGAGCCCGGTGAAATTGTAGTATCGGTGAAGATGCCGGTTACCCGCCACGGGACGGAAAGACCCCGTGAACCTTCACTACAACTTTGCATTGATTTTGAACAACCGATGTGTAGGATAGTTGGGACGCTATGAAGCGTGGTCGCCAGGCCATGTGGAGCGGTCGTTGAAATACCAACCTTCGTTTGTTTAGAGTCTAATCCCCACAAGGGAAACAGTGCATGGTGGGTAGTTTGACTGGGGTGGTCGCCTCCTAAAAAGTAACGGAGGCTTGCAAAGGTTCCCTCAGTACGGTTGGTAATCGTACGTAGAGCGCATCAGTATAAGGGAGCTTGACTGTGAGACAGACAAGTCGAGCAGGGGCGAAAGCCGGCTGAAGTGATCCGGTGGTTCTGTATGGAAGGGCCATCGCTCAAAGGATAAAAGGTACTCCGGGGATAACAGGCTGATCTCCCCCAAGAGCTCATATCGACGGGGAGGTTTGGCACCTCGATGTCGGTTCGTCACATCCTGGGGCTGGAGAAGGTCCCAAGGGTTCGGCTGTTCGCCGATTAAAGTGGCACGTGAACTGGGTTCAGAACGTCGCAAGACAGTTCGGTCCCTATCTGTGGTGGGCGCAAGTAAATTGAGAGGACATGACCTTAGTACGAGAGGACCGGGTCGTACGTACCGCTGGTGTATCAGTTGTGCCGCCAGGTGCAGTGCTGAGTAGCTATGTACGGACAGGATAAACGCTGAAAGCATCTAAGCGTGAAACCTTCCTCAAGATGAGTTTACTTTTAAGAGCCGTCAAAGACGATGACGTTGATAGGCTACAGGTGTAAAGCTGGCGACAGCAAAGCCGAGTAGTACTAATTGCTCGTACGCTTTAATTTTTATTTTATAGTACTCCGGCTACCAACTTTTTTTCCAATATGTTACCTTATTGTCTCGAAACAGACTGACCTTTTTATGGTGGTTTTGCCGAGGGTGTTCACCTCTTCCCATACCGAACAGAGAAGTTAAGCCCCTCATGGCCGATGGTACTGCACCACAATGCGGGAGAGTAGGTAGCTGCCATATTTCTTTTAAAAGCCTTCGTGCCTCCGCACGGAGGCTTTTTTCGTTTACCCCCCCTTCCCCCGACTGCCAAAGGGGCTTTTCCCCCCGCAGCGCGCCGGAGACGTTACTTCCCCCAAAATCCCCTACCTTGCCGGCATGGTTTTCATTCACGAATTGGTAAACAGCCTGGAGCAGTTTGCCCCCACCGCCCTGCAGGAAGCGTACGACAACTGTGGCCTGCTCACCGGTACCCCCCACACCGCCTGCACCGGGGTGCTCACCACCCTCGACGTCACCGTGGACGTCCTGCGGGAAGCTAAAGAAAACGGTTGTATGGATAGAATAGTAATAGCAATATAAAAAGTTAGGTCAGACTGATAGATATAATTAAAAAAGGAGGCAAAACGCCTCCTTTTTTAATTATATTAATTATGTCATTTAATAAGTCGATAGACTGGATATCTCATATGCGCAGGTTCGTAAAACGGCGAGTTTTGGAAAACAAAGTTTAACTGGGCAGCCCCATTTTTGGCAAACGCGGTATCACTACGTCTTTTTTGTTCGAGCTGTTCTTGTAAAGAAGGATTTGACTTTAAATATTCAAACGCTGTTTCTTCAAAAACATAATCTGAATAGCCTTCCTTCTGACCTAAAATAGGATCAAAGAAGTTCCAGCTAAAATAACTGTCTTCCATTGTTGGTTCCAATACTTCAATAAGGAATCGATTACCTGCTTGATTTAATGGTATTAAGTAGTCTCCTTTTCTAAACTTAATTATACTTGTGTTTTTGATTACTTGAACATTACCATTTGTATGATGTCCCTCATAAGGGCGAGGAGATGCCTGGTATGCAGAAATACGATACCATTCTACTTCAATGCTTGTGTCTTTACTTAAACGTTGCATGGAGATATTATTGGCCTGCAAACGTTCAATGACTTTCCACCAGCCTTGAGGAATAATATAAGCCTTGGGTTTTGTAATTTTTGTAGAGTCTTTATATACATTATAGAATGGGATCTTTTTTTCAAATGGTTTATTGCGATCATAATAAAGACGCGGCAAACCGGAAATACTACTGTTCTTTTTACCAGCTTCATAACCTTTAAATGTGATCTCTTTAAACTTTGTTTTGTCAAGAGCCCAGGTAGCGGTGAATTCTTGTTGTTGTAATTGTTGCTGTCTGCTTTTTTGACGAAGGCTGGTAATGGTTTGACTATTTTTATTCGTAAAGTCAATAAAACTTTCCATTAAAGCCCTGGTTGCTGCCACTCTTTTCGGATACTCTTTTAACATATGCGTTTCAGGTACAAATGAAAAGGTGTTCCAAAGAGAAGCATATCCACTACTGTAGCGCGGACTATCCCAGAATTCTGACCAGCCTTTATCTGGTGTTTCTCCAAAATGATTAACATAAGGAACAAGATCATATCCTTTTAGCTTCATTAAGGTATACAAGCCTGGTTCAAATTGCTGATTCATAAAATTGCCTAACTCACCACCCAAACGATTATGTTGGGAAGCGATAAGTGTCATGATATGCTGATAGTCGGCACCATTGCTTACATGGTTATCAATGAATACATCTGGATCCAGATAGTGAAAGATTTTAGTGAATGTTAATGCTTCTTTGGAGTCGGCTTTGATGAAATCACGGTTCAGATCATAGTTTTGAGAGTTTCCACGAAAACCAAATTCTTCCGGCCCGTTTTGGTCTACCCGGTAATCTTTACTACGATTTAATGCGCCGCCTATATTATAAACAGGAATGAGAGCGAGCACAACATTGTCTGGTAGTTTGTATTTACCTAAGACAATATCTTTTACCAATAACATACTGGCATCAATACCGTCGGGTTCGCCTGGGTGAATGCCATTATTGACTAAAATGATATTTCTTTTCTTGTCTTTAAGTGATTTAATAGTAAAGTCTTTATCTCCAGATACCAGAATTAAATGAACAGGGAATCCCGCATCGGAAGGACCCATTTCTTTCATTTGCACCAGAGGAGAGGCGGCATCTAAAGCTTTCCACCAATCTATGATCTGGTAATAAGTAGGTGTTTGTGTGCTATTGGACTTTTCATAAACTGTTTCAAACTTCTTTTGGGCAATACTGAATAAGGAAAATAGGGAAAGGATAGTAAGTAAAAAAGAACGCATGCTATACGAATTAGGTATAAAAATAAAAAAGGCGTCTGAATCAGACGCCTTAATATGATGATTTCAAAAAAGAGATTATGCTAATGCATTCACTCTCTTCGTCAACTTGCTCTTTAAGTTGCTAGCTTTATTTGAATGGATTACACCACGCTTAGCCAGTTTGTCAATCATTGAGATAACATCAGGCATTTTTTCGCCAGCAGCTGCTTTATCAGTCAGCGCTTTTAGGTCACGGATTGCATTACGGGTAGTTTTACCGTAGTAACGGTTACGTTCGCGGCGCTTTATAGACTGACGCACATCTTTCTTTGTTGCCTTATGATTAGCCATGTTCTTTTAATTTCGGACGGCGAAGGTAGGGAAATATTTTAGATTTCGGATTGCAGATCGCAGTTTTTTTTGTTAGGACCATGTTTTGGGCAGATTTTATAAGATTATTAGCAGAGTTAAGGCGGTTTAAGGATTTGAAATTGGATTTCACTCAGGGAGCGCTTTGCGCTATTGGTTTTACGCAGAGTCGCTGGGAGCGCAGAGAATTGGTTTCGCACAGAGCAAAGGAGCACCGTGGATTAATGGGATTTAGCATGGATTAGCAGGATTTATAAGGATGGCGGATATGAGTAAGGTTTATGACGGATTTAGGTTGAAAGGTTAACAGTGAAATAAGTTGAATAAAAGGGAGTAAAATTGGGGATTTGGCATTGGGGGATAGGAGAGAATGGTTTTAAATCTTTAAGAGGCTTTGCCTTAGTCTGGTTCTCAGGCAATTTTCTATTTGTTTTTGTTGAGGAATAAATGAGTTGAAAGCAGGTCTTTTATTGACTCATTTCAATCCTTTTATATTCATCTCTACTTGGTTGTATATTTTGACCGATATTTGCCTACCCAAAAAATCCTAAAGCAGATTTCATGAAGGACTTCTCTTATATTACACATTCACACCCTGCTTATATTGAGAGTTTGTATAACGATTTTGTGCAGAACCCCGAAAGCGTGGAACCCGAGTTTCGTAAGTTTTTTGAAGGGTTTGATTTTGCCATGTCCAATACGAACGGACATGCTGTAGCAGGTGCTGTTGGTGGCGCTGCAGTAGATGCTGGTCAGTTGAGCAAAGAATTTAGTGTGTATTCACTCATTCAAGCCTATAGAAGGAAAGGACACTTAATTGCTAAAACCAACCCTATTCGTGAGCGCAAGGACAGAGGCGCCAATTTGGATATTAAGTACTTTGGTTTAGCGGAAGCGGATCTGAATCAGTCTTTTATAGCTGGGCAATTTATTGGAAAGCCGAATGCTACTTTACAACAGATCATTGATCAGCTGCAAAAGATCTATACTGGCCATGTGGGTGTAGAATATCAATATATTCTAAAACAAAAGCAGGCAGAATGGCTGGAAAAAGAAGTAGAAGCTTCATTACAACAATCACTGCCTTTAGAGCGCAAGCGTCGTATATTAGAGAAGCTGAACCAGGGAGTTATTTTCGAGAAGTTTCTACACACAAAATATATTGGTCAGAAGCGCTTTTCACTTGAAGGCGGTGAAACAACCATCCCTGCATTAGATGCTATTATTGGTACTGCTGCTGAGTCTGGCGTACAAGAAGTAGTAATTGGGATGGCACACCGTGGCCGATTAAATGTGCTGGCTAATATTTTAGGTAAAACCTACGAGCAAATATTCAGTGAGTTTGAAGGAACAGCTATTCTAGACCAAACTATGGGTAGCGGTGATGTTAAATACCACCTAGGCTTTAGCAGTGAAGTGCAAACTGTTTCTGGTAAGAATGTTCACCTGAAATTAGCACCCAACCCCTCACACCTGGAAGCTGTAAATCCTGTAGTATTAGGATATTCAAGAGCCAAAGGTGATGTCCTTTATAACTCAGACTTCGATAAGATATTACCTATTCTGATCCATGGCGATGCTTCAGTAGCAGGCCAAGGTATAGTATATGAGATCCTGCAGATGAGTAATCTGAAGGGTTACGATACCGGTGGTACCATTCACTTTGTGATCAACAACCAGATTGGATTTACTACTGATTTTGATGATGCCCGTAGTTCTGACTATAGCACCTCAATAGCAGCTACCGTGCAAGCTCCAGTATTACATGTAAACGGTGATGATGCTGAAGCCGTGGTTAAATGCGTAGAAATAGCCACTCGTTACCGCCAGGAATTTAATGCTGATATCTTTATTGATATGGTTTGCTATCGCCGTCATGGACATAATGAGGGTGATGATCCGAAGTTTACTCAACCACACTTATATGCGTTGATCGATAAGCATGCCAATCCTAGAGAAGAGTATGTGCAATTCTTATTAAAGAATGGAGAGGCTGATGCGCAGGATCTGGCAAAGGAAATGGAGAAAAAGTTCTGGTCGGATCTACAAGAGCGCTTGGATGAAGTGAAGCAAAATCCATTGCCTTATAATCCACAAAAGCCGGATCAGTGGTGGCAAAGCTTGAGAAAGGCAACACCATCTGATTTTGAGCAATCTCCATCGACAGCTGTTAGTGAGCCCGTTTTCAAAGAGTTGTTTGACGGGTTAATGAAAATCCCAAGTGATTTCAAGCCTTTACGTAAAGTTGAAAAACTGTTAAGCGATAAAGTAAAGCTGTTTGAAACCGATCAAAAAGTAGATTGGGCAACTGGTGAATTATTAGCTTATAGTAGCTTGCTGGTAGAAGGTAAAGATGTGCGTATGAGCGGCCAGGATGTAAAACGTGGTACATTCTCTCACCGTCATGCTGTGCTTTATGACGAGAATACTAACTTAGGTTATAATCGTTTGAATCATTTCAGAGAAGGACAACAAGGTACCTTCCGCATTTATAACTCCTTATTAAGTGAATACGGAGTATTAGGTTTTGAATATGGTTATGCCATGGCAAACCCTAACGCTTTGGTATTATGGGAAGCTCAATTTGGTGATTTTGCCAATGGCGCCCAAATCATCATTGACCAATTCATCGCTTCTGCCGAAACGAAATGGCAGCGTATGAATGGAGTGGTAATGTTGTTACCCCATGGTTATGAAGGGCAGGGTCCTGAACACTCAAGTGCACGTTTAGAGCGCTTCCTTCAATTGTGTGCTGAATTGAACATGGTCATCACCAATATTACGACATCGGCCAACTTGTTCCATGTACTGCGTCGCCAATTGACATGGCCATTCAGAAAGCCGTTGGTCAACTTCTCACCAAAAGCTAATTTGCGTTTGCAGGCAACCTATTCACATGTTAGCCAATTTACACAAGGTGGTTTCCAAGAAGTAATTGATGATGCTTTTGTACAGGATGCCAGCCAGGTGAAGAAAGTATTGTTCTGTAGTGGTAAAGTGTATTATGACCTTGCTGAGCGCCAACTGAAAGACAACCGAAATGATGTAGCTATTATACGCGTGGAGCAGCTGTATCCATTGCCAACAAAGCAATTGGATGCTCTTTACCAAAAGTATAATAAGGCTACATGGTTCTGGGTACAAGAAGAACCACTTAATATGGGTGCTGCCAGCTTCTTGCAAATGAATCTTAAGAGTATCAATTACGGTATCATTAGCCGTCAGCCGGGAGCAGCTACTGCAACTGGTTATAGTAAGGTGCATGCACAAGAGCAAGCGGAGATTGTGGATACGGCGTTTAGTATATAAGAGACGTGAAACGTCAAATGTGAGACGTGAAATGGCCAGCGCACGGAGCCTACTTGTGCAAAATGCAGGTAATGTTGTGAGAAGTTAATTGTTTTAAGAGCCTTGAGATGAAGTAGAGAGTGATGAGAAAGGCGAGGTAATAGACAAAAGATAGAAACTTAAAGAAATAAGTCAGAAATTCGCGAAATCGAAATAAGATAGCAATGATTGAAATTAAAGTACCGACTGTTGGTGAATCAATTAACGAGGTAACATTGGTAAAATGGCTGAAAAGTGATGGTGCCTATGTAGAACGTGATGAAGTGATAGCTGAATTAGAAAGTGAAAAGGCAACATTTGAATTAAATGCAGAACAGGCAGGCGTTTTAAAGACAGTGGGTAAGGAAGGTGATACATTGAATATTGGAGATGTGGTAGCACAGATTGATGAAACAGCTCCACGTCCTGCTGGTGCTGCTCCTCAAGCTGAAGCCAAGCCAGCTCCAAAGGCAGAAGAAAAACCACAGGCCCAGCCAGCTGCTGCAGGCCAACCGGTAACTGCTATCCCAAATGATATTAAAGCCACACCGGTAGCTTCTGCTATCATTGCTGATAAAAAAGTAGACCCTAAATCAATCCAGCCAAGCGGCTATAATGGCAAGATCCTGAAAGATGATGTATTAGATGCATTGGCTAACCCTGGTCGTAAGCCTGGTACTCAAGCGTTCAGTCGTGAAGAGAAGCGTGAGAAGATGAGCAACCTGCGTAAAACAGTTTCTCGTCGCTTGGTAGAAGCTAAGAATACAACCGCTATGCTCACTACTTTCAACGAAGTAGATATGAGCAAGATCATGGCTATTCGAGCTGCTAATAAGGATAAGTTCAAGGAGTCTCATGGTGTGAACCTGGGCTTTATGAGCTTCTTTACTAAGGCGGTTTGTTTTGCCTTGCAAGAATGGCCTGCGGTGAATGCTTATATTGATGGCGATTCTATTATTTACCATCAGTATTGTGATATTTCTATAGCTGTATCTGCTCCGAAAGGATTGGTAGTTCCAGTTATCAGAAATGCAGAAAGCCTGAGCATGGCCGAAATTGAAAAGAAAGTAGTGGAACTGGCTACTAAGGCTCGTGATAATAAGTTGAGCATGGAAGAAATGCAGGGTGGAACATTCACTATTACCAACGGTGGTGTGTTTGGTTCATTGATGTCTACTCCGATCATCAACATCCCTCAGTCTGCTATTTTGGGTATGCACAAAATACAAGAGCGTCCGATGGTAGTAGATGGCCAGGTAGTTGTACGCCCGATGATGTATTTGGCACTGAGCTACGATCACCGCATTATTGATGGTCGTGAGTCTGTGAGCTTCCTGGTACGTGTGAAAGAGTTACTAGAAAACCCGGATCTATTATTGTTTGGTAAAGATCCTGTGAAGGCTTTATTGCAATTATAAAAGACAAATAATTAAAACCATTGAGGCGGTACATGAAAATGGTGCCGCCTTTTTTATACGCATGCGATCATACTCTTACATCAATTCAGCAAAAAGTATTCTAGAACAGTACAATGGTGAAATACCATTGGCTGTCTGGTTAAAATCCTATTTTGCTGCTAATAAGAAGTATGGCTCAAAAGACCGGAAGCAGATTGCGCATTTGTGCTATAGCTATTATAGACTGGGACATGCATTTAAGCATCATTCTATAGAAGAGCGGCTGTTATTAGGTGTATTTCTTTCCAGCCAAAATCCTGTATTTGTATTGCAGGAATTGCGACCGGAGTGGAACGAACAAATACAGCGGTCGCCAAAAGAAAAGCTAGAATTGGTTCAGACCTCTGATGAATTGAATAAAATCTTTCCATGGCAGCAGCAATTAAGTTCGGACATTGAGGTTGATGCATTTGCTACTTCCTTTCTGATTCAGCCCGACGTTTATCTGCGGATACGTCCAGGAAAGAAGTCGTTGGTGGAGCAGCAATTATCAAATGCGCAGATTCCCTATCAACTAAAAGGTGAGAATTGTATAGCTGTTGAAAGTGGCGTCAAGCTGGAAGATGTTATAGCTATTGACAAAGATGTTGTAATACAGGATTATAGCTCGCAGCAAGTACTAACCAATTTGCAGAACCATTTAATAACTAAACAAAAGTTTACTGCCTGGGATTGTTGTGCAGCTAGTGGGGGCAAATCGATTCTGTTGAAGGATACTTACCCAAATGCAGAACTAACGGCAACAGATATCCGGGAGAGTATACTTATAAACCTTCGGTCAAGGTTCAGGCAAGCCGGCATTACCCAATTCAATAGCTATGTGGCCGATGTTTCTTCTAATGGATTTAAGTCTGCTACCAGCTTTGATGTTGTGCTTTGTGATGCTCCTTGTAGCGGTTCCGGTACATGGAGCCGTACGCCAGAACAACTCTATTTCTTTGAAGAAGAAAAGATCCATTACTATTCAGATTTACAAAAACGTATAGCCCTGAATGCAAGCAAGGCAGTGAAAAGAGGCGGCTACTTTGTTTATATTACCTGCTCTGTATTTAAAGAGGAGAATGAGGCTGTAGTGGATTTTTTGCAGGAGAAAAGTGGCTTGCAATTATTGAATTCAACTTACCATAGAGGTTATCAGCAAAAGGCCGATACGCTGTTTTCTGCTGTGTTTCAATTAAGGTAACCTAAGAATCTCCTGGACCTTAAGCTTTTTCCCGCTGCTATAAACAGTTACGAAGTATTTGCCGCTAGCCAAATCGGCCATAAATACCGGAATGGAGACCGAACCAGTAGGTTTCTGGTACGATAGGCGCTTCATCACCTGTCCTAAACTGTTGCTAATATGTATATCCAAGTCGAGTGCTTCTGGTATAGTGACCTGGATGGACAATTGATCTTTAACAGGATTAGGTACCATAATTATTTGACCTGCTGTACATAAACTGTTGATACTAACATTAACTGTGTCCAAATACACAGCGCTAAAGCCTGCTGATGTTGTGTCTATAACCTGACGAATTCGATAAGACACTGAACCTGCTTGCGTTAGAGGTAAGGGGTCTTGAAATTGGTAGGATTGAGAAGAGAAGTTTGGACCTTTTGCCAGTTGTACACCGATTTTTGCAAAATCATTTTCACCAGGTGCTTTCCTTTCGATTTCATACCGCATTCCAGTGATATCCTTGCTGGTCCAACTAATCATTGGTGCGCAACCTGCCAGTTGAACACTATTTGTGGAAATAACTTTTAACAAAAGCTGTACTGCTTTTTTCATATCTGGAATGCCATAGCCAATACGATCGTTAGGAGTTGAGTAGGAGCTACTGGAGCGTTTAATGGCATCTATAATCTGCATGTTATTGAATTCAGGAAAGCCTTGCCAGAGGCAAGTAGCTAAGCCTGCGAAGTTTGGGCAAGCGTAGGAGGTACCATTGCCAAAACTTATTGTATTATTCGCTGCCTGGTGTACAGTACCTACACCTACAGAAGCTATATCTGGTTTAACCTGACCATCGGATGAAGGGCCATAACCGGAGAATGAACCTACGATGCCAGCGCTATTTACAGCACCAACTGCTAAGACACTATCTGCATCAGCGGGGGTGCTTATGTATTTCCACATGTCGTTTCCTTCATTGCCTGCGGCTATTAAAACCAATAGACCTTTTTTTGCTGCCAGATCAGCACCGATGGCAGCCATGGTTGCGTTACCATTTAAATCAGCGTAAGTGTGGTTAAACGTGGTGTTATCAAACGTGGTATAACCTAAAGAGGAAGAAATAACATCGCCCCCTGCACTATCGACACGCTCAGCAGCACACACCCAATTGTGTTCTTCAATAGGGTATTCGGAGGCGGCATCTTCGCTTCTGTATAATAAAAAATTGGCTTTAGGTGCAGTGCCTACAAATTGTCCGGGTATGTTAGCGGCAATGATAGAAAAGCATTGCATGCCATGAGGATGGTCTTCGGTAACACTCGATTCTTGCTGAACAAAATCGTATGTATCCAGCACCTGGCCGTTCTTATTTACACTGTCGAATGCTTTTAAAGATGTATACAGGTAAAAACCTCCATCTAGCATTCCGATAATTAATCCCTGTCCACGTAAGCCAATATCGTGAAGAAAGCTGCCGTTATGAATATTTACCTGGGCTGTTGAAGAGCCATAAGAATAGTAGGAGTTGGTGCCTGTAATTCGAGATAATGTAATGGGCGTAGAGGTTTCCCATTTCTCTTTTGGCGGAGTTGTTCTGTCTGTTACACGTGCCGCGATGGTGTTTACTTTTTGAACAAACGAGTAACTTCTCATCTTGGCTATTGCAGAAGCATCTGTAGTTTGAATGGCTACCTGGTTCAGCCATTTTGATACAGACAATATTGTTACTGTAGGAATGTTTCTTAAACTATCCAGGTAACGTGGGGTGACCGGTAAGTCGGTACTATCAATTGGAATATTATACCGTTGCCTACGTTCAATACAGCGTGTGGATAGATATGAAGCCGGCGCTGATAAAGTGGTGGTTTGGAAAGCTTTGTTTGTAAACTTTACTATATAGCGGCTTTGTGCTTTTGCCTTTTGCATAAAACAAGCAAAAAGTAAAAGCATAAGTAAAGTCGGAATTAGCCGCATTATTTTTAGTTATGTTCCAGTAGGCTGCGTGTTACGCCGAAGCCTACATAATAAGCTGTAGAGCTAGGACCAGTGCTAGGCTGATACTCCCATAAAATATGTTGTTGATATACCAGTCCAATACCTTTTGCAAATTTATCAACAGAGACTGTTTTGGAGGCAAAAGCCGATTTATCTCTGATAGGAACATTTGTCAGCTCGTCTTCAACTCGCCTAACAGTAAGAACATCATTAATCTTTTTGTCATTGATGGTTTCTGTTTGGCCCAAGCTTTCAATGGTAAAGTTCCAATCGCCCATATTGTTGTCATTACTAAAATTATACAAGTATGAGTAGGGCTCAGAAGCCAAATATTGGTTGCCTCTCCAAGATTGCCCCTCTCTTACAGGACCGGCTAAGACTACCACTCGCATATTATCCTCAATGACTTCAACTGTATTTGTAAGAGGGGTCATTACATAGGTGCCAGCAGGTCTCCAAGGCATATTTGCTGCGTCTCTTAAGTACCGATATATTTTATAGCTGGTTCGTCCTAAGTTGTCTGTAATCACCGCATCGACAATGTGTTTTTCCTGATAGCTGTGTGTTTCTTCTACGCGACCTGCTTGTAAAAAAACGGTAGAGTCCAATTTGTACGTAATAAACTTGCCGGGTTGAAGCGGCCTAAGATAAGATTGCGGTGATTCGACTTCTATGGTTTCTTTTTCATTTTCACAGCTGGTAAGAAGGAAAGCTGCTAACGATGGAAGAAGGAGTTTCACAAGTTTAGAAGTCATGAATATAGGCGATCTCATAAGTGTACGTTTGTTTTGATAAGGACTAAACGAGGTCTTAGAAGTATAAAATAAGAGAAAACCTGCCTTATTTTATACTTCTAAGGCAGGTTTTTTAGTTAAGAGCGTTGATTTATAAGCTTGAACGTTGGATAATTCCACCGCCGATCACATCATTACCTTCATAAAAAACAGCACTTTGGCCCGGTGCGATGCCTTTAGCTTTGTCAAAGAAGCGAACTGCTACACCATCTCCATCCTGACGGATGAAGGATAAGCCGCCTTTGTCTTTATAGCGGATCTTAGTAATGGCAGTCATTTCTTCTGGGAGACTATCATACTTTAGCCAATTAACCTTGCCTACTCGCATTTCCTCTTTCTCCAAATCGGCCTCATCGCCTAGAACAACGGTATTGGTTTCGGGGTCAATGGAAGTTACGAAAGCTGGCTTACCCAAGGCAATGTCCAGTCCTTTACGTTGTCCGATAGTATAAAAAGGATAACCTTTATGCTGACCAAGGATTTTACCTTCCTTATTAACGAAATAGCCACCAGCTACTTTTTCCTCTAACCCGTCTACTTTACGTTTTAAAAATCCGCGATAGTCATTATCGGGAACAAAACAGATTTCATAGCTCTCGCTTTTTTTAGCCAGCTCGGGGTAGCCAAAATCATGGGCCATTTGGCGTATTTCTGTTTTTCGGTAAGTACCCAGTGGCAGGATAGTGCGGCTCAGAAGGTCCTGCTCCAGCCCCCACAGTACATAACTTTGGTCTTTTGTTTCATCTAAACCCTTCGTAATAACATGCCGTCCGTTGGTATGCTGGTAAATAGAAGCATAATGACCGGTGGCAATAAAGTCGCAACCCAAGGCATCTGCCCGTTTCAAAAGTGCACGCCACTTGATATGAGTATTACATAAAACACAAGGGTTGGGGGTGCGTCCGGCCAGGTATTCATCTACGAAATTCTCTACTACAAATGAGCCAAATTCTTCGCGGATGTCTAAAATAAAGTGGGGGAAACCGTGTTGTACGGCCGCCATACGGGCATCATTAAAAGAATCGAGGTTACAACAACCTGTTTCTTTTTTGCCTCCTCCGCTGGCTGTATAATCCCATGTTTTCATGGTAATGCCGATGACTTCATACCCTTCATGGTGAAGCATTAAAGAGGCTACTGTACTGTCAATACCGCCACTCATGGCGACTAAAACTTTTCCTTTTTTACTCATAGTCTATCAACGCTAACCGGGTTCAAAGTCCGGCGCGTCAGGGCGCAAAGATACAATTACCCCTGACTGATGACGGAATGATGTTTGTTAAGATATGGTAATAAAGCAATGGATGGCTGCTGAGTTATGATGATATTATCCTAATTTGGCAGCATCTTATGAAATATCCAACCATGAAATTAATTACCCTATTGGGCGGTCTTGTACTCTTTGCGTCTTGTTCCAGCGACAAAGCGCAGCCTATAACAAATCAATTTAAAAGTATTGAGAAAAGTGGAGAAGATTCCTCAGTTGTAGCTTCCCCAACAACTCCAGCTTTAGATACAGCTAAATACAACGAGTTGATGACGTATATGACCAATGGCGATTCGTCTGGTCATTGGCCGGTTAAGAACGCGCCCTATCCTCAAGCCGGTGCTATTCTGCCGTTTAATCGTGTGATTGCTTATTACGGTAACCTGTATTCTAACCGGATGGGGGCTTTAGGGAAATGGCCTAAACAGGAAATGATTCAGCGTTTATTGCAAGAGGTAAAAGAATGGAATGAAGCTGATACTGTAATTAAAGCTGTTCCAGCACTACATTATATTGCTTCTACGGCACAAGCGGCACCCGGAAAAGATGGAATGTATCGCTACCGCATGCCATTATCACAGATCGATACCATTTTAAACTGGGCTAAAGAGATCAACGCTATCGTATTTATTGATATACAAATTGGATTGAGCTCCTTGCAAAAGGAACTACCATATTTTGAAAAGTATTTGGCTCATCCAAATGTTCACTTGGGTATAGATCCAGAGTTTGCGATGGCAGGAAAAGGTGGTAAGCGTCCGGGATCTGTAATTGGTACCTTAGATGCTGCTGATATCAACTTCGCTGCTGATTATTTAGCTGATATTGTAAAGAAAAATAACCTGCCTCCTAAAATGTTCATGGTACACCGCTTTACACAAGGTATGGTTACCAATGCTAATCAAATTAAGCTGCATCCTGAGTTGCAAATTATCATGGATATGGATGGATGGGGTCCACCTGCTAAGAAAATAAGCACTTATTACAGCTGGATTCATCCTCAACCTGTACAATTTACAGGCTTCAAACTATTTTATGTAAACGATACTGAAAAGTCGGGTGAAAAGGAAATGATGTCTAAGAAAGATGTGTTGAAGCTGAAGCCTGCGCCGATCTATATACAGTACCAGTAAGAGTAGCGTTTGTGAAACGTGAGCGTTTAACTTTTTAAGAATTGGTGAATAATAAGATAGCTGACAACAATTAGTAATAACGTAATTAAAATAGTTACCCAGATCCAAGGGTCTGATTTAAGCCGCAGTTTTTCTCTGCGGCTTTTCTTTTGCGCAGTGCGTTTTCTTAGATCCCGGTTTAGTTGTTCTACCAGATGGGAAACGTTTTGGGTACTTGATAAGCTTTGAAGGCCTTCCATGGCATCGATATCAAAATCGCTATCCAACATTTGCATTTCTAGTTCATGCTGTTTTTCAGCGGAGAGTTTGCCTTGCAGGTATAACAATAAAGTTTCCTGATCAATATCCGGATTTAAGTTGGATAATATGTCTTTCAGGTTGTCCTTCATCGTTTTGTTGGGTTCTCGTTTAACTTTCTTTCTAGTAATAGTTTCAGGTTACGTTTACCGTTTTGAATATAGCTTTTCACCTGTGATAGGTTGAAATTTGTTTTTTCCACAATCTGGTTGTAGCTATACTTATGTATATAAAACAAAGTTACACATTGCTTTTGCTCTTCATTCAGTTCTTCTATGGCCTCCTCTAACAACGTATAGGTTCTTTCGTTTTCAAATATTTCATGCTTTTTGTCTTCTGCCGGTGCATTTGCCAGGTTTTCAGTTAACTCTTGCGGGTTTTTGTTCTGTCCGCCACGCAACTTCATAAGACAGTGGTTTTTGGCTACCATATAAAGCCAGGACTTGAAATACGTAATTTGATATTTAGAAGCTTCTGTAAGCACTTTTAAAAAAATCTGTTGGACACTATCTTTTGCATCTTCCTCGTTTTTAAGGTATTTCATGCAAACACCCAATAATAAAAGGGTATAGCGTTCCAGAAGAATGCCAATCCATTCCTGGTTCCCATCAGCATTGTAGAGGCTTAATAGCTGCTCGTCGGTGATATGGTCATAGCGGCCGGGTTTCAAAAGTCAATTGATGCTATTGTTATAAAAAGAATTTCTAATAGCTTGCGGAAAGTTACTTGTAAAAAGTACGCAATTGATAAAATCCTGTTTGCTTTCTTTTACTATGATGCAAAAGCGGGAATAAATTCACATATTTACTGGAGAATTATGCAATATATTTTTTGTACTGTATCTGTGGCTGCCATGCGGAAAGATCCTTCACACAGAAGTGAAATGGTGAGCCAGTTGTTATTTGGTGAGTTTGGTTTTGTAATGGAGCAGCAGCCTGATTTTGTTCGGATTAAATGTTTGTACGATGGTTATGAAGGCTGGGTGGCCTTAAATCAGGTAGCATTTGTGAATGCAGACGCCGTAACAGAAACGACGATTTATACTGATGCTGAAGTAAGTTCAATACATGTAAAAGGCAGTGAGGCTATGCATGTTTCATTTGCAACTCCAGTATATGCCAAATATGGAGGTGATCATTCTTTAGCCATTGGTCCCTATGAGTTTTCTTATCCCGAATCGCCCAAGCAATGGGATGCCAGTAAAATGCCTTACACAGCCGCCAATTTGCGAGCAGTAGCTAATAAATATTTACATACAGCTTACCTGTGGGGAGGTCGCTCCATCTATGGTTTGGATTGCAGCGGATTTGTGCAACAGGTTTATAAAATGTTTGACATTCGTTTATTGAGAGATGCTCATTTGCAAGCCGATCAGGGTGTACAGATTGACAACTTAGCAGATTCCAAAATAGGAGACACTGCCTTTTTTCATAATGATGCTGGCCGGATCATTCATGTAGGCATTCTTTTAAGTAATTCTGAAATTATTCACGCATCTGGAAAAGTACGAATTGACCGTATTGATGAAGAGGGAATTACTAATGCGGAAACAGGGCAGCGTACACATAGCCTCACTTGTATACGAAGGATGAAAGAGTTAGCCGAATAGCTATAAAAAAGCCTGAGATTGTTTCTCAGGCTTTTTTATATAGAAGTGTTCAATTATTTTTTAAACAGATTGAAAATCCACTTATCCCATTCCAGCATTTTAAAAGCCGTATAGAAAAGAACAATTGCAAATATCTTTCTTAATACATCTTGTGAAAGTATTAATGAAAGTTTACTTCCAAAATAACCGCCAATAATAAAAGCTATACTCATAATGGCAACAACCTTTATGTCTATATAGCCTTTATTATAATAATTGATTACAGCAAAAATTCCTACTGGAAGTAATAATAATCCCAAGGAGGTTCCTTGAGCCTGATATTGTGAAAACCCTAAAAAGAAGACAAGGGCCGGAACAATAATAATACCGCCACCTACACCCACCAGCCCACTAAGTATACCAGCAATAAGACCTATTAATGAGATCAAAAGTATTATTTGAAAAGTCATTGGCTTCTTTTGGGGTTGTTCAATCACGAGGCAAATTTTTCCTGGTATAATTTAATTGAGTCAGAAATGACGTTAAATGCTATTTCTTTACTCTGAAAATCTTCAATTCGAACTTCTTTATTTTCCAGCACTTTATATTGTTCGAAATAGTTCTTCAACTCATTGATAAAGTGAGGTGGTAAATGTTCGATAGACGTAATGTGATTTACAGAGGGATCTTTGGTAGCTACCGCAATGATCTTATCATCTTCTTCACCGGAATCAATCATTTGCATATTCCCAATAACAGTGGCCTCGACCAAGCAAAGTGGCTGTATAGATTGTGAGCAAAGGACCAAAATATCGAGCGGATCTCCATCCAGACCTAAGGTTTGAGGGATAAAACCATAGTTGACAGGGTAGTGGAAAGAAGAGTAAACCACCCGGTCTAGCTTTAGTAAGCCAGTAGTCTTATCAATTTCGTATTTTGTACGGGAGCCTTGAGAAATTTCAATTAAAGCATTCACACGTTGTGGTGCATTCTTCCCGTAGGAGGCACCGTGCCAAGGATGTAAAACAGTTGTTGAGCGCATAATCAGATGTTGCTAAAATTTTATACCCGGCAAAGGTGGCTTATAATTCAATAACTACATTACTAATTATGTAAACTATGGAAAATAAATACTGATTATCCTGTTATAATTGTAGGCTTTCCCGTGTAAATGAGGGGAATATTGTAAAGCCACCACAAAAAGCCGCCATTACAGTGTTGTGCCTAGGGTTGCTACGTCTGTTTTTTTCACAAGTGTCTATACAATATCATTTAATAAGAGTCCCAGAAAGTGAACCCTTACTGTGCTCAGCGTAAAAAGCCTTGTGCGTATGCTATGCGTCGAATGCCTACTAAACTGATAGGGTTTATTTATGGGTAGAGTCGGCAGGTGTAAAGGAATATTTTAAGTCGACCAGCCAATTGTTATTGCGTCGTACCACTCTCAGCGATTCTGGTATCTGCTTATAGGAATTAGAATAGTGAACGATAGTAACGGAGTCATTTACTGACTGAATATCATGAATATTAATTGATGATTCTCGATAACCACGCTTATCCTCTCTGTTCATGCGCTCCCTATAATTGGTGGCAAATGCATCCAGGTATTGTAAGTTCATTGAGTCTGCCACTATTAGGTGCTGCGCTTCCGTATATTGGCCATCTAGTGCTGCGCGTATGAAATTGCGTGCAGCGTCTACATCATTTTCTGAGGAACTAGCCGTTTCGTTGTTTCCGCAGGCAGAAAGGAGTATTATACAAAAACCGCTGAAAATAGATAAGCATTTCATTGCAGCAAAACTAAGCGACAAAAGTGAATCTAGGCGATAAAAGAGGCGAAAGAGATAAAGAGGGATGGTACAAAAGAAAATGGAATGCAAGAGAGGGATGCAAATAGTTAAAATAAAAGTTGAAAAGGAGTAAGGGCAAGAAAAAAGGAGAAAAGGAGTGTTGCCGTTAGGCTCTCCTTTTCTCCTTACATTCATTTTATACTCTTAGTCAATTCTGCGCTCGCGGTCGTAAAAATTACGACGTTCTTTACGCTCTTTCTTTTCAGTCTCTTCCTGTTCTATTTCCCGCTGTCCTTCAGCATTGTATGCTTTAAGGATGGCTTTTACCAAGCGGTGACGTACTACGTCTTCTTCGTCCAGTTCAATATATCCTATACCGTCAATATTGCGCAAAATGCGGCTGGCTTTTTCTAAGCCACTACGCTGGTGACGAGGTAAGTCTACCTGTGTCAGATCGCCAGTTATGATGGCTTTTGCATTAGCACCAATACGGGTTAAGAACATCTTCAACTGTACATCTGTAGCATTCTGAGCCTCGTCAAGAATGATAAAGGCATTATCCAATGTACGACCGCGCATGTACGCCAACGGCGCAATTTCTATAGTGCGCGTACTCATATAATATCCCAGTTTGTCTGCGGGAATCATATCATCCAGCGCATCATATAAAGGACGCAGATATGGATCTACCTTTTCTTTTAGATCGCCAGGCAGGAATCCCAGGCTTTCGCCTGCTTCTACTGCTGGTCGGGTTAAAATGATCTTTTTTACTGCCTTGTTCTTTAAGGCGCGAACTGCCATAGCTACTGCAGTATACGTTTTACCTGTACCGGCAGGGCCGATAGCGAATACGACATCGTTCTTTTCTGCAGCAGTAACCAAACGCTTTTGATTATGCGTGCGTGCACGAACTGTTTTGCCATTTGGGCCAAAAACTAGGATGTCATTAGGATTACGCTCTACAAAGTTGTCAACTGATTCCGTATCATCACCGCCTAAAATTTGTTCAAAATAGTTTTCACTTAAATGGCCGTTACGTTCCAAGTATTGAACGATCAGTTCAATCTTTTCCTTGGCACCATCAACTTGTTCTGGTGCGCCGCTTAATTTGATTTGTGTACCGCGAGAAAGAATTTTTAAGAGTGGAAATTTCTTTTTCAAAATATCCAGTTTACCGTTATTTACTCCAAAGAACTCAATAGGGTTAACGGTTTCCAGGTTGATAATTGTTTCTCTCAATTTGTACGCTGTTTTAATGGAAAATGTCCGGTTTTCCGGCTTATCAATCTCAAGTTTTTCTAGCTACAATTTACGACACCTTGTGTTAAGGAAATGGTAGTTACTTGTTCTTGTAATGTTAATTAAAAAAGCGTGCCGATTCTATAAAAAAGTTGTTCACTTATGTGAATAAATCATTATGGAAATAGCCCCATATTCTAGTAATTTATTTGAACTCTTACCCTAACCTTTCTATTTGTGAATTTCTAATATAATTAGGAGGTTTTGATAATAGCCTCATTCAGGCTTACGGAATAGATTACTATTTTAATTTCCCTATTCGACTGCCGGATAAATATTGCTACAATTGGAAGATTGGAACATAAACAGTAAACTCTTCTTATTTTCATGCCTTAACTAACACACATGAGAAGATTGTTATTTATCTGCTGCTTGTTCTTTGCCTGTATTGCAAAGGCACAGGATTTAAGCTATTATCTACCCGATAGTGTACGCTACAATCCTGCCGTTCCCAAACCCAAAGATGTGATCTACCATGAAGTAGGTGAGTGGCATGTAACACACGACCGCCTGGTTAGCTATATGAAAGCTGTTGCTGCTGCTGCGCCTGATCGGGTAAAGCTAGAGACGATGGGTTTTACCTATGAACAGCGACCGCAAGTATTGCTGATCATTACCTCGCCCAAGAATCATCAAAACCTGGAACAGATACGTCAACAGCATGTACAGTTAACAGACCCAACGAAGTCTGGTGCCGCTACTATTCAAAATATGCCAGCTGTAGTTTGGATTGGGCATTCTATACACGGTAATGAGGCCAGTGGTGCCAATGCATCGCTTGTAAGCGCTTATTATCTGGCTGCTGCACAGGGTAAGCAAATTGATGAATTGCTGGATAATGTAGTTATTCTGTTTGACCCTTCCTTTAATCCAGATGGCTTACAACGCTTTTCAACCTGGGTAAACCAACATAAAAGCAAAAACCTGGTAACAGATCCAAGTTCCAGAGAGTTTAATGAAGTATGGCCAGGTGGAAGGTATAATCACTACTGGTTCGATTTGAACCGGGATTGGCTGCCAGCAGTACATGTTGAAAGTCAGAATCGCCTGAAATGGTTTCATCTTTGGAAGCCAAATGTGCTGACAGATCATCATGAGCAAGGTAGTAATGCTACTTTTTTCTTTCAACCGGGAGTGCCTTCGAGAGTAAACCCTTTGACACCGAAAATCAACCAGGAGTTGACTGCTAAAATGGGGACTTATCATGCTAGTTATTTAGACAGGATCGGCTCTCTTTATTTCACCAAGGAGAACTATGATGATTTTTATTACGGTAAAGGTTCAACTTATCCGGATGTAAACGGGGCAATTGGAATCCTGTTTGAACAAGCCTCCAGCCGCGGACATGCTCAACAAACACCCAATGGCGTATTGCGTTTTCCTTTTACTATCCGCAATCAATTTGTTACCACATTATCTACTCTTGAGGCTGTTAAAAACCTTAGAACAGAGCTGTTATCCATGCAGCGAGACTTTTATAAAACGGCATCGGCTGAAGCTGCTGCTGCACCTGTAAAAGGATATGTGTTTGGTGATGAAAAAGATCGGGGTAAAACTGCTACATTTTTAACGATGCTGCAGCGTCATCAGATCGATGTTTTTAATCTGAGCAATGATCTGCGTACAGAAGCCGGTGCTTTTAAAAAAGGAACATCTTTCATTGTTCCTGCTAACCAACCTCAGCATCGTCTGATACGTGCTATTTTTGATAAAACCTTAAACTATCAGGATAGTTTATTCTATGATATTACTTCCTGGACGATGCCGTTGGCCTTTGGGCTGCCTTATGCTGAACTAAACGCTACTCAATATAATAACAGCTTATTAGGTGAGAAGTATGCTCCAGCAAGCACTCCTTCGATTACTGTACCCAAGAGCAATTATGCTTACCTGATAGAGTGGACAGAGTTTTATGCTCCTGCTGCTTTATATGAATTACAGAGCAGTGGTATTACAACACGTGTTGCTACCAATGCGTTTGAAATGAGTGTAAATACTGGTAGTAAAAAATTTGGTTATGGCACCATCACTATTCCACTGCAACTACAAACAATGGGTGGGGACCGTATTTATGAAACGCTTAGCCGGATTGCACAGAAATATGAATTACCTGTATATGCTGTTACTTCTGGTAGTGTTTCTGCAGGAAGTGATCTTGGTAGTAGTCGTTTTATTTCTGTAGGTAAGCCCGCTATTGCAATGATTGCCGGTAGTGGCGTGAGTGCCTTAGATGCTGGTGAATTCTGGCATTTGATGGATCAGCGTTTCAACATACCTGTAACGCATTTAGAGCCTGCTACATTTAATCGTATCGATCTTGGTAAGTATAATACATTGGTGCTGGTAGCCGGTAATTATAATGAATTAAATAAAGAGAAATTAAAGGCCTGGGTACAAGGTGGCGGTAATCTAATTGTAATGGAGGAAGCCGTAACCTGGGCTGCTCAAAATGGAATTAGCAATGTTACGTTTAAACGTACGAAAGGTGCTGTTGATTCGTCTCTATTATTGCCATACACCGATAAACAGCAAATAGAAGGTTCGCAGGTTGTAAGTGGTGCGATCTTTCAGACGCAAGTGGATTTGACACACCCATTAGCTTATGGTTATACGCAGCCAACGGTGAGCGTATTTAAGGCAAATAAAGTATTTATGGAGCGCACTAAAAATCCATTCATGACGCCATTTGTATACAAAGCCAATCCTTTACAGAGTGGCTGGGTAAGTCGCCAAAACCTAGATGTAATCAAAAATGCTGCTGCCGTGGTAGTAAATGGGGTAGGAAGTGGAAAAGTGATTTCCATAGCTGATAACCCCAACTTCCGGGCGTTTTGGTTAGGTGGCTCCAAGTTGATGATGAATGCTATTTTCTTTGGAAAGTTAATTGATACTAATTTTTCGGTAGCAGAATAGTGGAGGTAAGTTTACTTGTTTACAAGTTAAGGTGTTCACGCGTTATTCCAAGTAGATTTATTTAAGGAAAGTTAAGTGTCAAATTATTGCATTGGGTATTCATAAAGCCTACGAGAGAGCGGAGATTCGCTCTCTCGTTTTTTTAGTGTTGAAGAACGGTGTTTCGGAAGTTTGTAAAGTTAGTTGTGTTAAACTCTACAATACTGTATTATTGATATTCAATGGGTTCGTCTAAAAAGCCTACGATAGATCGTAGGTGGACTCGCTCGATTTTCGAAACTATATTTATGTGGTTGCCGGGGCAGTCTTGTTCAAGCATTCATGAGTGCGTTCCAAAATAATAAGTTGTATTGTTAGACAAGATAACGGCTACGTGTCTTGTCTAACTCTTTCTAAATTTAATTTTGCAAAGTAAATTATTGTTCTGTGAAATTAGCCAGGCTGTATATTCTCTTTATTGTTGTTTTTATTTCTCTTTCAATGAGCTATGGGCAGAAACCGAATAATAAAGTATCGGTTTTCGGAATCATAAAAAATTATAGAAATGTCATAGAGATTGTAGATAAAGATTACACAGAACCGTTTGATATAGCCAATTCTGAAAGGTCATTTGTGCCAGACAGTAATGGACGATTTGCAATTACGTTTACTTTGGAGGAACCCAAATACTTTCGTATCGCACGAAATTCAGTTTACTTATCTCCAGGCGACAAATTAGAGGCCATCATTGATTATGAAGATGCACGGAACGCTTCTTTTAGAGGCAGTCATTCTAAAGAAAATGAGTATTTAAAATCAATCCCTTATCCCAAAGCAGGATCGTATTTAGAAGGTGGGCAAACTGTTAGATCCACCATCGAACAAACATTTTATGTGTTAGTGGATGCTGCGAAGCAAAGAAAAACGCGCTTGGATGCTATAGCAAAGTTGTCTAAAGATTTTAAGTATTTAGAGGGCAAGCGAATCAATGCTGATTTGCTAAATAGTTTCTATGCGCTACGAACTTATTATCCTAGGGTACATAAGCTTACGGGAGACAGTTTAGCGAAGTTCCAGACTGAGTTTTTAAACAAAGTAGACAGTTTTGCCAAAAAGTATGTACCAATGGATTTGAATGCTGGACTTATGAAACTTGAAGTTTATCGTGATGTTGTTCCAAGAATTTTAAAGTTACAAGTCGCAGATTCCAATGGAAAAGAAGCTATCAAGATCAAAGACTGGTTTCGGGCTAAGGGCCTAATACACCTGATGCAAACAGATACAGCAAACTTCAGTAATCAACAAATTGATTTAATCAAAACACCAATATATCGCAAGAAGGTTGCGGAGACCTTTAATAAGTTTTTAAGCTTTAATGGAACGACGGCTGCTGATCTTGTTTTAAATGACAGCAAAGGCAATAAAATTAAACTTAGCAGTTTGCGTGGAAAAATTATATTCATAGACGTCTGGGCCACCTGGTGTAGTCCTTGTATCAAAGAGCAACCTTATCTGGACTCACTAATCAATCGATTTAAAGACCATTCGGATATAGCTTTTGTGTCTTTGTCGATTGATAGGAATGAAGCCGATTGGTTAAATTATATTAGTAAACACCAGCTTTCTGGTATTCAATGGAGTGGAGATATATCAACATTAGCACCTTATCAAGTATCAGAGATTCCAAGAACTATCTTAATTGATCAGAACTTTAAGATTTATGCGATGAGAGGACCTATGCCTTCCAGTGCTGAAGCGCTACAGCTCATTGAAAAAATGCTTCAGTAATATATATCCATTTGGGGTAGAAATGGTATCCCAATTTAAGTAACTGAGCTTATGTAATACGGTACTAGAAGCGATACGACTTATTCTGACAGACGCTAAACATCTGGTGTAGCTGCTTGTATTTTTTATGTTTGGTGCAATAAGGTAGTTAGAAGATAATGGGCCTTTGAACACTCTTGCTTCAAAACGTAATTCATTACGTAGGTATCACCTTCAAGCTAAGTTTAGTAGGCTATCTGGCTAACAAAAACCTATAAAATACTTTTATGTCTTTCTTTTTTTATAAACAGCCAGGCACAATGGATTGTGGTCCCACCTGCTTACGCATGGTAGCAACAAACCAATGCCATTTAGGCAATTAAGGACTAGGAGCTTTAAGGCCAACTTTAAGTTGCCTGGCACAAACAAATAAAATAAACCCCGCTTCGGCGGGGTTTATTTATAACAGATACTTCCTTTTTTGAAACATGTAAGGGCTTAAAAAAGGAGAGACACAATCAGGCTAGCCAGTTATGACTTTTTGAAACCTTTAAAATGCCCGTAATCAATTGCCTAAAAGGTTAGTATAAGTTTTAAGCGTTTACTATCTTTAATCTAACATAAATAAATATCCTATTTCTTGCCAGCTCCTAGCTCTACTGATTAGCACATTTTCTTAAACAATAATTATGGCTGTTAATAAGCCTCTTCATTCAGTAGGGTTAAAGAAAGCCTTAGGCGTTGCTTTTGGGATTGCTATTGTTACAGGTGGTACTATAGGTGTGGGTATTCTGCGTACTCCCGGTATTATTGCAGCTTTATTACCAAACGCTATTCTCATTTTGTTATGCTGGACAGGTATTGGCCTGTATATATTGCTTTCGGCTAGTTCGTATGCCGAATTGACCACAATGTTTCCCAAAGCCGGAGGTGCTTATAATTACATTAAAAGAGCCTTTGGGAATTATGCAGGTTTCATTAGTGGCTGGTTTGATTTTTTTTGCAATGCTATAGCACCAGCTTATTTCTGTATTGTTTTAAGTGAATACAGTGTTTTATTATTCCCAGCACTTCGTCCTTTTACTACGTTAGTTGCGCTTTCATTTTTAACCCTATTTACGTTGATTAATCTGCCCGGGGTAAAAAGCGGAAGTGTAATCCAACAAATAACCAGTGCCATTAAAATACTGCTTTTTCTAGTGTTGATAGGAGGGTGTTTTATCAGTGAACCCGCTAAGCATTTACCAGCCGTAGAGCATTCGATAATACAAGGAGGATTTGTGATTGGAATATTCAGATCCTTACAATTAATTATGGGTGCCTACGATGGATGGATGTCTGTTTCGTATTTCTCAGAAGAAGATCAAAATCCATCTAAAAACATTCCTAAGTCATACCTCATTGGTGCTTTAACCATAGCCTTAATATATATAATGATCAATGCGGCTATTTTGTATGTTTTGCCTGTAAAAGCCATTGCGAACTCGCCTTTGGCTGCAGCAGATGCAGCTGCTATTGCTTTTGGTAGCTGGAGTACTGACTTTATTATCATTATATCAATGCTGTCTTTGGTCAGCATATTGAATGCCTATATGATGATTCCTTCGCGAATATTATTTGGATTAAGCAGGGATGGGTTTTTCATCAAGCAAGGCCAGATTGTAAACAAAGGAGGATCTCCTTATTTTTCAATGTTGCTTTGTTACATTTTAGCAACCGCCTTAATAGCTGTAGGTTCCTTTGATCTACTTTTTTCTCTTGGGGCATTTTTCATGACCATTGTAACAACCTTTGCTTTTGCTTCACTAATTCGATTGCGACAAAATGAGCCAACTTTAAATCGCCCTTACAAGGCCTGGGGGTATCCATATGCTTCTTATTTTCTTGTTTTGGTAACATTGGCATTGATGGTTGGCTTTGCCGTTAGTGATCAAATAAGCTTACTGGTTACACTTGGGATAATAGCCTGTTCATATCCAGCTTTTAAAATGTTCGTATCCTCTAAGGATGAACGCCGAGAGGATGCTGAGCCCAAAGTGATTCCAAATGTTTGATATAAATTCCGGGAAGCTTGAAGAATGGCATTCTAGAAATTCTTTCTTTATAGTACAAAAGCCTGCATTTTAACTGACAGCCATGTATGTATGCAAGAAACGATCCCATTCCGGCGATACATGTGCGATTATTTAAGAATACAGTTGAAACAACGTATATGTCATTTCAACTGTTATAGTTTCTTAAATCTAAGCCACTTATTATTTTTATTTATGATGCATTTGGTGTGACATTATTAAATCATACATATTAACTGGTTAATCATTTCATCGCTTTGTGCAGTTGGTAAAGGTGCTGCATCATTACCCTATCTGTTTTCTTTAAACCAAGCCAATATGAGAAATGTATTCTTGTTATTTTTTGTTTTAGTTTTCTGTTTGTCAATAGGCGTTCGTGCGCAAGCACCTGATTATTATTTGCCTGCTTTTACGAAGGCTATATCCTTAGTGGTTGATGGTATGAAGGCATTGGGTGGTGAGGAGAATACCAAAAACATAAAATATCTATATATAGACTATACTGGCCAGAAATATATGGATGGCCAAAGTGTAAGTTTTAATAAAGACAATGTTAGTTTGCCTTTTCAAAACACAGTTGTTGTAGATTTTGAAAAAGATAGGGTTGTCAATGAAGTTGTCAATCGTTTTTTAGGTGGGTATATTTTTCATTTCAGAAGTGTATATACTGATTCAAGTGCCTTTAGTTATGAAGTGCCACAAATGAGGTTCTCTGGCGTAACTAATTTATCATTGGCAGATAAGAATGTTGTGAAGAATGATGTCATTCTGCGAAACCTACCCAATTACTTACTTAAGGCAGCTCTGGATAAGAAACTTACTTTACGATATCTTGGTTTAAAAGAAGAGGGCGGTGAGAATTATGAAGTTGTTGCCTTTCCTTATAATACAACACTCACTCTGGATCTATACTTTGATCCCTCGTCAAAACTGCTTAAGAAGTTTGAGTTTTTTACTGATAATATCATACATGGGAATCAGCGATTGAGTTATCAGTTTTCGGATTATAAAGACTTCAATGGAGTTCTCTTCCCTCAAGTAAAAACAGTAACCAGTAATGGTAAACTTGTTCGGAAGGAATTTGCCAGTACCATTATCATTAATGAGCGGAAAGGAGAAGCGTTATTTGTTAAGCCGGTTCAATATGGGGCGAGTGAAATACTTCCTTTTGCTACTAAAGAGATTGGAAAAAATATCTTTATGTTAGAAGGCCTAAGTGGTTATAATCCTTTGATCTTAAATTTTAAAGATCATTTGGTTCTAGTAGAAGCTCCTGCAGCGGCCCAAGAAGCAATAGCAATTGCCGAAAAGAAATTTCCCGGAAAGCCCATTAAAAATGTTGTTATCACCCATTATCATGAAGACCATGCGGGGCGGCTGGATTGCTTTATTAAAAAGGATATTCCCATTATCACGACCCCTGATAATGTTAGTTACATAAGACATTTAACCCAGGCGCAACATTCTTTGTTTGCCTTGGGTATTGAAAATAAAAAGCCTGTTGTAGAAACATTTGTTGGAAGCAAAACCTTGCAAGATGATAGTTTGCAGGTACAATTAATCGATTTTGGACCTAATAGTCATGCGCAAGAACTTTTGGTTTTATACTTCCCTAAAGAAAAGATACTCTACCAGGCGGATTTGCTAATTTCTACTGATAAGGGTGGTTTGGTAAAACCGCTGATACCGGTAAATTTTGAATTGTATCAGCAAATCAAGAAGCATAAGCTTAAAGTAGAAACGATTTATGGTGTTCATTGGAAGGCGGTGAAGTTTGCCGATTTTGAAAATGCAATAAAAGCGCAAACTCCTCAGGCTAAAATCAATTCTGAAAATACGCGCTCATAAGGGGGTATTTGATTTATAAGATGGTAAACTAGAGCGCCATATGTAAGTAAATTGTTAACAGGGTGACTTTAATTCACTACCGTACTGTTATCAGAAAGCAAACTTTAAGCGTGAGAAAAGAATAAATGCGTCTTTCTATTTGAGGTTTGACTAACTTGCCGCCGCAAATTAATACGCTTCATTATGGCTTTGATAGCACCCTCTTTATTGTCTGCCAATTTCTTAAACTTAGCGGCTGATTGTGAAATGTTGAATAAAAGTGAGGCCGATTGGTTTCACCTAGATGTAATGGATGGACGTTTTGTTCCAAACATCTCTTTCGGTTTGCCTGTAATTGAGCATATACGCAAAACCACTACAAAAGTTTGTGATGTGCACCTGATGATTCTAGAGCCAGGTACCTATGCTGAGGCTTTCAAAAATGCCGGTGCAGATATCTTAACAGTTCATATTGAAGCTTGTACTCACCTGCACCGTAATATTCAGCAGATCAAATCCTTAGGTATGCAGGCTGGTGTGGCTGTAAATCCGCATACGCCGGTATCGTTTTTACAAGATATCATTGCTGATATTGATGTAGTATGTTTAATGAGTGTGAATCCCGGATTTGGTGGACAGAAGTTTATTCCACACACCTTGACCAAGATCAAAGAACTTCGCCGTATGATTGATGAGAAAGGCGCGAATGTGAAGATTGAAATTGATGGCGGTGTTACCTTAGAAAACGCTAAATCCATTATAGAAGCGGGGGCCGATGTGTTGGTTGCCGGAAATACTGTATTTAAATCAGCTAATCCAACCGAAACCATCGCTCAGCTGAAAAAGATATAAGGCCATGGCCAAGGACCTCTTTTCTGAACGAGCCAATTTGTATGCGCAATACCGGCCTACTTATCCGGAGGCGTTATTTGAGTACATTTTGTCTTTTGTACAGGAAAGAAAGGTGGCGTGGGACTGTGCTACAGGTAATGGCCAGGCGGCAGTGCGCCTGGCCAATTATTTTGAAAGGGTAGAAGCTACTGACATCAGTGAAGCCCAATTGCAGAACGCTGTTCCTAAAGAAAATATCCATTACCAGATAAGTACGGCGGAAACAACTCCTTTTACCGATAATACATTTGACTTAATAACAGTAGCTACCGCTTATCACTGGCTCAATTGGGATGTCTTCTTTAAAGAAGCTACCCGTGTGGGTAAACAGGGCTGTGTAGTAGCTGCCTGGGCTACCTATACCATGCGCATGCCAGATGATGCCTTGCAACAGTTATACTTTCAGTTTTATTGAGAGATTGTTGGTCCCTATTGGGACCCAGAACGCCGTTATGTAGACGAGCAATACCAAACGGTGGATTTTAGCTTTCAGCCTTTACCTATTCAAAACTTTGAGATAGAGCTGGAGTGGACCAAGCAACAGTTTAAAGGTTACCTTGAAACCTGGTCGGCCACCCAGAAATATACTAAGGCAAATGGCGTATCACCCCTAAGCATTATTGAAGAAAGACTGAATACACTTTGGGGAGATGAAGAGAAAATGAAACTAGCCATCCCTCTCTGTTTGCGTATAGGTAGGGTTGTAAAATAAACCGCCAGCTTAGCTTGAAAGAATTATTTTAGAGCCCAAATACTTGAAGCTAGTGAGTTGCCGTTCACTTTTATTCCTATCCTTTTGCTTACTATTCTCCCTGCTTACCGTTGCCCAAAGAAACCGGGCCACTATCAGTGGTAAAGTGCTGGATGAAAGCGAAAAGCCATTGCCCCATGTTTCCGTAATTGTATTGGGGCAGCAAAATGGTATTGCTACTAACGATAGCGGGGCTTTCAGTATTAAGGTGCCGGCTGATAAAGCCATTGCTTTAGTTTTTTCCTACACTGGTTATAAAACAGTACAACAAAACTTTTTATTGAATGAAGGAGAGCAAGAGATAGTTACTATCCGAATGGAGGCTGGGGGCCAATCCTTGCAGGAAGTAGTGGTTACCGACCAGCGGACGCGAACGGAGGCTGGATTGATAAAGCCTAATCCTAAAAATATATTGAATCTGCCTTCTCCCGTAGTAGGAGTGGAGAGCATGATCAAAGTGATTGTGGGATCTAATAACGAACTGACTTCGCAATACAATGTACGTGGCGGTAGCTATGATGAGAACCTGGTTTATGTAAACGACTTTGAGATCTATAGACCTTATTTAGTACGCAGCGGACAGCAGGAAGGATTAAGCTTTATCAATCCTGAAATGGTACGCAACATTAATTTCTATAATGGCGGATACCAAGCGCGTTATGGCGATAAAATGAGCTCTGTGTTGGATGTTCAGTACAATAAGCCACGAGCTTTTGGAGGTTCGGCCTATATCAGTATCCTGGAGCAAAGTTTCCATTTAGAAGGGGTTACAAATAAGAACCGGCTTTCTTATTTGATTGGTGTTCGTAATCGGAGCAATCGCAACTTGCTTAGCAGACAAGAAACGCAAGGCAGTTATGTGCCGTCATCATCCGATATTCAAGCACTAATCAACTACCAGTGGAATGCCAAATGGCAGACAGAAATATTGGGAAACCTTTCTCAAACCAAGTTCCGCTTATCACCTCAATACAGCCAGCTTACATCCTCGGTTTTCTCCCCCTACTTTACGGCCAACCTGGGAATGGATATTTTTTTTGAAGGACGTGAACGGGATGCCTATAGTACGCAAATGCTTGGCGTTTCAACTACCTATCAGCCCAATCGATCAATACGCTTGAAGTTCCTGGGGTCTCGTTTTCAGAATAATGAAGAAGAGAATATTGATATTGCTGGCGCTTATTTGTTTGGGGATCGTGATTTTGACAAATCCAGTAATTCCTTTGGTTTAATTGTAAACCCTCTTGGTGCTGGGGTGTTTCAGAATTATGCACGCAATGATCTAAAGATCACCGATTATAATCTTTCGCATAAAGGCAGTTGGGATAGAGGACGACATATAGTACAGTGGGGAGCGGGATATGATAGAACCGCAATTCAAGATCAATTGCATGAATTTGAAATGCAGGATTCTGGCGGTTACTCTTTACCCTATAACCCAGATGAATTACGGCTTAGTAAGTTTATTTATTCGCAAGCTGATTTGAATGTAAATCGCCTCAATGGTTATATTCAAGACAATATTGCTTTTAGAGATTCTGCTCGTGCAATTACGCTACAGGCGGGAGTGCGGTTTAACTATAATGATCTGAATAATGAACTTCTAATAGCGCCTCGTATGGGCGCTTCGTGGAAGCCAAATTGGAAGCGCGATATTGTTTTCCGTGCAGCAGCTGGAGCATACCATCAGCCTCCTTTCTATAGGGAACTACGCAGATATGATGGAACGCTGAACACTGATGTGAAAGCACAGCGTAGCTGGCAGGGAGTAGCGGGCTTAGATTATAATTTCATTGGTTTGCGCCGCCCGCTGCGCTTAACAGCAGAAGCCTATTATAAGTACATGACCAATGTAGTACCTTATGATATTGACAATGTACGCCTGCGTTATTTTGGTGAGAACATGGCTAAGGCCTATGCTGCCGGTGTAGAGATGCGTTTGTTTGGCGAATTAGTAAAAGATGCCGAGAGTTGGGTGAGCATAGGGTTGATGAAAACCAAGGAAGATTTAGAGGGAGATGTATATAAAGAATATACGCTGGATGAAAACCATAAACCAATTGATAGTACAACGGTAGAAGGGGGATGGTTCCGTCGCCCTACGGACAGGCTCATAACAGTAGGTCTTTTCTTTCAAGACTATTTATCTACCAATAAAAACTTCAAGGTGTATTTAAGTACGCTTTACGGTAGTAATCTTCCCTATAATATTCCGGGTAGTATCAAGTACCGGAATGCACTTTATATACAACCATACATACGCGCTGATATTGGCTTTAGTGCTTTGCTTTTGGATGGCGATAAAACTGCCCGCCGTAGCCACAGTCCTTTCCACAATTTTGAAAATATCTGGGCCAGCTTAGAAGTATTTAACCTTATTGATCGCCCCAACACTATTTCCTATCTGTTGGTAAAAGACTTTGCCAATAATACATTCACTATGCCCAACCGCTTAACGCCAAGGTTATTGAACTTTAAGATTGTGGCGCGTTGGTAGATGGCAGTTGACAGGTTAACAAGTTGATAGGTTGACAAGGGGAAGAATAATGAACAAGGAAGGATGAAGGAAGAAGTGGAGGAAAGGCACAAGGGGCAAGAAACAAGGAACAAGAAAGGAAATGTTCAATGCTCAATTTTCAATGTTCAAGGCAGTAGAACTTGCTCTATAGGGGCTGGTTTGTATCTTTAGGGTCTTCTCTTTTAGGGCATCCGCAGCCCTTCTTATTATACTTTTCTTTACTATTTCTTATGAGTTTATAACGGTGCGTAGATAGCCTGATACGCGTCAAGGTACGGGTGAGGTACGCCCAAGATAGGGGTGAGGTACGGGTGAGGTACGGGTGAACCTACAGGCTACCATGACGTTACTATGGCTTTACATAGGCTTTACTATGAAGAAGCAGTGAAGTGGCTGTGAAGTAATATAGGAGTGTTTATGGAGTAGCAATGGAGTAATCATTTAGATAGGAGGACGGGTGTAGAAACAAAGAAGCAGGCTGGTAGCGGAGACTCTTACTTTCACGCTCCATGTCTCCATTATTCTTAGCAAAACTATCTGAATTATCAAATTATAAATCTTTCTAATGGGGATAAAATTCTAACAAATAGTAAGCGGCGTTTGATAGGAATACGCTCAAAAAAGCGGTATCTTGTTGCCCTAATATTGAGCACTATGATTAAAATGCAAGTAATTGGCAATCTTGGTAAAGATTGTGTAGTAAACACGGTTAATGGTAAAAATGTAATCAACTTTACAGTGGCCCACACTGAAAAGTACAAAGACAGTCAAGGCAACAACCAGGAAAAAACAACTTGGGTTGATTGTGCATATTGGACTGATCGTACAGCTGTAGCTCCTTACCTGACAAAAGGAACGCAAGTATTTGCAGAGGGCACACCGGAAGTGCGTTCTTTCCAACGCAACGATGGTACTGCCGGCGCTTCTCTTTCTATGCGGGTTCGTGAAGTACAGTTGTTAGGTCGCAAAGGCGAAGGTGGCGGATCTTCTATGGATTCTTCAATGCCACAGCGTCAAGGCGCCCCAGCTTCTGCTAGTATTGATGATGTTGCGGATGACCTTCCGTTTTAATACAACAGAGAATGATGGAATGCCCCGACTCTTCGGGGCATTTTTATTTATGTCAATGGAGTTGCGGTTGTGGTGCTTATTTAAACTCAAGATTCCCAATTTAACTTTAAGTAAAGGGTAGACAATCAGTGAGTTATACTGAACAATAAAAAATTCGGAAACCCAGAAATCAGAAATCAGAAATTCCGTCTTACTTTTGCCCACTTTAGAAGCTTATTGACCAGTCCCGGTGCCGTAAGACCGAGGTTTGGGAAAGGATAGAATCCAAAGGCTGCCCCTAGTGATATAGGACCTTTTTGTTCCTTTCTCCTTCTTCTCTCGCTACGCATTTTGGTTTAGTCATACGGCTAAAAATCCTAAGTAAATAAGTACATGAAGCTTTCACAATTTAAGTTTGACCTGCCGTTAAACCTTATTGCACAAAATCCAGCCAAGAAACGTGAAGACGCCCGCCTGATGGTGGTTCACAGAAAAACCGGGGAAATTGAAAACAAACACTTCCGTGACATCCTAGATTACTTTGATGACAAGGATACTTTTGTGGTAAACAATACAAAAGTATTTCCTGCCCGCATGTATGGCCGCAAGGAAAAGACTGGTGCCAAGATCGAGGTTTTCCTGCTTCGTGAATTAAATAAAGAACAACGCCTATGGGACGTAATAGTTGATCCCGCAAGAAAGATTCGTGTAGGTAATAAATTATATTTCGGTGATGATGAGGACTTAGTAGCAGAAGTAATTGATAATACCACATCTCGTGGCCGTACCATTAAATTTTTATTTGAAGGCGATGATGAAGGCTTCCGCCAGATCTTAGAAAAACATGGTGAAACTCCATTGCCTAAATACATCAAGCGCAAGCCCGATGAGGAAGATCGCGAGCGTTATCAAACTGTTTATGCTAAGCATGAAGGTGCAGTAGCTGCCCCAACCGCAGGGTTGCACTTTAGCCGCGAGTTGATCAAGCGTTGTGAGATCAAGGGTATCCGCTTTTCTGAAGTAACCTTACACACTGGGTTAGGTACTTTCCGTCCTATTGAAGTAGAAGATCTGAGCAAGCATAAAATGGATGCGGAATACTACCGTATAGAAGAACAAGCTTGTAAGATTGTAAACAAGGCGAAAGAAACCAATCACCGCATTTGCTCCATTGGTACTACTACCATGCGTGCGTTGGAATCTTCGTTTACTGCACAACGTTTATTAAAGCCTTCTGAAGGTTGGACCAATAACTTTATTCATCCACCTTATGATTTCAGCATTGCTGATTCATTAGTAACCAACTTCCACTTGCCTAAAACCAGCTTGCTGATCATGGCGTGTGCGTTTGCGGGTTATGACCTGATGATGGAAGCTTATCAAAAAGCGATCAAGGATAAATATCGTTTCTTCAGCTATGGCGATGCGATGTTAATCATCTAATTCGTAAAGTATAATTTTAAAAGGCCTTGATTTAATCCAGGCCTTTTTTATTGCTTTAACATTCTTAAAACAAGATGTTTTTTAGTTTAGTTGAAACTATCTTCTTATGAGAAAAGCATTGTTGTTGATATGCTTTTTAAAGATTTGTTGTACCCTTTCTGCACAAAGCAAAGCCGAAACCGCCTTAAACAAATACTACGAAAAACATCCGGTTGAAAAGGTCTTCATTCAGTATGATAATGAAAGCTATTTAGCTGGTGAGACTGTCCGGTTTAAATGCTATGTATTCAAAGGCTATCTTCCAACTGATTTATCTTCTAATTTATATATTGAGTTATACAACCAGGATAAGCAACTACTCGATAAATCTATGATACCATTATTCAATGGTATTGGCGAGGGTAGTTTCTTGTTAAATAATCAATTGCCAGAGGGGGTGTATTATATAAGAGCATATACGGCTTGGATGCTCAATTTTGATGAGAATTTCCCTTACCTACATACCTTCCTGGTTTATAATCCGCAATCCGAATATCAGCTTAAGGCTAAGCCTATCCGTTGGGCAGCGCAAGCTTTTGCTGAGTCTGGTCAGCTAATTGGCGGTGTAGAAAATAATATATCCATACGATTGTTTACTGAGAGTTTTTTGCCACCAAGCTGGGAAGGAGTGATAAAGGAGAAAGGGGATGCTTCAAAGATTATTTCAACCTTTTCTTCTTTTAATCAGGAAGTGGCCTCTACCAAGTTTGTTGCAGAGGAAAATAAAACCTACCAGGCAACAGTAACCGATAATTATGGCAATACCCGTACAATCCTGCTTCCTGCTGTTAGATCTTCCGGTGTTTTATTTAAAGCAAAGCAAGAGGGAGATACCGTAATTTGTAAGATACTGATTAAAGGTAGACAGACTACTGAAAAAAAGTATTTACTCTTGGGGCAAGTACAGCATAAGCTGATTTATAATACCACAATTGCTTTCAGGGATTCGTTGCTAGTTGTGAAATTGCCAACCGCAGGAATTGAAAATGGTCTACTTCATTTAACGCTATTTGATAGTAAGGAGGTGCCGCTGGTAGAAAGGCTTGTATTTGTTTATGCTAAACCCTTGGCAAAAGCTCAGCTTGTAGCTGATACCATTTCTTTTAAACCAAGAGCGCTTAACAGCTGGCAAATAAAAACAGATAGTACAAACAGTTATAGTTATGCAGCACTGGTGGCGGATATAAACCAGCCTGAGTCTAAAGAAAATTTGCTTAGCAGTCTTTGGTTAAGTAATGATATTACTTATAGGCCTTATCATCCTGCCTGGTACTTTAATGAGCTGAATGAGCACCATAAAGAAGCGCTTGATGCATTGTTAGTATCAGAAAGATGGCGTTGGTTTACGTGGGGAAATATAATGGATGGGCGTTTTCCTAACTCAGCTTATCAACGTGAACATTATCTTTCCTTTACTGGTACTGTCTTTAGATCAAGACGTTTATTATTAAATACGCCAGTGAATTTACTCTTTAGCTTTGGGGATTCTTCATTCGCCTACCATCAATTTCATACTGATAACTCTGGTTCCTTTCAAATAGATGGAGCCTTGCTTTTGGATTCAGCAAAAGTTTTTTACATGTTGAACTCAAACAAGTATAGTGCAAAATCGATACGAGTAGTATTTGAGTTAAACAATAAGTTTAAAAGGTTATTAGGTTCATTGCCGCAAAGTAATTATTTAGTAACAAGGCGAGCTACTGCAGCTATTGACCCATTAATGAGTAATAGGGCGCTGGCTTTAAAGAACCAATTGCTAGTGGAAAGCCGATACAAAAAGTTAGAAGAAATAGTGGTTAAGGCAAAAAGGCAATCCGTAACGGAGCAACTGAATAAACGATTGAGTTCAACCTTCTTTCAGACATCTAATGAAATTGTATTTGATTTTGAAAATGGGAAATATGTGATGTCGCCAGGAGCAGATATTCTGGCTTGGGTGCGCCAACATGTTGGTGGTCTTGCATTCACTGGTTATGATAAGACTCCTATGTATGTATATGTTGATGAAATGCTGGCTGGTAAAGATTTGCCCCTAGCAAATGAAGTGGCCATGATTAAAGTGTTTCGTAATGGTGAAGGCGCAATTTCTAATGGTAATGTTATCGCTATATATACCCGTAGTGGTGGCGGAAGTAATATGCTTAGTATGCCACATGCCATTCTGAAGGGGTATAAAACTCAAAAGCCTTTGGTGCCCTTTAATTACGCAGATGAAAGTTTTGGTATTATTAATGAAGACAGGCGAGAGCTATTGTATTGGGAAACCGTATTGCCTTCAAACAATGGGAAAGGGGTAATACATTTTTATAATAATGATGTAACAAAAACGTTCAGGGTTGTTGTAACTGGCTTTACAAATGCAGGCCAACCTGTTTACATGCAACAGGTACTACAAGCAAAGCAGTAGCTCCCAATCTTTAAAGGGCATAAGTAGTCATGTAATGAATGGACAGTTGTGTTTGCTGCTAATCTAAAACAGTTAGCTAAAGAATGGCAGCTTGAAATTGTGATCAAGTAAAATATTGCTTCTTCACCAAGTAGTTATTAACCAATTGGTATATCAATAAAATAAGAAAAGGGCTCTGCTAGGTGTAGGGCTTTTTTCTTTAACATTTTGGTTTGAGACTCTTTGATAATTTGGAGGTATAACTGCTATAATGAAACGATATTTTACTCTCCTATGTTTTATTTGTTTTTACCTATTTGGTATAGCTCAGAATAAAGCTGAAGAAGCATTGAAATACTTTCAAGACAACTATCCACTGGAGAAAGTCTTTATACAGTATAATAAGACAAGTTACATAGCAGGTGAGAAAATGTGGTTCAAAGGCTATGTGTTTTCCGAATACTCGCCATCAAGCCAGTCTACAAATCTTTATGTAGAGCTTTATAGTCAGCAGAAACAACTACTAGACCGATCCATTATACCATTGCTTAATGGCGCAGGGGAGGGAAGTTTTTCACTGAATAAACAATTAGATGAGGGCGTCTATTACATTCGGGCATATACCTCTTGGATGTTGAATTATGATGAAAACTTTCCGTATCTGCATCAACTTGTTATTTATAATCCTGAATCGGCCCAACAAGTGAAAGTAAAGCCTGTACGGTGGGATGCAAAGGCATTTGCTGAATCTGGTCAACTGATTGCTGCTATTGAAAATAAAGTGTCGATTCGTTTATTTTCTGAAACCTTTTTACCAACAAGCTGGAGTGGTGTGGTAAAAGAAAGAGATGATCCGTTTAAGATTGTTGCTCACTTCACTTCTTTCAATGAAGAGATCAGTGCCTTTGACTTTACTCCAGAAGCAGGTAAGGCCTATGTGGCTGTTATTAATGATAATTTGGGGCATGTAAAAACTATCTCCTTGCCAGATGTGAAACATTCAGGTATTTTGTTGAAAGTGCAGCAACAAGCTGATACCATGATCTGTAAAGTGGTTTTTAAGAATCAGCCTGCAAAAAATAGGTTCAAGTTAATTGGTCAAATGCAGAATCAATTAGTTTGCCAGGCTGGTATTACTAATCTTGACTCAATTGTAACAGTTAAGTTGCCAGCAAAGTTGCTGACAGATGGTATTATACATTTTACGCTATTCGATAATAACGATCAACCACTTACAGAACGACTATCTTTTTTTCATGTAGGTCAAATAAGGTTTCCAGAACTATCCTTAGACAGTTTGTCTTTTAATAAGCGAAGTCTTAATGTTTGGAAAATTGGTATTGATAGCGCTAGTTTTTATACCTATTCAATGTTTGTTGCGGATGACAATATTCCTACGTTTAAGGATAATCTACTTAGCAGTCTTTTACTTAGCAATGATATAACCATTCAGTCGGCGAAACCAGCCTGGTATTTTCCTGCCGATGATTCTTTAAAGAAAGGGGCTCTTGACGCCTTTTTGATTACGGAAAAATGGCGTTGGTTTACCTGGCAGAATATGTTGAATGGCAGGTTTCCCAGACGAGATTATAAAGAGGAACAGTATTTATCTTTTACGGGTACTGTATTTAATGGAAAGAAACTACAATTGAATAAAGACATTAATCTTTTGTTTCAGTTCAGGGATTCAAGTGTAATTTTTCAACAAGTATCAACTGACAGCACTGGTGCATTTCAAATAAACGGAGCTCTATTTGAAGATACCATCAAAGTGTTTTATAAAATCAACTCCAAGAAGGTATCTGCTCAGAATGTAAAGGTGCTGTTTGAACGGAATAATCAGTTTAAGCGACTAGTTGGTTCTTTGCCGGCAGGGCCGTATTACATGGCAGCACGTAAGCCAAATGACTCAGTATCTACTGCTTTACAGCGCAGTTTAGATGCTTATCAGACACAATTTCTTATAGACAATAAATACAAGAATTTGCAAGAGGTGGTTGTAAAAGCAAAGAGGAAGTCTGCTGTAGATCGACTAAATGATAGCCTTAGTACATTGCTTTTCCATAGTGCCAATGAAGTTGTTTATGATTTTGTCAATGAAGATCAACATGCATATGGGTATTCGAATATTATGGACTGGATTAGAATGCGTGTGCCGGGTGCATCAACCGGAGTTAATTATGCCCGTTCAGTTTATATTGATGAAATAAGCGTATCTCTTCATGAAGCCTATACGTTGCCGGTAAGTGATGTAGCTATGGTAAAAGTGTTTCGAAATTTTACCGGCCGTTTCGGTGAAGGGCAATCAATTGCTATTTATACGCGTCGCGGATACAGAAGTTATCCTGTAGGATTGCCGCAAGGATACCTTGTGGGTTATAAAAGCTTGGATAACTACACCCCATTTAATTATGGCGAAGATGGATTTGAGCAGGTGAAATATGATGCTCGTGAAGTTTTATATTGGAATACTTCAATGAGCAGTGAAAAAGGAAGCTCAAATGTGAGGTTCTATAATAATGATATTACAAAGTCTTACCGTATAGTGGTTATGGGATTTACCAATAATGGACTGCCAGTGTATATGGAAAAAGTTATTGTTCCGCGGTAGAATTATAAAGAATAACTATTTTGTATAAAGCGAGAAGCCATCCCTAAGGATGGCTTCTCGCTTTATGGTACTTTTTTATTGATTTATAAACCAAAAAGTCCTGAGTTCAGCAATTGTAAAGTTTGCTGTTTAAATGATGAAGGAACCAGTAGGGATACGTTGTGTGGGCTACCACCATAGCTAACCATTGTAACAGGAACTGTTTGAACACTGGTAAAGAGCTTTTGCAGTGTTTCATTGGATTTAGCCAGTTCATTTCCTACGACAGAAATAATGGTTTGGTCTTTTTCAATTTCTACTGTTCCCAGTACCTCCAGTTCTTTTATGATTTGAGGCAGTGCACTATTGTCGTCAATTGTTACCGATACTGCTACTTCGGATGTAGTGATCATATCGATTGAAGTACGGTGCTTTTCAAAGATCTCAAACACCTTGCGTAAGAAGCCATATGCCAGTAACATGCGACTACTTTTAATTTTAACAGCAGTAATGCCGTCCTTAGCAGCAACCGCTTTTACGCCTTGAGAGGCTGCTTGTTCACTAATTAGGGTGCCTTTAGCCTGAGGCTCCATAGTGTTTAACAGCTTAACAGGTATGTTGTATTGTTGTGCAGGCCAGATAGAAGCAGGGTGTAAGATCTTAGCGCCAAAGTACGCCAGCTCGGCTGCTTCATCGAAGCTTAGTTGCTCAATAGGAATGGTTTTATTTACAACGCGAGGGTCGTTGTTGTGCATACCACTGATATCTGTCCAGATCTCACAAACAGAAGCATTAATAGCAGCTGCAATTAATGAAGCACTGTAATCGCTACCACCACGTTTCAGGTTGTCAACTTCTCCTTTGGCATTGCGGCAGATAAAGCCTTGCGTTATAAAGAGTGGAGTAGAAGCATTCTGTTGTAAAATAGCCTGGATCTTTGTCTTGATCTGAGGAACTTGTGGCTCGTTATTGTTGTCAATAGACATGAAGTCTAGTGCTGGCAACAACATATGATTGATACCCTTTTGATTCAGGTATACTGAGAACAATTTAGTTGAAAGTAATTCTCCTTGCGCCAGTATGTCCTTGCTTAATGCTTCACTATAAGAGATCTTCAGAATGATGTTCAGGAACTCAAAATGCTCTTTTAAGATGTCTTTAGCTGCTGATAAAGCAGTTTCTGTGGTTGCTAACTCACTAACAAATTGCTGGTACTGGGCTTCCAGTGCATCAATCTTTTGTTTGGCTGTAGAGCGATCACCACTGGCTAACAAATTACCGATTTCTACCAGGCTATTGGTAGTGCCTGATACAGCACTCAATACCACGATCTTTGGTTCTGAATCAGCTGTGATCAGTTTGGCTACTTCCTGCATGCGCTGTGGCTTTCCTACTGAGGTGCCACCAAATTTCATTACTTTCATAAGACTAGTATTCCCTTATATAAAGGCTTCGAGGCGCAAATATAGTTTGTTCAAATACGGTTTAGGAATTATGTGATGGGAATTCTACATCAAAGCGTTGGGCCAGCGACTTAAGATCTTCTACTACAGGATGTAATAAGGGAATGCCTTGTTGAAGACGTACTTCTTCCATTTCTCGCTCTGGATCGCCGGGAATCAATACTTTATCCTGACCTTGAATTGTTCGAGACTGCCGGAAACGTTCAATCCATTGATCCATATGCCGTTTGAAGTCGTCGGCAGGGCGGAAAGCATCTACCCGCATGGCACCAAAAAAGTGGCCAATACCTTTTCCGGGCATATTAGTAGGCATTGGTACATAGGCCGGGAAAGGAGGAACCCAAGGTCCATAGTTAGCTCCACTGAGCACAGCAGAAAAGATATCTACGATGGCTCCCAAAGCATAGCCTTTATGGCTTCCTTGCTCTCTGTTGCCACCAAGCGGTAAAAGCGCACCACCATTTTTCAAGGCATGTGCATCGGTTGTTGCATCACCATTGGCATCTTGTATCCATCCAATAGGGGCCTCCAGGTTTTTACGCTGCAGGATTTCCAGCTTACCATTAGCGGCAGTGGTAGTGGCCATGTCGGCTACAAAAGCGGGCTGCTTGCCAGCTGGTATGGCAACACATATAGGATTAGTACCTAATAGTCTTTCTACTGAGAATGTGGGGGATACTAAAGGGCTGGCATTGGTCATGCAAATGCCAATCATATCTTCTTCCAAGGCCATCATTGCGTGAAAACCAGCAATTCCGAAGTGATTGCTGTTCTGAACACTTACCCAGCCAGTGCCTACCTGTTTTGCCTTATTGATGGCAATTTGCATGGCTTTAGGCGCCACCACCAGGCCCAGGCCGGAATCGCCGTCTACAGTGGCTGTAGACGGCGTTTGGTGGAGGATCTGCACATTGGGGGTAGCATTTACCCTTTTAACCTCCCAAAGGCGTACATAGCCACTTAAACGCGCTACACCATGAGAGTCGACACCCCTGAGATCGGCTGATAATAAAACTTTAGCTGCCAGTGCGGCGTCTTCAGGGGTACTGCCTAGTTTTTGGAATATTGCTTCTGTATACTGTAATAAATCTTTATATAGAAAAGTAATTGTAGCCATGGTCGCAAAGATAGTCGGAACCACGATTTGGGAAGATTAAGGGATTGGGGAGAGGAATGGAGGATTGCTGATTTTAGGATGTCTGATTGGAGTTGACAGGTTGATAATTTGATATGAAAACGAGTGCACGGTGTATTGATACTGTTCCAGGTGATGGGTTTTAGACTTGGTATTGAAACTATAATTTGTCTGCAGCTTGTTTCGCTTCCGTCAGGCTTTTATCCAATCCAAAGGCGCGTTGATAATCCAGTTTGGCTTCTGCTTTGTTTCCCATGGTTTCTTTAGTTTTTCCTAGCCAATAATAGGCGTCAGCAAAAGTGGGAGAGATAGTAGTAGCTAATTGAAAGGTTTTAAGCGCTTCTGTGTACTGCTTATTATTGTAATACAATTGCCCTTTTTCCATGTAAGCATCCAGGAAGTAATAGTCGTGCTGAATAGCGGCATTTAACTGCTTTAAGGCTTCTGCTTTATTTCCAATATTTACAAAATAAAGGCCCTTGAAGTAATAGGGTTCTGCATGCATGCCTTTAATATCGGCGGTAATCAACGAGTCTGACAAGTCAAGCACTTTACTATTCTTCGATTCCGCATAGGCAAAAGCTAGACTGTGTACTAACTCTGAGTCAAAAGGAGCCAGGTGGTAAGCTTGTTCCAAAGTTTTCAATGCTTCTGCATCCTGCTTCAAATCTTTCTGCAATTCGGCCTTTAATAAAAGAGCATCAATACTATTTGGGTGTTTTGTCAGTACCTGATCGCACTGTGTCAACGCTTTTTGAAAGTCACCTTTTTGTTGGTAGCCTCTAGCCAATCCTACCTCTAATGCCACGCTTTGTGGTAGTTTTTGCAAGGCCATTTGCAGGAAGTTAATGGCGCTGTCGCTGTGTTTATTTGCCAAAAGGGTAGTGAGACTTAAAGCGTGCTCTTCTGTTGGTGCCAGGCTCCAGGCCTTTTGCAGGTCTGATTGCGCATAATGAAGTTCGTTATTTTGAAAAAGTAAAGTGCCGCGCTTGTAATATAGCTCGGCGTCGTTGGGTGCCTGATTGATACTATCGGATAGCTTGTCGTAAGGCTCTTTTGTTAATAGTGGATCTGTGTTGCCGCTATTGGTGCATGCCGTTAAAACGGACAGAGTAGATAGTATTCCGACTAGATATCGCATGCGCAAATCTAAATAAAGGCTTATTGTGAACCATTATTTTTGCATTACGTTAATAACTGTCAATAAATTTTACATGAGAAGAACTGCTTGCCTTTTTGTTTCTGTGATGCTGCTGGTAACAGCTCATTCACAAGCCCCTGCTGATACCTTACATTATCCAGAGGAAACGCATTTTCGTAATCTTCAGCAATTAACCTTTGGTGGTGATAATGCAGAAGCTTATTGGAGCTATGATGGGAAAGCGCTTGTTTTTCAACGCACTTCTCGAAAAGATGGTTTGCCATGCGACCAGATATTCATTGGGCGTGTGCCAAAGGTGGGAGAGGCATTTCAATACAAAATGATCTCTTCTGGTAAAGGCCGCACTACCTGTGCGTTCATTACAAAGGACAATAAGCACGTAGTATATGCCTCTACCCATAAGGCTGGAGATGAGTGTCCTCCTACGCCCGATAGAGCTAAATATGGCAATAAATATATCTGGCCAATCTATAGCAGCTACGATATTTTCATTACCGATACAGGCGGAAAACAAACCAAACAGTTAACGAATACCCCAGGATATGATGCGGAAGCTACCTTGTCTGCCGACGGGCGTAAGATGATCTTTACTTCTACGCGAAATGGTGATCTTGATTTGTATGTAATGGATTTGAAAACAGGAAAGATCAAGCAGGTAACCAATACATTGGGCTATGATGGGGGTGCCTGGTTTAGTCCGGATGGGAAACAAATTATCTGGCGTGCAAGTAGGCCCAAGACGGAAGAGGAAGTAAAGGAATATAAAGACCTATTAAAGGAAGGTTTAGTAGCGCCTACTAAAATGGAAGTGTGGGTGGCCAATGCAGACGGTAGTGGGGCTAATCAAATCACCAACCTTGGGCAAGCCAATTGGGCACCAAATTTTACAAAGGATGGCCGAATAATATTCTGTAGTAATCACGAGTATAAAAGGGGCTTTCCGTTTAATATGTACCTCGTAAATAAAGATGGTAGTGGGTTAGAAAAGATTAGCCGGGACAAAGGATTTGATGCCTTTCCTATGTTTAGTCCAGACGGGAAGAAGATTGTATTTTGCAGCAACCGGAATAATGGCGGTACCCATGATACGAATATTTTTATTGCTGATTGGGTGAAATGATTGGGACGTGAGACGTGAAAAGTGAAATGTGAAAGAATGGCCGCTACTTCTTAATTGTTTATTACATGAGGTAAGATAACAATCTACAGGAGAAATGCGGATAAGTAAAGTTTGTATTACGCCATTGCTATTGTAGTTTTGGCGCATATCAAAAATCAACACGTGTATGTATACAGGCTTATTGCATTTGCATAGTTTCGGTCGGTGGATCGTTTTAATCTTATTGCTGGTTGCTATTTTCAAAAGTGCAACAGCTGGTAACAGACCTTTTGAAAAGAGTGATCGCACTGTAGGCCTGTTGTTGACCATTTTTGCTGACATTATGCTGTTGGTGGGAATAGCACTTTGGTTTATGGGTGCCTGGGGATATCAAAATATTTCTAACAGAGGTATGGGTGAGGTAATGGGTGACCCTGTTTCACGTTTCTTTGCCGTAGAACATACCATTGGTATGTTGGTAGCAATAGTCCTCCTTCATATTGGTAAGGCCCAAAGTAAAAAGAGTATTCCTGATAGTGCTAAGCATAAACGTACATTTATCTTTTATCTAATTGCCTTATTGATTGTATTGGCATCTATTCCTTGGCCAATACGTGAAATTGGTGCTGGTAGAGGATGGTTCTAACACCTCATTTTATAAAAAGAAAAGGTCAACTGTTACTGGTTGACCTTTTCTTTTTATAAATACGGTTCTTATTAAAGTGGGTTGAATTCGGTTGATTGCAGGCTCCAGTCATCTATCAACGGTCCACTTTCATCTATACGAACTACTTAACCTAAAAGAGAATTATACTATTGCTTTTACGGCAGAAATAAATTGCTGCATTTCCTTTAATGTACCTACAGTGGTGCGTGTCCATTGCCCCTGTTGTTCATATGTTCCTGCGGAAAGAATGTTTTTAGCCCGGAGTGCTTCCTGCCAATTGCCCTTGTAATTAGCTAAAGAATAGTAAATGAAATTGGTGTGTGAAGGAATTACTTTAATACCCAGGCTTTCCAATTCTTTTTGTGTATACATTCTTGCTTCTGTATTCTTTTCTTTGGAGCTGGCAACAAAGGATTTGTCGTCAAGTGAGGCTAAAGCCGCAGCCAGAGAAACAGCGCTAACGCCTGCATTAGCCCATGGCTGAAGGGCCGCTAGTTTATTAATAGTATCGGGGTGCGCAATAGCATAACCAATACGAGCCCCTGCCAGTCCATATATCTTAGAAAAGGTTTTTGCGATGATTATGTTTTTATTAGTACTGACCATGTTTACAAGGCTTGGCTCGTTGGTATAATCCAGATAAGCTTCATCTATAAGAACCAGGCTTTTTTTGCTGGCTTCTTCTGCAGCATCTCTAACGGCTGCGGTTGGCAATATGGTACCTGAAGGGTTGTTTGGGTTACAGATATAAAACAAGCGGGTGTTTTCATTTAGCTGGCTAACCATAGCCGACAGATCATTCATCTTTTCTTCCAAAAGTGGCACCTTGGTGACGGTGAGGCCCATTTTTTCTGCAACCGGTGCCCAAATAGAGAAGGTAGGTGCTGCTGTAATAGCATTTCCCTTATTTAACGCTGCCAGTAGTGTTGACAAACCCAGGATTTCAGAGGAGCCCGCACCCAATAATACATGCTCCGATGTTAAGCCATATAGTGTACCCAGTTTTTCCAGCAGCTTGGTAGTGACATCCCAAGGATACCGATTAGATTGAGTAATAGCATCAGCCATAGCCCTTCGTGCCATAGGAGAGGGGCCATAGGGATTTTCATTTGAGGTAAGTCGTATTGGGCCTTCAGCAAATCGTTGATTCGTAAAGTCTGAAGCGTAAACGTCAGCTTTGGTGAGTGCAGAGCCAATTGCCAATAAGGAGGTAAGCTTGAGTAAAGAACGGCGATGTATGGTGCTGGACATAACAACTGATTTTGTTAAAGCAATATTAACTTTTCAAAAAAAGGAATACAAGAGCCATTATGCTAGTGGGGTGTTTTTTTATGATGTATGGCTGAATGGGCCGTGTTCTTTGATCATAGATATAGGCTACGGAGTGATAAGGAAAATCACACATCTGCTTATGTCAATAGATATTGCTTTTATAATTGTGATCCACGTCTGCCTAGTTCAATAACTTCACAATCTTTTATGATTTTACCATCAATAGCAAAGCGAATAAGCGTTCTTACCTGGTGCCATCCTTGATTGCCAGCTGCTCCGGGATTCATATGCAGGCAATTGATATCGTCATCGTAAATAACCTTTAAAATATGGGAGTGCCCACTGATGAAGAGTTTCGCCTGGTTGTTAACCAAGTCTTGCTTTACTCCTGGAGCATAGCGGCCAGGATAACCGGCTATATGCTTCATGTAAACGGTTACCTCTTCACAGGACCAGACCAGTATTTCAGGATAAACACTTCGGATATCGCGACCATCAATGTTGCCAAAGACGCCTTTTAAGGGCTTAAAAGCTTGAAGTTCATCTGCTATTGCTTTAGTGCCGAAATCACCTGCATGCCAGATCTCGTCACAGGTTTCAAAATGTTTGAATACGGCGGGGTCTAAATAGTTGTGGGTATCTGAAATCAATCCAATTCGGGTCATAGCAGGTAGGGCTCTAGGTATAAAACTAATCTTAGAGGTGGTGTAAAGATAAGTAATTGGAAAAACGAGGTTTGAAAGCCATCTGCAGTTTATGGAGTAGTTCCTGTGCATTGGTTTCGCCATTTGCTACATTTAGCCCATTTGAAACTGTCTCGGAGAAAAGGAATTTCCCTCTTGGAATAAGCACTTGTCACTTTTTTATTAGCGCGGCGTTGGGCTCTTAATAGCCCGTTAAATGTTGCTTTTGCCATCGATGTTTTCAGCTTTAATAACCGCTTACATATCACTTGACAGGGATTAACAAAAAAAGTTGGCACGTTTTATTCAAGGTATTATACATTTGTAACTCATTACACATGATAGCATCAAATTCACACACTAAGCAGATTTTATTCCATTCCCACCTGGCTACAGGTGTGTATGAGGTGTGTTTTGATCTTTTCCGCTATTTATCGAGACGACGTGGATGCTGATAGGACGAACCGCTAACCAAGGTCCCTATCAGTGAAATATCTCCGGCTTGTATTTGTTCTATAAGATTGGTCATCTACTACTTACTTATTCAACAACTTTCTTTTACAACATCGTGGATAATCAGAAGATTATTATCAGAGTGGCAACACCTGCTGATAAAAAGTATTCAGTTTTGATAACTGACGAAATGGAAGCTTCAGCTAAAGCGCGCGGAACAGGAATCGCTAAACGCAGTCCTGAATACGTAGCCCTGAAAATGGAAGAGGGCAAGGCTGTAATAGCTGTTACTGAAGATGGTACCTGGGTAGGCTTTTGCTATATAGAAACCTGGGAAGGTGAATATGTAGCCAATTCTGGCTTGATCGTATCTCCTGCTTTCCGTAAAAGCGGCGTAGCTAAAGGAATAAAGCAGCGCATCTTCCAACTAAGCCGGGAGAAGTACCCTGATGCAAAAATCTTTGGTTTAACAACAGGACTGGCTGTAATGAAGATCAATAGTGATCTGGGTTATGAGCCGGTGACTTACTCTGAACTTACTCAGGACGAAAAGTTTTGGGCTGGCTGCAAAAGCTGTGTCAATTACGAAATTCTGATGAGCAAAGACCGTAAGAATTGCTTATGCACCGCCATGCTATTTGACCCTAAGGATCATTATGAACCAAAGGAAACAAAGGAGCATTTTGAAAAGAAAAGTAAGATCTATGAGCGCCTGCTGAAAATCAAGCAGAATAAGTTCCTGAAGCGCTTGACTAATATAGATCGCAGCTCCAACCGCAAGCTAAAAATATCAATGTTTAATCTGTTCCATTAATAAATCATCACAAACTAGAAATGAAGAAAGTCGTACTTGGTTTCAGTGGTGGCCTGGATACTACGTACTGCGCCACATACCTAAGCGAGGATAAAGGCTATGAAGTGCACAGTATTATTGTAAATACCGGTGGCTTCACTGAAGAAGAATTAAAAACCATAGAGCAACACGCCTATAAATTAGGGGTGAAAACGCATACGACAGTAAATGCCGTTCCTGCTTATTATGACCGCATCATTAAGTATTTGGTTTATGGGAATGTGTTAAAGAATAACACCTATCCATTAAGTGTAAGTGCTGAACGTCTTATTCAAGCACTGCACATTGCCGAACACGCACAAAAGCTAGAGGCTGATGCTGTAGCACACGGTAGTACAGGTGCTGGTAATGATCAAGTACGCTTTGATATGATCTTCCATGTAATGATTCCTAATGCGGAAATCATTACGCCTATACGCGATATGAAACTTAGCCGTGAAGAAGAGATTTCATACCTAAAGGCTAAGGGTGTGGAAATGAATTTTGATAAGGCGGTTTACTCAATTAATAAAGGTTTGTGGGGTACCAGTGTTGGAGGTAAAGAAACACTATCTTCTAAAGGTGTATTGCCTGAAGAAGCCTGGCCTACTCAATTAACTAAGACTACTCCTGAAGAAGTTAAGCTAAGTTTTGTAAAAGGAGAGTTGCAAAAGGTGAATGATAAGTCTTTCAATCATCCATCTGAATCTATTCAATATTTACAGAAGCTGGCAGGACCTTTTGCTATTGGCCGTGATATTCATATAGGTGATACGATCATTGGTATCAAAGGGCGTGTAGGTTTTGAAGCGGCTGCTCCTATGGTAATTTTAAAGGCCCACCATGCATTAGAAAAGCATGTGTTGACGAAATGGCAATTGAACTGGAAAGACCAGTTGGCGCAATTCTACGGCAACTGGCTGCATGAAGGGCAGATCCTTGACCCTGTAATGCGCGATATTGAAGCTTTCTTTGAAAGTGCCCAGCAACAAGTAACAGGTGATGTGTTTGTACAACTACAACCTTATCATTTCCAAGTTATCGGTATTGAGTCGCCTTATGACTTGATGAGCAGCAAATTTGGAAAGTATGGTGAAATGAATAACGGCTGGAGCGGAGAAGACGTACGTGGCTTTAGTAAGATCTTTGGTAATCAGACAGCCATTTTTCACCAAGTAAAAGATAGTGTAAAGTAAATGAAGCCTGTTTCCAAAAACAATTGTTTGCAACATTATACCTGGGGTGACAATTGTGACGGGTGGAACCTGGTGGCAGAAGATAGCCTTTCTGTAAAGCAGGAGCGAATGCCAGCAAAGACAGCAGAGGCAAAACATTATCATAACCAGGCGCAACAATTCTTTTATATTCTCAAAGGGATTGCTCAATTTGAAATTGAGGGTGACCATATTGATGTAGTTGCAGGCGAAGGCATTCATATTAAACCTGGCCAGCGTCATCGGATACTTAATAATACGGATGAAGAATTAGAGTTTCTTCTTTGCTCACAACCCTCAACCATAAATGACCGTATAAACTGTGATTAACATGAAGAAAGTAAACGTAGGAATTGTAGGAGGTGCTGGGTATACCGGTGGTGAGTTGTTGCGTATCCTCCTTCATCATCCACAAGTAAATATTTCATTTATACATAGCCGTAGCAATGCGGGTAAACCCATTGCGGCTATTCACCAGGATCTGATAGGAGAGTCTGATCTCACCTTTGCGGCAGAACTGAATAGTAATATTGATATTTTGTTTCTGTGTGCAGGACATGGCGAAGCGCGTAAGTTTTTAACAGAAAACAAAATTGGTCAGCAAGTAAAGATCATTGATCTCTCGCAAGACTTCCGTTTACAGTCTCATGCTACAATTGATGATCGAACATTTGTATATGGTTTGCCAGAATTGAACAAAGAGCAAATACGTAAAGCACAGAATATTGCAAATCCTGGATGTTTTGCCACTGCTATTCAATTAGGCTTATTGCCGTTGGCGAAAGCAGGATTGTTAGAGAACGAAATAAATACTACTGGTATTACTGGTTCTACTGGTGCAGGACAAAGTTTGTCGGCTACATCGCATTTCAGTTGGAGAGCCAATAACATTCAAGCCTATAAAACGCTAACGCACCAGCATTTAAAAGAGATCAATCAGTCGCTTACTCAATTTGGTGCGGAACAAATAGAGCTCAATTTTGTGCCTTGGAGAGGAGACTTTACACGAGGCATCTTTATCACTTCAACTATTACCTGCGATTGGAAGCTGGAGTCACTGGTTGACTTATATAAAGAGTTCTATGCTGATCATCCCTTTACAATTTTAAGTCAGCAAGAGATCTTTTTAAAACAAGTAGTAAATACCAATAAATGTGTCATCCAGCTAGAGAAAGTAGGAACTAAACTGGTGGTGCATTCAGCCATTGACAATTTATTAAAAGGCGCATCTGGACAAGCCGTGCAAAATATGAACCTGCAATTCGGATTAGATGAATGTGCAGGATTACACTTAAAACCCACAGGATTTTAAATCAATAGCCATGAACTTATTTGACGTTTACCCCCTTAATGACATTACTATAGTAAAGGCAGCAGGCTCTTATGTATGGGATGATAAGGGCACTCAGTATTTGGATATGTATGGTGGTCATGCTGTGATCTCCATTGGTCATACACATCCGCATTGGGTAAAACGAATAGAAGATCAATTACATCAAATAGCTTTTTACTCTAACTCTGTAAAAATCCCTATTCAGAAACAATTAGCTGAAACCTTAGGACGAGTAAGCGGAAAAGAAGATTACCAGTTGTTTCTGTGTAATAGTGGGGCTGAAGCAAATGAAAATGCACTTAAGCTAGCGTCTTTTCATACAGGCAGGAAAAAAGTAGTAGCGTTTAAAAAAGCCTTTCATGGTCGTACCTCATTGGCCGTTGCTGCAACTGATAATTTAAGTATTGTTGCACCGGTAAATGCTACTGAGAATATTACCTTCCTTCCATTCAACGATGTTGATGCTTTAAATGCCTATTTTGAAAGTGATGGTAAGGAAACTGCTGCTGTCATTATTGAAAGTATACAAGGCGTGGGTGGTATCAATGTAGCAAGTGCTGCCTTTTTACAAGCCATTCGCCAGTTATGTGATCAAAATGGAGCGTTACTTATAGCAGATGAAGTACAGTGTGGTTATGGACGTAGTGGAAAGTTCTTCTCTATTGATAATGCAGATATTCAAGCCGACATCTACAGTATGGCTAAAGGCATGGGTAATGGATTTCCAATTGGCGGTATTTTAATAGCTCCTCATATTCAACCCAAGCATGGAATGTTAGGTACTACGTTTGGTGGTAATCATTTAGCGTGTGCAGCAGCATTGGCTGTGTTAGAAGTGATGGAGCAGGAAAAGTTAATTGAGCAAGCTGCAACAGTAGGAAGCTACTTAGTGGAGCAATTGCAATCAATTGAAGGAATAAAAGATGTGCGTGGACAAGGCTTAATGATTGGTTTTAATACAGTTGAAGAACTGAATGACCTGCGTAAAGTATTGTTACGTGATTTTCAAATTTTCACTGGTGAAGCAAAACCTAATGTGATTCGGTTATTGCCAGCGCTTTCTTTAACAAAAGAACAGGTGGATGCATTCATTGCTGCAGTGAAAAAGGCAATACAACAGTTGCTATCAACTGTCCCTTCAAGTATTGCTAACACAGCAGGATAAATAATTAGATAGGCTTTTTTTCATTTTAAGATAAATAGAGTTAGTCGTTGAAACAGTTTCTTTCCGTTCATGATGTAAGTGACATAGATGCCTTGGTACAAAAGGCACTGGCCTACAAAGCAAATCCTTTTCAGGATAAAACCTTAGGTAGTAATAAGCGTATAGGTTGTTTGTTTTTGAACCCTAGTATGCGTACGCGCCTTAGTACACAGATTGCTGCTCAGAATCTGGGTATGGAAGCCATTGTTTTTAATGTTGGTGCTGAAGGCTGGGCATTGGAATTTGCCGACGGTGCTGTAATGAACGGAACATCAGTTGAGCATGTGAAAGATGCAGCTCCGATTATGGGAAACTATTTTGATGTACTAGCTATACGCACTTTCCCTTCATTAAAGAATCGTGAAGAGGATTATAGTGAAAACTATATAAAGCAGTTTGTAAAATATGCAGGTATTCCCGTAGTGAGTTTGGAAAGCGCTACCCTGCATCCGCTTCAAAGTCTTACAGATGTAATAACCATTACAGAAACCTTTAAGGAAAAACGTAAACCTAAGGTAGTTTTAACCTGGGCTCCCCACGTAAAGCCACTGCCGCAATGTGTAGCCAATAGTTTTGCACAATGGATGACGGCTTGGGGGAACGCGGACTTTGTTGTTACACATCCTGAAGGGTATGCGTTAGACGAGCAGTTTACAAAAGGTGCTACAATAACTACTGATCAGGATGCGGCATTAAAAGATGCTGATTATATCTATGTAAAGAACTGGAGTAGTTATGAGCAGTATGGTCAGATCCTTTGCAATGATCAAAGCTGGATGCTTACATCAGATAAACTGAAAACCACCAATAATGCTAAAGTGATGCATTGTCTTCCTGTGAGAAGAAATGTGGAATTAAGTGACGAGATATTGGATGGGCCTAACAGTATAATTACGCAGGAAGCTTCAAACCGTGTTTGGGCAGCTCAGGCTGTTTTAGCATCAATACTACATGGATAAGTTATATGTCATAAAAATTGGCGGTAATGTTATCGACGATGATAACAAATTGTCTGCATTTCTATTACAATTTGCAGCCATTAAAGGCAAAAAAATTCTGGTGCATGGCGGTGGAAAATTGGCAACCCGACTTGCCGCCGAATTGAATATCCCTCAACAAATGATCGATGGCCGTCGTATAACTGATAGCGAAACGCTAAAGGTGGTTACCATGGTATACGCCGGATATATCAATAAAAATATTGTAGCGCAGTTACAGGCTGCCAATTGCAATGCAGTAGGTGTTTGTGGTGCAGACGGTAATGCTATCCTGGCGCATAAACGTACAGGTGCAGCTACCGATTATGGCTTTGTAGGTGATATAGATAGCGTAGATGCTTCTTTCTTTCAAAATATTCTGCAACAACAGGATTGCGTAGTGCTAGCGCCGATAACACATGATGGTAAGGGACAGTTGCTCAATACAAATGCTGATACCATTGCACAAGAAACCGCAAAAGCGTTAAGTAGTTTATATAATGTAGAGTTGATCTACTCTTTTGAAAAAGCAGGTGTATTACTGGACGCTAATGATGACGCTACCGTTATCAAAGAGATCAATCCAACTACTTACAAACAGCTGAAAGAACAGCAAGTCATTTTTGCAGGTATGTTGCCCAAATTGGATAATGCCTTTGCAGCGTTACATAGTGGTGTGAAAAAAGTGATTATTGGTAAAGCTGAAGTATTGCAGCAATTGATTACTGGAGAATCCGGAACATCTATCATTCATGACTAATTCTTTAGAAAAACTACAACAAGAGGCCATCGCTCTTTTGCAAGAGTTGATTGCCATTCCTTCATTTAGTAAAGAAGAATGGGAAACGGCTAGCGTTATTAGTCGGTTTCTGGCTATGAAAGGAATGACATCGACAAGAGTAGGTAATAACGTTTTTGTCAAAAACCTACATTTCGATGCAAATAAGCCTACAATTCTCTTAAACTCTCATCACGATACGGTAAAACCGAATGTTCAATATAGTCGTAATCCTTTTGCGGCAACAATTGAGGATGGCAAATTGTATGGGCTAGGGAGTAATGATGCGGGCGGGTGCCTTGTATCCTTGTTGGCTACATTTCTCCATTTTTATGAACTGCCTGATTTAAAATATAACCTCTTATTTGCGGCTACTGCAGAAGAAGAAATTTCCGGAACTGGCGGTGTTGAAGAAGTGTTGAAATATCTACCTTCTATTGATTTTGCCATTGTAGGGGAGCCTACTCTAATGCAAATGGCTGTAGCAGAAAGAGGCTTGATGGTTATTGATGGTATCGCCAAAGGAAAGGCCGGGCATGCAGCGCGAAATGAGGGCGAGAACGCGATTTATAAGGCGATGATGGACATAGAGTGGATCTATTGTTATGCGTTTGGAAAAGTGTCCGAACTGCTAGGGCCAACCAAAATGAGCGTTACGGTTATTGAAACGGAAAATAAAGCGCATAATGTAGTACCTGCCCAGTGTCGTTTTGTAATAGATGTTCGCGTAAACGAATTATATACTTTTGAAGAAGTTGTGGATATCATTAAATCAAATACGCAAAGCGAAATGATGCCGAGAAGCACCCGCCTGCGTTCATCTATGATTCCATTAGATCATCCTTTGGTAAAAGCAGGCTCATCATTAGGTCGTAGTTATTATGGATCACCAACAACTTCCGATAAAGCCCTCATGCCATTCCCCGCTTTAAAAATGGGACCGGGAGATTCGGCACGGAGTCACTCCGCCGATGAGTTTATTTATGTTAACGAGATCAATGAAGGCATTGAACTATATATTCAGCTATTAAATAAAGTAGTGCTATGAAGCTTTGGCAAAAAGAGAATACCTCTGTTTCAAAATTGATTGAATCCTTTACAGTTGGAAGAGACAAAGAGTTTGATCAATTGTTGGCTCAATACGATGTGCAAGGTTCTATTGCCCATGTGACCATGTTAGGTGAAGTTGGGTTGATGACCCAGGACGAAGCGGCTACAGCTGTTCTGGCATTAAAAGCAATTGCTGAAGAGATCCATCAAGGAACTTTTAGTATTCAGCCAGATGTTGAAGACGTACATTCTCAAGTAGAATTGTTACTGACAGAACGTATAGGTGATATTGGAAAAAAGATTCATAGCGGTCGTAGTCGTAACGATCAGGTAGCAGTAGATATTAAGCTGTATTTACGTCAAGAAATACTAAATGTAAAAGATGCAGTTCAGGAGTTATTTAATCTGCTGATCACACAAAGCGAAAAGTATAAGGATCATTTACTTCCCGGCTATACGCATTTACAAATTGCCATGCCTTCCTCTTTTGGTTTATGGTTTGGCGCTTATGCAGAAAGTCTTGTGGATGATCTGGAATTAGCCGCTGCCGCTTATGCTGTGGCTAATAAAAACCCTTTGGGAAGTGGAGCAGGTTATGGGTCATCGTTTCCGCTGAATAGAACACGCACTACTGAATTGCTTCAGTTTGGTTCCTTGAATCATAACTCTGTGTATGCACAAATGACCAGGGGTAAAACAGAGAAGATCACCGCTTTTGCCTTCAGCTCCATTGCTGCAACCTTAAGTAAGTTGGCAATGGACTGCTGCATTTACATGAACCAGAACTTTGGTTTTATTTCTTTCCCTAATGAATTGACTACAGGAAGCAGCATTATGCCGCACAAGAAGAATCCTGATGTGTTTGAGTTGATTCGTGCCAAGTGTAATAGAATTCAGTCAATCCCAAATGAGCTTACATTATTGCTGAATAATTTGCCCTCTGGTTATCACCGTGATCTTCAACTTACAAAGGAGATCTTATTTCCAGCGATTGAAGAATTAAAGGCCTGCTTGCAGCTAATGGGTGTAATGTTGGAACAAGTTCAGGTAAAAGAGAACCTTCTGGCTGATGAGAAATATAAGTACCTCTTTAGTGTAGAAGCGGTGAATGAGCTGGTGAATAAGGGCATTCCTTTCAGACAAGCCTACCAAGAAGTGGGAAATCAAATTGAAAAAGGTGTTTTCCAATTTGATTTTAGCAAAGGCTTGGCACATACGCATGAAGGAAGTATTGGCAACTTAGGCAATGATGCTATACGCAAGGCGTTTAACCAAGTCGTAAAGAAGTTTTAGCTCATCATTGACTGGTTGTCCCGTTGAGCTGCCCGACCGTAGGTGGCTCATAGACAAAGCGTACAACAGCACTTTTAGCTTCAGTAGAGGAAAGGAATAATCGGTACCGCTTTTCTCCTGCTGTTATGATAAGCAAAGCTGTATTTGGAGGGATGCTACCAAGGTTTTCAGCGATCATTTCTATCTCCTGGAAGGGGTTGTCAATATCAATACGAACATAGGTGGTTATTGGCTGACCTGTTAATCGTTGATGAGATAATACTACTTTGCCATTCACCAATACAGTAATCGAATCGCCATCCACTTGCCCATTATCATAAAAATCTAACCGCAGTGTACCGGTATCTACTTTCACTTCAGGTATACTGGTAAAGGCCGATTCTTTAATGCGGCTTAGCACAATTGTACCAGGGAGGCAGTCGCTAGGAGAGTCTAAAATCCTGCCTGTCCACCCTCCATCTAACGTTTCCACGTTTCCTTCTTTGCTATAGGTTAGAACAAAGTTTTTAATGCAGATTACGCAATGCTGAGGTATCTTATAGGTTGTTACAATCTCCTCTTGTACGGTTATCTTTTTGGTGTTTGGGTCATATGTACCCCGACATCTTTTTTTTATGTAGTTATTTATATCCATATACTGGTAGCAATCCCCAGTAACAGAAGTGCCAGATATGGTTAATTGCAGTTCAATATGATTAATAGGAAAACACCCCCCGGTCATCGTTAGCGTACCTTTCCAAAACCCAGAAATATCCTGCGTATACCCATTGATAAAAATGGCGCATAGGAAAAGGAGGATGGCCAGGTGTTTTTTCACAACAATAAATTATGAAGTAATTCGTACTCCATTTGTTAGATTGCTGTGAAAAAATCATTCCACATGTTGAGCCTAAAATCAACTGAAAGTGATTACTCTTTTACTGATGAGTTTTAAAAATATTGCTGAGTTTAAAGCAAAAAAAAATACCGCCAGTAGGCGGTATTTATAAAGAGTAGTTGGGAATTAATTATTTCGAATGGTTAGTACAATTCTCCTGTTTTGCGCCCGACCTTCAATTGTAGTATTTGGTGCAATAGGTTGTGTTTCACCAAAGCCTTTCGAGGTTATACGATCAGCATTGATTCCTTTTTGAATCAGGTACTGTTTGGCAGCTTCGGCACGTTGTTCGGAAAGCTTTTGGTTGCTGGCATCACTTCCTACATTGTCTGTATGTCCTTCAATATCCAGTAACAGCATATTGTCTTCCTGCATTATAGTTGCTAACTCGTTCAACGCTGGATAACTGTTAGTTGTAATCGTAGCCTTACCAAAAACAAAGAACAATTGTTTAGCTGTTCTTTCTACCGTTTTCTTTATTTCTTCCTTAATTTCTGGACAGCCATTATTGGCTTTTGTACCAGGTTGGTTTGGGCATTTATCTTCTTCATCATTAATGCCATCTCCATCTGTATCTGGGATAGGGCAACCGTCATATTTAGCAAGGCCGGGTAGCGTAGGGCATTTGTCTTTACTATCTATGATGGCATCACCATCTGTATCTGGACAGCCTTGGTATTTGGCTAATCCTGCTACATCAGGACAAGCATCTTGCTCATCTGGTACTCCATCTTTGTCTCTATCTAAAATAACAACCACAGGCTTAGGAGCTGGTGCTTCAACTGGTGGCGGTGGCGGGGTTTCTTTCTTTTCTTTTTTCTGGCGCTTGCCTTGATACAACGGAATAGATAATCCAGCATAAGCATCCAGGTTGCTGAACTCCTTCTTGAACATGCTGGATAATATTGATCCAGAACCAATGAATATAGGGCCTACGCGTAAGCTGGCACCCCAATTAAATTCCTCCTTATTAAAGGAGATTGGAGAGGATAGCCCAAACCATTGTGATTCAAAACGAGGTGTTAGACTAAGCGTTGAAATATAGTTGGTGCCATTCTTTTTAGTGTTTGCACCATGCACACTTACTAAGGCATCTGCATTTACAAAAAAATGTTTGGCAACATGCCAATCTATATTGCCACGTAAGCTGGTAGGTAAGAACATTTTTACATCTTCAGTAGCAGCTGTTTTCGTTAACAGATTTTCAGACTGAAGATATTTTAAATATTCCTCCATGTTATCAGTTCCCTTACCTTCAAATTCCTCAATGTTTACATTGGCGGCTGTTAGCTTGTATTTAGCACTTTGAGCCCCAGCTTTATATTTTATAGGAGCAACAGTAAAGTCTGTTACAGCAAAACTAAAGCGGAAGTTATAGGGGATCGTTCTGAACTGAGATTTGAATTTATTCTCATTGGGCTTAAACGTTCCATTTCTGATCTCATATACAGCACCCAAGTCTAGTCCAAAGGTTCCGTTACGCATACTAAGTTGGCTGGTTTTGAAGTCATCACCTTCCATCCATCTGTCCAGGCTTTTAGCATACATAATAGAACCATTTCCGTTGGCTTGATTCAACGTGTTGGCATCTTTGATATTAATATCCAGGTTATCCATGCGTATAGTTCCAGCAGAGAAGCCCTGAATATATTTCAAAGTTGCACCTCCTTTTAGAAAGTGTTTACCGTGGTCTTTAATGACTTTGGCATAGGATAGGCCCAAATCAGCAAAGGCATGTGCATTGACTTTTACGTTTTTCTCATTGAAAGTTTTGCCAAATAAATCAGAGGTAGGCTCTTCAAACAAAGAAATTGCTCCATTTGAAAGATTGTACATATTGGCCATAGTACGCAAACGCGTAGTGACGGCTAATGCGTTTTTCTTATTTAAGTTCAGTAAGAAAGAAGGGCCTAAGATGTCAATATTGGCCCAGCCATTTTTCTTTTCATTTACTGTGTTCCGGCGTTCTTTCCATTGATCAAAGTTGAAAAAAGAGCTATTGCCTTTATTAATAATATAGGCATTCGTGCCGCCATATCCATTTGCAGTAACAAGGTTAAAGTGAAACTTATAACGACTAGCTGCAATAGAAGCCGGGTTGCTGGTTACACCATTGACGCCTATATAATTGTTGTAATTATAGCCAATCAGGTCCTGGGCTATAAGGTTTTCCTTGCGCATCAGCAGTAGGGACGCTGATAACGCCAGGTACGGGATTAAATTTTTTCTCATTGTTAGAAGTTGGTTGCTGTATTAAATACAATTGGGCGCAAAGAAAATACAAAGAAGTACTAGTAATACTTAATTTTTACAGTTTAGCTTTTCCTTTAAATAAACGTTAGTTATAAACACTTAAATGTTGTAATTCCTTTGAAAGTAAAGACAAGCTTACCTGTTAGACTATTTGAATTTTTAGCGCCCATTAATAAAAATGCTAATATCCTTGGAGTAGATGAAAAGTAGTAATGAAATCGTTCATTGTTTTATTATAATTCAAAGAGCAATCTCCCGAATTCTGCATCTTATTTAAGAATTTACTTCAGTAGCTATTCCCTTTTCCATCTTTTATTTCTATTTAATTGTATTTGCTGTTTCGAGTTGCCGTTAAACAGAGATTCTTATGAAATTAAAGGGGGAGCCTAAATGCCAAGTGTGGGGTCTCTAAAATGGTTTTTACTTCTTTAGCCATTTTTATAAGTGGGCTTCATAAATTTTCATTTTATTCCACTATATCCTACCTTGCTACCCAGAAAATTGCTATATGCCTTATTATCACAAACTCGGAAACGTTCCTCATAAACGTCATACACAGTTCCGCAAACCTGATGGTGGTTTGTATTCAGAACAACTGTTTTCTACAGAAGGCTTTTCTAACGATTATACCTTGTTGTACCATGTACACCCGCCTACGCAGATCATAAAAACAGAAAACCCGGTTAGTGTAGCGCCAGAAGTGGCTGAGGAGAAAATGTTACGTCACCGCAGCTTTGAGGGCTTTCACGTAAAGCCAGTTGAGGATTATTTAGAAAGCCGTGTACCCGTGTTGGTAAATAATGACTGTCATATTGTATTGTCTTCTCCAATGAAGAGTGTAGAAAACTACTTCTATAAGAATGCCGATGCTGATGAAATGATCTTTATTCACGAGGGCAATGGGGTATTAAAAACCATGTATGGTGATCTGCCTTTTGGGTATGGCGATTACCTGGTTATTCCACGTGGTACTATTTATCAAATTCATTTTGAAAAAGAATATAACCGTCTCTTTATTGTAGAGTCATTTAGCCCTATTCGCTTTCCTAAACGCTATTTAAGCAAATATGGTCAGTTATTAGAACACGCGCCTTACTGCGAACGCGATATTCGTGCACCACAGAACCTGGTGACTCATGATGAGAAAGGCGATTTTCAAGTACGTACGAAAAAGAAAGGTGTGCTATACAACTTGCATTACGGTACTCATCCATTCGATGTAGTAGGCTGGGATGGTTGCTGTTATCCATACGCCTTTTCTATTCATGATTTTGAGCCGATTACCGGTCGCGTGCACCAGCCACCGCCAGTGCACCAAACATTTGAGTCCAACAACTTTGTAGTGTGCAGCTTCGTGCCTCGTTTATACGATTACCATCCTGATTCTATACCCGCTCCTTATAACCACAGCAATATTGATAGTGATGAGGTGCTGTACTATGTTGACGGCGATTTTATGAGCCGTAAGAACGTAACAAGGGGTATGATCACATTGCACCCTGCAGGTATTCCTCATGGTCCACATCCAGGCACTGTAGAAAAAAGTATTGGTAAAAAAGAAACACAAGAGCTGGCTGTAATGGTCGATACCTTCCACCCGCTTATGCTTACCAAGCAGGCATTAGCAATCGAGAATGCTGACTATACAACGAGCTGGGTAATTACAGAATAAGCTTTTAAATAAAATAATTCATTTTATGTTTAAAGAAGAGGGCAGGTATAATACCTGCCCTCTTCTTATGTCAATTCTGAAAGGAAATATTAGCGGGGTAAAACTTTCCCTGAGCCAGAAATGCGTGTGCTGATTACGGGTCTACCCTTGTAGAAAACGGATCCAGATCCTGAGATTTTAACATCAAGGTTTTGTGATACGTTGACATATGTATCGCCAGATCCGCTTGTTTCAGTTGTAGCCTTGGCTACAGGTACATTTAAGAAATCAATATTGCCAGACCCGGAAATACGGGTGTTTTCTTCATTAGCCGATCCTTCAATTACGCTCATGTTTCCTGATCCACTAATAGTGGCATCAATATAATCCACTTTAAACTGACTTATATTGATATTGCCAGACCCACTCACTTCCAGGTCCATACGTGAAGATGTTAGTAAACCCTCAGTGCGTATACTACCATTACCGGAGATCCGAAAGCCTGAAGCAGTAGGCGCTGTCACTTCTACACGTATGGGATCGTGTGAGCGTACTTTTACATCATCTTTAAATCGTATTACTAGGCGATTGTTGCTTGTATAGGTTTGAAGGATGTTCAGAATATTCTGCTGGGCGGTAACTACAACTTTGTATTCATTCCCTTGACGGTATATAACCTCTCCTGAACACCGTAGATCTGCACCACTAAAATTATTTACCTCGCGTGTTTCTGTAACCATAGGACCATCGCCATATACTTTTTTACAGGAAGTGCTAACAAGCGCGATCAGCGAAATGAATAAGATACTTAACTGTTTCATGTAATACTCTTTTTATAACTTTTTAAAATCTGGAATGGTCTGCCACGGTTACCACCGTTTTTGCCTAAATAAACATTCTTTGAAACCGTGGCAGATCTTTATACAATTTTTAAATAGGCTCTTAAAACTCTACTTTGTAATTAAGAATAGGAATCAATCCTGCTTGATAACTGGTTGTTACTTTACCTTTTTCACTATCGAAAAACTGACCGTATACATTCTGGCGGTTGGTAAGGTTCTGTACGTCTAGAGATAGTGTGCTGGTTAGGTGAGCTCTATTCCACTTCATGCTTAAACGGAGGTCAGTGCGGAAGTAAGCAGGGTTCTGCTCTGTGTAGGCGCGTTTCTGATAGTAAATAGCATATCCGGCTGCCACCGAACCAGCTTCATCAATGGGCGTATCTCGCAGTCCACCAGCATAGATGGTTTTAAGGTTAATGCCAAATGCCTTTTTCCCTTCTGCATAAACCCATTCTTTACCGGCAATGATATTGGCCAGGTAACCACCATTAAAACGGGTATTGTATTCAATTCCATCAGCAGCAGTATACTTTGATTGGTAGAATGAAGTGTTGATGGCGTAATAGAAATGGCGACTTAAATATTTTTCCAGGGATAATTCTAATCCATAATTCTTACCCTTGCCCTGGTTAACCAGCGGATCTGTGATGTATTCACTTTGTACATTCAGCATAGAAAAGGTATTCGTATCACTGGTGCTAATGGGTACATTAAACAAATGCTGGTAGTAAGCCTCGGCCTTCAGCGCTGTATTAGCTCCAAGGGCTCTTCTATAGGAGAGTACAATGTGGTGAGCTTTTGTGAGACCTAGATCTTTATTGGGGTTGGAGTGTGTGCCATCGCTGTTTTCTGTTTGGGCAAAATATACACCCAGCGCTTGTGTCTGACTGTGCAGGCCATAACCCAAGGCCAGTGAGCTTCTGTTATTCATATCCCATTTTATACTGGCCCTTGGTTCTACAGCCTGTGTATGGTTATATAGCAGTTTTAGATAATGCAGGCCGGCATTTACCGTTAGATTGTTGGCTACTTTATATTGCTCTTGAACAAAGCCTTGTAAGGTTTGTGTAGTACCTGTCGTATTGATCACTTCTTTCATGGGTGCGGTTTCATTCTCTTTTGATTTTTGGTAATAATCAATGTCAGTGTTCGTAGCTATAATACCAGCACGAACCATACTGCGCGTGGAGAATTTATGATTCAGTGTTGATGTTAGCGTCCACTTCTTTGTTATAAAGCGATCAATATAATCGGTGCGGTAATTATAGTCGTCTTGTACATATTTATAGTCGTCGCCTATCTTGTTAAATGAATAGGATAGGGCCGAGCGTAGATTCGTACGGTTGCCAAGTAGTATCGTATGTGTAAGGCCTGTAGCTGCTGTATTAGAAATAAATTCAGAGGTATAGCGATCACCACGGCTTTCCCATTTCAAAGAATCCATTTCTGCTTTCTCTGCTTGAGAGCTTAAGCCGCCAAAGCCAAAGAAGGTAAATGTTCCAGCCTTCTTGGTAGGTAGGTAAAAGTTGTAGGAAATATCCTGGAAGTTGGTAGTACCTGCATCCAGTGGCACGCCAATCTTGGTTAATAATTCTAATGTGGAGTACCGATAGTTTACCAGGAATGAGCCGCCACCTTTTTTACCGAGCGGACCTTCAGCCGCAGCGTTTAATCCTAAGAGGCCTGCTTGCAATGTATATTCTCTTTTCTCATTATTGCCTTTCCGTAGTTTCAGATCAAACACGCCACTCAGCGCATTGCCATACTCAGCAGCAAATGCACCCGTAATAAAATCAGAGTTAGACAAAAGCTGTGCGCTCAGGATAGAAATACCGCCACCGCTGCTACCTGTACTGCTGAAGTGATTCGGGTTAGGTATATCTACACCTTCCATCCGCCATAGTAATCCAGTAGGAGAATTACCACGGATAACAATATTATTATTGCCATCGTCTGTTGTCATCACTCCAGGAAAAGAAGTGGCCATACGCGATGGATCATTAACAGCCGCCGCATATTTCTGCGTTTCTTCTACTGTAAACGCACGTGCACTAACCGCACTCATTTCATTAAGTGGCTTGTTGCGTTTGCTTTTGGCTTGTACTACTACAGCTTCAGCTGTTTGTATCTTGTTTTCAATAGCTATTGTTAGTACAACTTCCTTTCCTGAGTTGATGGATATATTATCCTGTACCACATCTTTATAGCCTATATGTGATACATGTACTTGATGCACACCTACTGGTACAGATGGAAATCTAAACACACCATTTGCGTCTGTTACTGCAGTTAAATGTAAAGCTGGTAGAGAAACGGTTACGCCTTCTACTGGTGCTTGAATGGCGGCATCTACTATTACGCCTCTCAATTGTTGTGTAAGCGATTGGTTTTTTGATTTGCTTTCTTGCGCTTGTGCATATACGCTTACTTGTATAACCAATAAAAAGGCAAATATGTTAAAGAGCTTCTTTGAAAAATCTAATCTGGTTTTTCTGAACTTGGAATGCTTCTCTACAACTTCCATCTTTGAGTTTTGGTTTCTTGCTATTATCCTCATTGTAGTCGTTTTGAAGGATAACAACTGTACGCGCTTTAACCCCTATGCTGATTTAGAAAAAATTAATTCCAAAATTCCATCCTAACCATCCTTTAACATCTGTACCCAAATCATAGGTATGATAACCAGATGGCGGTATGCTGGCGCGATAACCATGGAAGTTTACATCCTGGTTTGAATAATAGACATTGAATGTAGGTCCGCCAAATAGCGATACATATTTTCCTAAACGTATGTTCAGGTTTACATGCGCTTTACTCAGCAGGTTGGTGTAATCCCATGCGCCCAAATATAAATATTGACAAGTTAATTCAGGATTAAGCGAGAGCACTCTACTTAGGCGCCGCTCGCTTCCCAAGCCATAACCAAACGTGTAAACTTTTCTTGAGGAGTCTAGATTGATACCTCCTTGCAGTATGCTGTACAGTTTTGAATTACCGGTTTTGAAGGCCGCATTAAAGTTTACTACTTCATTGCTGAAGAGCGAAAACTTATGATACCCTTTTAAAATGATATTGATTAATCCAATACTAAAACCATTAGAAGTGTCAGCTATATTAATTAATCCTATTTGTAAGCCTTTAAGGTTTTTGGCATAGTTAGCAACACCAGCAACCTGCACACCCTTCATTTCCCTGTTAGCAAAATTGATAACACCTGCCGCTTGCATTCCACTTACTTTATTGCGCACGTAGTTGACCACACCCACTGCCTGGAATCCTTTCATGCTATCACCCACATGGTTGTAAACCCCACTGGTTTGAAACCCGCTAAGAGAACCCGATACGTGGTTGTGTACACCGGCTGCCTGGAATCCTTTGACGGTATCTAATACTGTATTGGTAATACCAGCCACCTGGAAACCATGCATATGTTCACCAGCTATGTTAAAGAGACCAGCTGCCTGGAAGTACTGCACATATTTCTTATTGATGTTGAATAAGCCGCCTATCTCAGCACCATTCACACCGCCTGTATATCCGCCAAATACATTCAGCGAGAAGTTGTTTATTACCTGTCCACTCATTTTGCCTTGTGTGCTAAGTCCTGGAGTTAAAGACAACTGAAAGGGGCGTGAAGTAAAGAAGTTTTTTAGATTCAAACTTTGGATCTTTTGGGAGGAAGAGAGTAGAAAACGGCCAACACCCGTACGCTCTACAACAGTAGAGTCTGTTTTGGTATAAGTATATTCTGTGATTGTGGAATCTCTCTCTACGCGCACCTTTAATTGATCAGGGGCCATGAAATCCTCTGGAGTAATAATACTGTAGGTGCCAGTAGTAATAGGTGAAATAGTAACAGTTACCTGCTGATTAAACCCAGGGTCTACAACTACTGACGTATCCTGATAGAACTCTTTACTGACGGTTAATTCCGCACGCTTGGTTTTTTGTTTTAGGCGCAGCTTGAAATAGCCTTCATTATTAGTAAGGGCAGAAACTAATTGTGCTTTTTCATAAATACTGGCATTGGGCAAATGCAGGTAAGTATCATTGTCCAGTACATAACCACTCACTAAATAAAACTTGTCATCACTTACAGCCTTCTTTGTAACGACTGTTACTTTAATAGGCGCTTTACGGATGATAATGTAGTTGCCGCTTTCAAGAAACTCATAATGATCCGGTAATAAAGTTTGCAGGATCTGTTGAACCGGTTTGTTAGAAACGGCCAAGGTTACCAGGGAATCCTTCTTTAAGATATTGGTATTATAGGAGAAATAGAAGTTTCCTTTATTACTTAAGATCTCTAATACATGTTCCAGTCTTTGACTGTTTACATTTATGGTGATTGTTTTATCCAATAAGCTTTGTGTATAGGCTGTAATAATGCTGCCTAATAAAAGCCCTGTGAAGAGCAAACGTCTCCAAATCATTCTTGTGTTCATAGTGGCTGTTAATTCTTTTTAGCGTAATAAGATGGAATCTTTGGTTCGGGTAACGTTGATATTAAAAGTGAGACTGATCACATTTAATACCTGATCTAGTGACTCGTTGGTAAAAGTGGTACTCATTCGCAGGTTGCGCAGGGCTGGCCGGTCAATGACAATATTGGAGCCGTAAGCCTCATTTAACACTTCTACCAGTTTCCACAGTGGGGTATTGTCGCACACAAATTCTTTCGTGCGATAGTAATTATAGAGTTTTTCTTCTTCAACTGCTTTGGCTAAAGTGGTATCCTTCGATTCTACAGTTACTTTTTCTTTAGGGCGCAGTTCGATGGTTTTATTGCCACGTGTTACCTGCACTATTCCCGTTTCTACTATTACTTCTGTTGCGCCATTTTCACTGCGTACATTAAATGAAGTACCTACTACACGTATGGATACATCATTAACATGTATCACAAAAGGCTTTTTCTTGTCGGGCATTACATTAAAGAAAGCTTCTCCCTTTAATGCTATAGTGCGTGTGTCTTCTTTAAATTTTGAAGGGTAGGAGAGCTCGGAATTCTTGTTTAGTGTAATGACAGAACCATCTGGTAGTGTATCTATAAGCGTATTGGTCTGAGTATGTACAGCTAATTGTTGCACAGGCGCTTCGCGGTTTAACCATTGGTAGGCAAACAGGGCTGCTCCGGCAATGAGAATGAATAAAGCCGCTATCCGTAGCCAGGCAAATCGTTCCACTTTTCTTACTGGTTCCTCTGGGTGTATGCGTCTTTGAAATCGTTGCCAGGCCAGGTTCTCATCCACCACTTTAGTGGTGGCTAAGGTCTTGCTCTGGTTCCAGATGGTTTGCATTTGTTGAAAATAAAGCCGGTTGGCTTCTTCAGCACTTAACCAATCCTTTACCGCAGCACGTTCTTCCCGATTGGCTTCGCCCAACAAATACTTCATCAGCAACATGTCGTCAATATGGTAGAAGTTAGGGGTCACAGGTAACGGTTTAAAAGGGTTAATAAAATAAATAGCAGGGTAAGAAAACCGGCCAGTTTGGTACGCAATAGCTTTAAAGCCTTGCCCATTTGGTTCTCTACTGTTTTTACGGAAATACCTAAAACATCGGCAATCTCACTATAGCGCAATTCTTCAAAACGACTCAATTGAAAAACCGTACGGCAGCCCTCAGGCAACTCGGTTAAGGCCGCATGTAATCGTTTCTCTAGTTCTTTTACCTGCAACTTCTTGGTAGCAGTATCTGCATGTGCATCGTTGCGATAGCTAACATATAATTGATGCTGGGAGCGCACCTTGAGGTGCTTGAGGTGATTAAGCGATTCATTATGTACAGCCCTAAAAAGATAGGCGGCCACTGTACTGGTAATATTCAACTCTGTGGACCGTTCCCAAAGCTTATAAAAAACATTTTGCACCACTTCCTCGGCCATATCATCATCCTTCAGCATTGTAAAGGCATAGGCATGCAGGCTCTTGTAGTGTTGTTTGAACACCTGTTCAAAAGCCGCTTCATCCCGACTATTCAGCCTTTCTATCAGCTCGTCTTCTGATTCGTCCATTGTGTTTTGGTGGTGTGCAAGGTATACTGCGCTTGTCAAAACTACTTTATTAGGAAAACAACTCAGAACGCCTATACCCCTATGTGGCCAAAAAATATTAAATAGAAAAGTTGATTTTCCAGCTGGTGGAAATAAAAAAGGGCTTTTTGAAAAGCCCTTTAAGAAGATGTTATACTCGTTGTTTTAGAATGCACGGCTAATTCCTGTAAGCTTTCGATAAGGTTTGCTGAAAAAGTTGTCAATCGTCTTATTGAACTCATCTTTATAAATAATTGGGGTAGAGTGACCAGAATTGGGTAGTATCCATAAATAGGATTGCGGGATATTTTGGGCAATTAAAAGGGTATGCGCTGGGCGAATAATATCCTGATCACCGCCAATGACCAAAGTGGGAACCTGTATAGTTTTTAAATCGTCTGTTGTAATATGTGGTTCTTCCACCAGCAGGCGCATTAGTTTCCAGCCCGCTTTCTCCTGGGCATTTTTATCGGCTTTGTTTTTAAGGGCTGTATAGGCTGGCTGCAGCATTTCTGCAATGTCAGAGAATATGGCAGTAGTATCTGGCCAAAGGTTGGCACCGGTAATGGCTAGCTTCTTTACCTTTTCAGGGTGGCGCATTGCCAGCAGTAAGCCATTTATGCCACCATCGCTCCATCCAATAACATAGGCTGAATCGATCTTCATTGCGTCTAGCAGGGCGGCATAATCATCAGCCATCATTTCGTAGGACAGGGAGTCGGCAGGGTCTTTTGAGTTGCCTTGCGCACGGCTGTCAGCTACTATCACTTTATATTTTTTAGAAAAATAGGGGAGGTTATGTACAAAGTTGCCAATGGAGCCTCCGTTGCCATGAATAATGAGAAGCGGTTTTCCCTGTCCATAAGTTTCTGCATACATCTTAAAACCACGAATGTTGTAGTACTTACCTGTGGCTTTGTTATTGCCATAAGGAACACCAGTAGTGTTCTTGGTGAGGCGGGCAAATTCTTTTTCCATTTCATCCTGCGCAATAGAAAAGAAAGACAGGAAAAGGGGTAACAAAAGCAAGCAGACCTTTTTCATGACAGTTGGTTTGATTTAGGTCAATAAAAATAAGCGATTAAACGATACTGAGAGAGGCTGGCCTAGAGAAGGGGCGAATGATAAATAATCAGTCTTTTTAGCCTTCCCTCATTCTGCAATATCTCGTATATAACCCGTATATAACTCGTATATGTCTCGTATATATCTCGCCTCTATATAGAGACGAGATATATACAGGATAAATAGGAATTACATGGTATTTATAATTAAAATAATTAGGACAAAAGAGGGGCAAATGGCGATTGTTTTCAAATACTAGCAGCAATGCAACGAATGCTGTAAGCAAATTAATAAACTGAAAAGGGAACAGTTTTCGGTCAGGCGGGGCTTGAAATCCTTAGGTAAAGCAATTACTGTGGTGTAATTATTGGGTTATTTGATTAAATTAGGAAAACTAAAAACACACGGTTATGGTAAAACTCACAGATTTAAAGCCTGGCGATTTTGTACGGGTTAAGGATGAAGGCGTTGAAAGAGAGGGCATTGTAACAGATGTAGATCGCGAGGATGACATGGTTTGCATTGATAATGGTGTTCAAGAATTCTGGTTTACCCCTGACCAGATCCTTCCGGTTCCCTTAAACGAAGACGAGTTGCTAAAGCTGGGTTTTGAACGGCAGGAAGTGCCAGAGGGGATAAAATACCTGCGTGGACCTTTCCGGGTATTGACGCCAAAGCCGGGCGATTTCTCACATTTGGAGATGTGGTACCGGGAAGATAAACGGCATTTTGATATGCCTTTGTACGTGCACGAACTGCAAAATCACTATTTGCAGATGACAAAAGTGCCGTTGGAGAAGCCAATAATTCATTGAAAATCTTAATTTTACGTAAAATTGAGGCTCAAAATGTGATATTTTAGAGCCTCTTTTATTTTTTTTGAGTATTTATTATATCTTTGCGCTCCCAAAATCAGTATGTCTAAACAACCGCTAATTAAACAGGATGGAACGATCTTAGAAGCATTGTCAAACGCAATGTTTCGAGTAAAGCTTGAAAACGGCCATGAGATCATTGCAACGATCTCTGGTAAAATGCGGATGCACTATATACGGATTTTGCCTGGTGATAAAGTGGGCGTTGAAATGAGCCCATATGATTTAACGAGGGGAAGAATCAATTTCCGTTATAAATAATAAACTGATAGAACTCAAATTTTATGAAAGTTAGAGCATCAATAAAAAAACGTAGTGCCGATTGCAAAATCGTGCGTCGCAAAGGGAGACTTTACGTTATCAACAAGAAGAACCCTCGTTACAAGCAAAGACAAGGATAATCAAATTTCAGATTTGATAATTTCAGATTGGCGATTGCTTTCTGAAATCTAAAATCGTAAATCTAAAATCTAAAATAGAACATGGCTCGTATTGCCGGTGTAGACTTACCCAAAAACAAAAGAGGCGAAATCGGTCTTACCTATATCTATGGTATCGGACCTTCTACTGCTCAGTATATTCTTGACAAACACGGCATTGACCGTAGCAAGAAAGTAAACGAGTGGAACGATGAGGACCTGAACAACATCCGTACTACTATTAACGAAGAGTTTAAAGTAGAAGGTGCTTTACGTTCAGAAGTTCAAATGAGTATCAAGCGTTTATTAGATATCGCTTGCTACCGTGGTCTTCGCCATCGTAAAGGCTTACCGGTAAGAGGTCAGCGCACTAAAACCAACAGCCGTACTCGTAAAGGTAAACGTCGTACTGTAGCTGGTAAGAAGAAGGCGCCTAAGAAATAAATAAATAGCTGCATGCTGTACGCTTTACGCCGCACGCAATATTTGCTTGTAGCGTGAAGCTTACGGCTTGTAGCTTTTTGTATATGCACCTGATTTTCTGAATCAATTACGGATGCCCTTGGTGCGGGTGGAGGGTTGATTCGGGTCTTTCGACTTAGTCGGAGGAATTAATTAAAGTAAAGATTACCTCAAACATGGCAAAAGCACAAGGCGGTAAAGGACAACAAAGCGCGAAAGCGGCCGCAAAGAAAAGAATTGTAAAGGTTGATGCTTACGGTGATGCACACATCAGCGCAACATTCAACAACATCATTATCAGCTTAACAAACAAGCAAGGTCAGGTTATCTCTTGGTCTAGCGCTGGTAAAATGGGCTTCAGAGGTTCTAAGAAGAACACTCCATACGCTGCTCAAATGGCTGCTGCTGATGCTGCTAAAGTAGCATTAGACGCTGGTGTAAAAAGAGTAGACGTTTATGTAAAAGGTCCTGGTGCAGGTAGAGAAGGTTCTATCCGTTCTTTATCTCAAAGTGGTATTGAAATCGTAATGATCAAAGACGTTACTCCTTTACCACACAACGGTTGTCGTCCTCCTAAGAAGAGAAGAGTTTAATAAATGCGAAGGGTGAAATGCGGATTTTGAAATTCCGCATTTCGCTTTTCAACTTTCGCATTCAACATATTGAGCCAAACGGTTTCATTTAATCAAAGGGTGCTTCATTAATTTTTACCGCTTTCAACGATGAATGCACCGGTTTCTAAAAAGCGGAAATGAAATAAACAAACATGGCACGTTACAATGGTCCTAAGACCAAAATCTCCCGCATTTTCGGTGAGCCTATTTTAGGCAATGGTAAATGGTTGACTAAAAACAGCAACCCTCCCGGTCAACATGGTGCACAGCGCAAGCGTAAAACCATGGGTGAATACGCCCTTCAGTTGCGTGAAAAGCAAAAAGCTAAATACACTTATGGTGTATTAGAGAAGCAATTCCGCAAGACGTTTGAAGAAGCTTCACGTCGTAAAGGTGTTACTGGTGAAAACTTGATTAAATTATTGGAAGCCCGTTTGGACAACACTGTATTCCGTATGGGTATTGCTCCTTCTCGTCCAGCTGCTCGTCAGTTGGTTAGCCACAAACACGTAATGGTGAATGGCGAAGTTGTGAACATCCCTTCTTTCCAATTAAAACCAGGTGATATTATCACTTTGAAAGAAAAGTCAAAAGATAATTCAGCGGTTACTAGCCAGATCCGTGGCCGTAATCCTAAATTCACTTGGGTTGATTGGAATGAAACTTCTTTCCAAGGTACGTTCATCACTTATCCTGAAAGAGAAAACGTTCCAGAAAACATCAAGGAACAACTGATCGTCGAATTGTATTCTAAGTAATAAATTAAGTGATGAGTTAAGACTCATCACTTTCTCTTTTGTATAATGTCTTGCAAAAGAGTGTATCTTAGAAAAAGTCATCAGTTAAATTTCACTATGCTAAGAGGATAAAAGAGGATAAAGAGTAAAAGAGGGGGTTTCTCCTTGTCTCTTTCTTCTCCTTCAGTCTCTTAGGTAACTTTTAAACCTTTAAATCTGAAATAACAAATGGCCATTTTAAATTTTCAGAAACCTGACAAAATCGTACTTCAGAAAGCTACGGATTTTGAAGCTCAGTTTGAGTTCCGTCCGTTAGAACCAGGCTACGGTGTTACCATTGGTAACGCATTACGCCGTGTATTACTTAGCTCTTTAGAGGGTTATGCTATTACAGGTGTTCGTATTGAAGGCGTAGAGCATGAATTTGCTACCATTCCAGGTGTTTCTGAAGACGTTGTGGAAATCATTTTGAACTTGAAACAAGTTCGTTTGAAAAAAGTGGTTGACCACGATGTACAGTCTGAAAAGATCACTCTTTCTATAAAGAACAGAGCTGAATTTACAGCTGCTATGATCGGTGAAGGCACTCAGTCTTTCCAGATCATGAACCCAGAATTGTTGATCTGCACGTTAGATGCTTCAGCAAAGATGGATATTGAAATCAGTGTTGGTAAGGGCCGTGGATACGTACCTGCAGAGGAAAACAAACCAAAAGACGCTGCTTTAGGTTTTATCCCTACAGATGCTATTTATACTCCTATCAAGAATGTAAAATACAGCATTGAGAATACCCGTGTGGAACAACGTACTGACTTTGAAAAGTTAGTAATGGATGTTACTACCGACGGTACTATTCACCCAGAAGAGGCTGTTAAGCAAGCTAGCCGTATTTTGATCCAGCACCTGATGATCATTACGGATGAAAATATCACTTTCGACAACAAAGAAGAGAAGAAAGAAGATATCGTAGACGAGCAAACTTTACAACTGCGTAAAGTGTTGAAGACTCCTTTGGAAGACTTGGATCTTTCTGTACGTGCCTTCAACTGCTTGAAAGCAGCTAAGATCAATAGCTTAAGCGAGCTGGTTCAATACGAGCAAGAAGACCTGATGAAATTCAGAAACTTCGGTCAGAAATCACTTTCTGAAATCGAACAGGTTCTGAACGAAAGAGGTTTACACTTCGGTATGGATCTGAGCAAGCTGGGTGTAGATAAAGATGATTTCTAAATCAGTTTAATAGTCCACAGTCGACTGTCGAAAGTTGTCTGTGGACTTTATTTATAACAGTAGGCTGCAATTCCTGACACGGTGCAGCTGAATTAAAACAAATGTCATGCGTCACGGAGACAAAATCAACAACCTGGGTCGTAAGAAAGCGCATCGCGAGGCCCTTTTGAGCAACTTGACTTGCCAATTAATTCAGTACAAAAGAATCGTAACTACTTTGGCTAAAGCTAAAGCGTTGCGTGTTTATGCTGAGCCTTTGATCACTAAAGCAAAAGAAAACACTACTCACCAACGTCGTGTGGTGTTCAGTTATTTGCAAGACAAAGAAGCGATCAAAGAATTATTTGGAACAATCATCGAGAAAATCGGCGGTCGTCCAGGTGGTTACACTCGTATTATCAAATTAGGCACTCGTCCTGGTGATAATGCTGAACAAGCCCTGATCGAATTAGTAGACTTTAACGAGATCTACGGAAAAGGTAAAGAAGAGAAGAAAGCTCCTGCTAAAAGAACACGTCGTGCTGGTGGTACTGCTAAAAAGAAAGCTACTACTGATGCGGCTCCTGAAGCTGAAGCATCTGATGCTCAACCTGAAGCAACTGAACAACAACCATCTTAATGATTGCATGTTCTATGATACAAAAGGCAAGATGTTTGTTCATCTTGCCTTTTTTTATGCTCATTTTGTAGATTTTTTTTCATATAACCAAACATTCGAATTTTCTTTGCACAATTCATTAAACACTATGTCACAGAAAGAAGCCCTTTTAGTTTTAGAAGATGGAACGGTTTGCCGAGGTCAGGCTTTTGGTGCTATTGGTACCACAGGCGGTGAGCTTTGCTTTAATACTGGTATGACCGGCTATCAGGAAGTATTTACAGATCCTAGTTATTATGGTCAGGTTTTGATCATGAACAATGTACATATTGGAAACTATGGGGTAAATGAAGCGGATATAGAAAGTGATAGCATTAAAATAAAGGGTTTGATCGGTAGAAACCTGGAAGAGCTGTTCTCTCGCCGTCAAGCTCAAGGTTCATTAGATGAATATCTGAAGAGTCAAAATATTGTTGCTATTGAGGGTATTGACACAAGAGCGCTTGTTACCGCAGTAAGAAGCAAAGGTGCCATGAACTGCATTATTTCTTCTGAAATTCTGGATCCTGAAGTATTAATGAAAAAGCTGGAAGAAGTACCTGATATGTCGGGTCTGGAGTTGGCATCTATTGTTAGTACTAATGTGCCTTATGAAATTGGAGACCCTGTTTCGCCAATACGTGTAGCTGTATTAGATTATGGTACTAAGCGTAATATTCTGCATTGTATGGTGGAGCGTGGCGCCTATGTAAAAGTATTCCCTGCCAAGACGCCGCTAGAGGAAATCAAAGCATTCAATGCTAATGGATATTTCCTTTCAAACGGCCCTGGCGATCCAGCTTCTATGGAATATGCTGTTGGTACTGTAAAGGGTTTGTTGGAAGATGAGAAGCCAACGTTTGGTATCTGCTTAGGACACCAGTTGCTGGCTTTAGCAAATGATATTCCTACGTTTAAGATGCACCATGGCCATAGAGGGATGAATCATCCAGTAAAGAACCTGATCACTGGTAAATGTGAGATCACTACCCAAAACCATGGATTTGGTGTAGACCCTGAAGCAGTACGCAATGCACCGCATATTGAAATAACACACGTAAACTTGAATGATAACTCCATTGAAGGGATTCGTGTAAAAGGTAAACCGGCCTTTTCAGTACAATACCACCCGGAAAGTTTTCCTGGGCCACACGACAGCCGCTACCTTTTTGATGAATTCATCGATTTGATCAAAAAGCATTCAAAAGCATAAATTTACAGTCACGCTCCGCGTGACTTTTTTTATGTTTCCAGTACTAACTACTGATCGTTTTTTGCTGCATGAAATCATAGCAGATGACCAAGCTTTTATATTTGAAGGACTTAGTCATCCGCAGGTGATACCTTTTTATGGTGTATCCTATCAAACACTTGAAGCAGTAGAAACGCAAATGGATTTTTATAGGGATATGCAGGTAAATGAAACGGGTACCTGGTGGAAGATCGTAAAGAGGGAAACAGGCGAAAGAGTAGGGGCTATAGGCTTTAACAATTATAATAAGCAACATAGTCGGACTGAAATAGGGTATTGGTTACTGCCTCAATATTGGAAGAATGGTATCATACAAGAAGTGCTACCTGTAATGATTGATTTCATTCTTCATAAAAAGAAAATCCATCGCATAGAAGCGCTAGTAGAAACAGGTAATACGGCCAGTGAAAATGTATTGAAACGACTGGGTTTTACCTACGAGGGATGCATGCGTGATTGTGAAATCAAAAACGAGAACTACATTAGCTTATCAATTTATAGTCTACTTTCAACAGACACCTTAAATATTGCACATGAACATTGCTATCATTAATGGTCCAAATTTGAACTTGTTAGGTAAACGCGAAACTGATATTTATGGAAGTCAGCCATTTGAATCCTTTCTGGTGTCATTAAAGACCAAGTATCCGCACGTGCATATTCATTATTTCCAAAGCAATATTGAAGGTGAAATCATTAACGAAATTCAACGGGTGGGCTTTGATTACAATGGTATTATCATTAATCCTGGCGGTTATACGCATACTTCAGTAGCTATCGGTGATGCCATTGCTGCTATTAAAACGCCTGTTATTGAAGTCCATATTTCTAATGTGCATGCCCGTGAGGAATTTCGTAAGTTGTCTCACGTGTCTGGCAAGTCAGTGGGCAGTATTTTTGGCCTTGGATTAAAAGGTTATGAACTAGCTGTTGAATGGTTTATCAGGTAGTAACAATTCTTTTGGTCACCTTGTCGATATCTACAGTTACCTTATGAATGAACTCCAACTGTTCTTTCTGTAATATTTCTTCAGCAGATTGATCCAAAAGCTGTTGAGGGACTTCCGGTAGTTTTTCCAGATCGGGCACAGAACAAGTGGTGTCTATTCTTTTAATAGCATTGCAAAGTGCTGACAGCGATTGTTTGGTAAGTCGCAATGCATATTGCTGGCCAATTGTTTTTGTACTAGTTGTAGTAAGTGAAGCAATATTTGAAAAAAGTATGTGGTTTAGTACTACAAACTGGTGGATATCTTTTTATTTTTCTGTTTCCCCTTAGGCTCAGAAAGCATGCGTTGAAAAGCTGCTGATAAGTTGGCTGATTGAATGTATACTTCTTTGCGAGCCAGTTTAAAGTCGGTTGTTTTCATTACCTCTCCTGAAAATTTTTTGGCAACAGTAAGTAGATAATCAATATTGGCCTGAAGCATTTTACGGATATGGTCTTTAAAATCTTCAGCCTCCCATTTGGGAAATAAGAGGTAACTAATTGGGAAGGCAATAGCACAACCGATAACTGTATCTAAAATACGCTCTCTGGCTACTGCAATAAATCGTAACCCCATTAGCTTAAACAAGATCAGTACAAATGGTGTTACAAAGAGAACCATGGCTATATAATTCGTTCGCTGTGTGCTATATGTTCCTAACATAAATACTACCATTAGCGCAAACAATATGTTAGTATTAGGAATAAAGGCCAGTATTAAAATGGCAATCATACCACCTATGACAGTACCTATTATGCGTTCAATATTTCGTTGTTTGGTAAGGCTGTAGGCTGGCTTTAAAATGAAGGCTATCGTTAATACGATCCAATAACTATGTTGCCCATAGTGAAACACCTTACTAATAGTAAAGCCTATTAAGCATGCAATGGCTACGCGTATGGAGTGCCTGAATATTGAGGAGTTCAGGTTCATATTATCCCAAAACAGCTTGGCGTCAAAACTCTGATGGGAAACAAACCGTTGAAAATCTATGTTTTTAACGCGCTCTGATTTATGGGTAGCTGGTTCAAAGTAATTGGAGATATCGTTGATGCGCAGAACTAATCTACGGATATTTACCAGGATCTTCTTAAGTACGATATTACTGATACCCTTTTCCTCTTCGCTGATCTTGTCAATTTGTACTTTTAAAGCATCAAACTCTTGTTCAAAATTGACTCCCTTCCTATAAGGGTGATTAGCTAAAATAGCCAGTCCAATTGCATCTAACTCATTGGCAATGGAATGAATAAATTTGTTTATATCAGATAATATGTGGTATTTCTGAAAGCGCTGATGTAACGAAGGGTAATCGTAATAGGTGGCGGTTACTTCTTCAAACATATCCATTACATCTACAAATGTGAGAATCAAGGTATGCCCTGTAAATGACGGCTCCCCTACAATTTGGCGGCTTTTAAAGAAAAGTTCTCTAACACTTTCTTGCTTCTCACTAACGACTACTTGTTGCGAGAATAACTCCTGATACGCTTTTTCTAAATCTGCATTTGTATTATAAAACTTTGCCTTGATTCTTAAATATTTTGCCAGTTCTCTAATGCATTTCCCTAATGCTCTTTGCGCTGGGCGATAAGGGCTAATATTGTAAAAGAGTAAACTTATTCCAGCATACCATAATCCTCCGGCTACAATAAATAATGCTTGCCATAGAATTCCATAGCCATGGTTGGGCTGGTCCATTGTTAATATCAATACCAATAAAGCGCCGCTGCCCACAGCCGTAGCCCGTGCACCATAAACGGTAAACATGGAAAAAAGAAAGCTGCACAGCAAAATCTCTAGCCCTAAGGCATACACATTTGTATGAACGAAACCTGTAAGTAGGGCTGAAATGAACATGAACAGAATGCTAAAAAACATGCCATTGCGCTTGTGAATGACAGGACCTGGGGCGTCAGCAAAGTTTACGCAAAGTGCACCTAATGAAATAGTGGTACCTATATGTAACTGCCCAAAAAAGTAAAGTATTAAGGAAGGCAAGAGAATGGCAATAGTGGTTCGTAAACCATCTGCAAACTCTTGCGTAAAGAAAAAATATCTAAACTCCCTAAGCTGATTTCTCATCTGTAGATCTTCTTAATGATTAAGTCCTTGCTCTATTGAATATACTGCTTTGACTAAAACTATGCCTCCCTTTTTACCTATTAATAGTCTTTATGGATGAGCATAGTCAGATGTAAAAATAATACTGCTCATTTCCTTCTTAAAGACTTAGCAATAACTTTACAAATCTTTAATTGTTTATGAAAGTTGCTATCCAATATAAGACTGCTCCAGAAGCATTAAGTATTATTCAATCTGGGAATAGGGTTTTTGTACAAGGTAGTGCTCAAACACCTACTTTCCTGCTAAGCGAACTGGCAAAAATGGCAGATCGCTTTAAAGATGTAGAGTTAGTATCTATAAGTGTATATGGCGATATACATGTAAATAAGCCATCGCTTCTAGAAAGCTTTCATATGAATTCTTTATTTGTATCTGCATCCATCCGTGCAGACGTAAATGAAGGTAGAGCTGATTATGTTCCTGTCTTTTTAAGTGATATACCCAACCTTTTCTATCAAAATATATTACCGATAGACGTGGCTATTGTTCAGGTTTCTCCTCCTGACGTTCATGGGTATTGCTCATTGGGAGTGTCTGTAGATATAGCTCGCTCTGCGGTAAATACAGCTAAATATGTTATTGCACAGGTTAATCCCAATGTTCCACGTACACACGGCGATGGATTAATTCATATTAATCGTTTTCATAGCATGGTGTATTGTGAGGATCCATTATACGAAGCACATTTTGGTGAAAAGGTAGGAGCGGATGAGCTAAGAATAGGCGAGTATGTAGCCTCATTAATTGATGATCGATGCACCTTACAAATGGGAATCGGTTCTATACCAGATGCTGTATTGAAATCACTCACTAACCATAAAGATTTGGGTGTTCATACGGAGATGTGTTCAGATGGTATTGTAGATCTTTTTGAAAAAGATATCATCAACAACAAACACAAAAATATTCATCCTAATAAAGCGGTGATTGGGTTTGCATTAGGTACCCGTCGCTTATATGATTATGTGGATGATAATCCTGCATTTCAATTTTTGGATATTGATTATGTGAATGATCCGCATGTGATACGCCGCAACAATAAGATGGTAGCCATAAACAGTGCCGTTGAAATTGATATTACTGGACAGGTATGTTCTGACTCTATTGGAACCTATCAGTTTTCTGGTGTGGGTGGTCAAATGGATTTTATGCGAGGTGCTGCTCTAAGTAAAGGTGGTAAGCCTATAATAGCCTTGCCATCCCGTACAGCTAAAGGCGTATCAAGAATTGTAGCTATGTTAAAGCCTGGTGCTGGTGTAGTAACCACCCGTGCACATGTACACTATGTGGTTACAGAATATGGTATTGCTTATTTATTTGGAAAAAACCTACGTCAGCGTGCTAAGGCTTTGATCAGCATAGCTCACCCAGAAGATCGAGAACAATTGGAAAAGGCATGCTTTGAACGCTTTAAGCTGTTTTAAAACGTTCAAAGTTTTGATTGCCATTTGTTAGGATATTGGATCTACATCAAAGGCTACCTATAAAGAAACTTCTATAATTTTTAGTGGTGATTGAGTTGGAATAATTTGTTTTAATTGGAGTTCGGCTTTGTTTAAGAGTGTTTGAAACTCCTGTTCTGTTCTTTCTCTGCCAGCTAACAATACCTGCATATGTAAGTCATAGAAAGAGCCGAAAGGATCGGGTTCATTATTTAAAACCATATCTACAATCAATAAGCGGGATTCGAGTGTCATAACCTTCTTGCAATTACTTAGGATACTCAGTGATTTTTCATCGTCCCAATCATGTAGTACACTTTTCATTATCAAAACATCTGCTGTTGGTACCTCTTCAAAGAAGTTTCCTGTTTGAATGGTGACTCTTTCTATCACTTCATTCAATACATGATTAGCTACTACACTTTCCTGATCATATAAGATGCCCTTCAGGTTTGGGTTAGCTAACAGAATATTTTTTAAAAGGATGCCTTGACCTCCGCCAATATCACAGATGGTTTTAAAAGGAGAGAAGTCGTAAGAAGCGGTAATTGCCTTGGCTGACATAGAAGTCGCTGTTGTCATCCACTGATTATAAGGTTCTCCATACTTAGGGTGTTTATCTAAATAGTCAAAAATAGGACTACCCATTGCCTCAGTAAAGGCATCTTTCCCTGTTTCTAATGAATAAGACAACAGGTTCCAGCTCTTTTGCCAAGGTTCGGATCCTATCATCAGCAAGCCACCATATAGGCTACCAGATACATCTTTTAAAAGCAATCTACCAACATCTGTTAGGCTATAGTTGTCTTCTTCAATTGTAACAATATCTATAGCTTTTGCAAAGCGTAATGTTCTAAATAAGACATCTGCATTGAGATGACAAGCTGTTGCTATTTCGCTTAATGTTCTAGCGTTATTTCGTAATTGCTCAATCACACCTGATTTAATGAGTGTATATAAGATATTTGTGTTTGCAAATCCAAGAGCCAGTTGCCAAAGCTTTGCATTTGGTGTTTGTTGTGACATATATATTAAAGTTTTGGTTCTCTATTTTATGCATTATGCCATGTCTAGTTTATGCAGTTAAAGCTGCAGCAAGTAAAGATTTGAAGCTTGTGTATTACTTAACAGGTAGGTACCACTTTGTCATTATATAGTCTGGTCCGTTTGTTATTGGATCCTGATGGTATCTCAGAAAAGAATAGCCTTCTCTGAATTCAAGTGAAGTATCTTCAAGTATGTATTGGCTAATGCGTATAGTGATGTCTTTGAAATAGGCATATGGGGCGCAAAACTGAAATACAGCGAACTTTCCCCCCTTGTATTTAGTATTGAAAATGTCTGCAGGTACAGTAAATGAAGCTGGCTGAATAGTAGCATCAAACCTGCATTTCTCTTTGCCGGTAACATTGGGGCATTCGTGGATTGTTCCCCAAAACTCAATGTCTTTATATTGAATTGTAGATTGTGTTAGAAACTCTTTTGCCGGTTTCCAACAATCAAAAAATGTATTGTCAAAATAGTTGCAGATACTTGGGAAGGAGAGCGCTTGCCAATCGGATTTTCTTTCAATGTGATACTCAAGTGAGATGTATTCCTGGGGTAAGGCACTGAGATCTCGATTAAACATCTTTTGTTTTCGAAACTCTCTAGGCGAGCATCCCATTAATTGATGGAATGCTTTAGAGAAGGCTGCATCATTCGAGTAGCCTACTAACTCTTTAACTTGTGATATAGGTTGGTCGGTTAAACTAAGTAAGAAGGCTGCTGTCTCGATTCGTTTTGTTTTAATATAGTTACCTACAGAATCACCGGTTCTTTCTTTGATCAGGCGATGCAAGTGAAAACTGGAATAACCGGCATACTTCGCCAGCCGGTCTAAAGACAGGTTGCCGGCAAGGTGTTGTTGAATATACTGCAAGACTTCATTAATTACTGTAGGCGCAATAGCGGTTTCCATTCGTTTAACTTTCGTATACGAAATTCCAGTATTAAGATTAATCAAACTTTGCCAATCTTGCTATGACGCTGCGAAATTTTAATTAAAACAAAATGGCCCTGCATTGAGCAGGGCCATTTTGTTTTAATATACTTAGACGGTTATGCTTGTTCTGCATACATTTCTGTAGGCAAGCAAACACATATCAGGTTACGGTCACCTACTGTGTTATTGACACGGGTAACTGTAGGCCAGAATTTATTGGCTTTAATAGAATCCAATGGGAAGGCTGCCATTGTACGAGTATATGGCTTTGTCCACTCATCGTTGCAGATTTGAGCCATAGTGTGAGGCGCATTCTTTAAAGGATTATCTTTTTTATCCAGTCCTCCATTTTCTATCATGTCAATCTCGCGACGGATACTTAACATGGCTTCACAGAAACGATCCAATTCAGCTTTGTCCTCACTTTCGGTAGGCTCTACCATGATTGTTCCTGGTACAGGGAATGATAAAGTAGGAGCATGGAAGCCATAATCCATCAAACGCTTAGCAACATCTTCTGCTTCAATTTCTGCTGTCTTTTTTAATGGACGCAGGTCAATGATAAACTCGTGTGCACAAGCATGGTGATGGTTTGTGTACAGAATCTCATACTGGTCCTTTAAGCGCGCTAACATGTAGTTGGCGTTTAAAATAGCATATTCGGTAGCCTTACGAACACCTTGTGCTCCCAACATACGGATGTAAGCATAAGAGATCAGTAGGATAGAGGCTGATCCATATTGTGCAGCACTTACAGCACCATGTGCTTTAAAATTGCTAGACTGCCCATTATTAAATACTACGTGTCCGGGTAAGTGTTTAGCCAAGTGCTCTTTTACGCAAATTGGACCCATGCCAGGACCGCCACCACCGTGAGGAATAGCAAATGTCTTATGAAGATTCAAGTGGCATACATCAGCACCAATCAAACCAGGAGCAGTTAAGCCTACCTGGGCATTCATATTGGCACCATCCATATAAACCTGTCCACCGTGGCTATGAACGATCTCTGTAATCTCAGTTACTGATTCTTCATACACACCGTAAGTAGATGGGTAGGTGATCATGATACCGGCTAAATTGGCTGAATGTTCCTGTGCTTTAGCCTTTAGATCCTCTACATCGATGTAGCCATTCTCCAGCGCTTTTACTACCACTACTTTCATTCCAACCATTACTGCAGAGGCTGGGTTGGTACCATGTGCAGAAATAGGGATCAGCATTACATTACGATGCGCTTCACCATTAGCTTCATGGAAACCTTTAATAGCTAGCAAACCAGCATATTCACCCTGTGCACCACTGTTTGGTTGCAAACTACAGGCATCAAACTGTGTGATCTCGCACAGGTATTTGCTAAGTTCATTTACTACATATGTATACCCTTCTGTCTGAGCAACAGGGGCAAAAGGATGGATCTTGCTCCAATGTGACCAGCTTAATGGCATCATTTCGCTGGCAGCATTCAGTTTCATGGTACAGCTTCCCAAAGGAATCATACCATGTACAAGAGAGTAATCTTTGCTTTCCAGGAAGCGGATATAGCGCATCATCTGTGTTTCGCTATGGTGCGTGTTGAATACAGGATGCGTTAAGAAATCTGATGTTCTTGTTAATGCAGATGGGATGATATCTAAACCACCTTCATGCTCAATTTGGTAAGCAACCGGATCAACATCATTTACAAAAGAGTTAATGACATCAAACAGGTCAGAAGGTGTTGTTGTCTCGTCTAAAGAAATACCGATGTGTTGGTTGTCAAAGTAGCGGAAGTTCAATTGCTGACGCTCTGCTTTTTGACGGTAAGTCGTTACATCGTCAACCTTTACGACGATTGTATCGAAGAAGAATTCTTTTGTAATAGTGTAGCCACGCTCTTCCAGTGCATTAGCTAAAGTCTGGGTTAACAGTGCTATACGTTTAGCAATGTTGCGTAAACCGTTAGAGCCATGAAACACTGCATACATAGCCGCCATATTGGCCAATAAGGCTTGTGCAGTACAGATGTTTGATGTAGCTTTTTCACGCTTGATGTGTTGTTCACGTGTTTGTAAAGCCATACGTAAAGCACGGTTTCCTTGAGAGTCTACACTAACACCAATAATACGGCCTGGGATACTGCGTTTAAAATCATCTTTAGCAGCAAAAAAAGCAGCGTGTGGACCACCATAACCTAATGGTACACCAAAGCGCTGAGCTGAACCTAATGCAACATCAGCACCTAACTCGCCAGGAGGGGTTAAAAGCGTAAGTGCCAACAAATCAGTCGCCATTGCTACAAAACCGCCAATGCCATGAACTTTATTGATGAAATCGCGATAATCTTCAATTGAGCCCTTATCGTTCGGATATTGCACCAATGCCCCAAAGTAGGTGTTATCCAGGGTGGCCTTTTTATAGTCACCAAACACTACCTCAATACCTACAGGCTGAGCACGGGTGATCACAACATCTTTTGTTTGAGGGAAGGTATCCTCGTCAACAAAGAATTTGGGGCGACCAATATGATTAATGTCTTTATTCAGGGTATTAAAGAACATAGTCATGGCCTCTGCCGCTGCTGTTCCTTCATCCAATAAAGAGGCATTGGCAATTGGTAAGCCTGTCAGATCACTAACCATAGTTTGGTAGTTAAGCAAACTTTCCAAACGGCCTTGAGAGATCTCTGCCTGATACGGCGTATACTGTGTATACCAGGCTGGGTTTTCAAAAATGTTACGTAAGATAACAGAAGGTGTTATCGTATCGTAATAACCTTGACCAATGTAAGTCTTGAATACCTTGTTCTTTAAAGAGACTTCTTTAATGTGTTGTAAGTACTCAAACTCGCTCATCGGGGAAGGCAAGTTTAAGTCTTCTTGCATGCGAATACCGGCAGGCACAGTTTTTTCCATCAGCTCATCCAAATCGCTAACGCCAACAGCTTTAAGCATCTGGGCTGTTTCGTTTTCGTTGGGGCCGATGTGACGAGGTTGAAACTCAGTTGATTGTGCTTCAAAAAGGCTCATGGGATTGATTTAGAAGCCGCAAAGGTACGGCCTTTTATTACACGTTTAAAACCGGTTAAATACTAGAAATGTTAAGGCTGGATAAGATGTGAAATACGTGTTTTGTTTAAGCATTTGCCCGCATTAATCAAGCATTTTAACCATTCGTAACCATTAGGATGAAATTGCATCCCTTTGTATTACATTTAGATACAAATCCACTCCTTGGAAATGTAGAGGTAATCCACCCCTAAATACAGCCCTTCTCAGTATGAAAAAATATTTACTATTAGGATTCCTGCTAGCGTGTGTTTTTGTTTACGGGCAAAATACTCAAAGCAAGCCCAGAAAATACCCTAGTTTATTATGGGAAATAACAGGCAAAGGGCTTACTAAACCTTCCTACCTCTTTGGAACGATGCATGTTAGTAGCAAATTGGCCTTTCACCTGTCGGATTCTTTTTACTTAGGCATTCGTAAAGCAGATGTTGTAGCATTGGAAACAAATCCTGAAACCTGGCAAAAGGAATTGCGGAAATATGATCATTTAGAGGATGCTTATAGGGACATGTACTCAGACGGCCGCTACGAGTTGCTTCCTCAAGACTATTTGCATATGCGGACGTTGCAGGTTAATAGATATGAAAGTCTAATTGAACGAGCACTATCCAGCCGCCCTGTTATCATTAATAATCTTTTATACCGTAGTCATTCCGATGAGGCTAGTGATTTTGAAGAAGACACTTATTTAGACCTGCATATTTTTCAAACAGGAAAAAGATGGGGCAAAAGGGTATGTAGTGTTGAGAATTTTGATGAAAGCATGCGATTAACTACAGAGGCGTATGTTGATGGTATGAAGGATGATAAAAGAAAAACACAGTATGAATACAATCCAGATTATTCCTATGATAAGCTTGAAACCGCCTATCGTACAGGCAATTTGGATCTATTAGACACTATAAACCAAATCAATCAACAGTCGGCCGCTTTTACTGAAAAGTTTTTGTACAAGCGGAATGAGATACAAGCAGCATCTATTGATTCCATTTTAAAAACAAAAGCCACCTTATTTGTTGGCGTTGGCGCAGCCCATTTGCCTGGACAACGCGGCGTAATAGAGTTGCTTCGAAATATGGGTTATCAATTGAGGCCAGTGAAAATGGGTGAAAGGAATAGCCATTTTAAGGAAGAAGTGGATAAGGTGAAAGTGGCTGTGCAGGTAAAGAAACAGGTGGCTGATGATGGCTTCTTTCAAGTAGACATGCCTGGTGAACTGTTTGCCAATAACTCTCAACTAGCTATCAGACAATTTCAATATGCCGATATGGCAAATGGAAGTTATTATATGATAAGCCGTATTCCAACTAATGCTTTTTTATGGAGTGCGTCAATTGCTGATGTAACTAGACAAGTTGATAGTTTGTTATATGAAAATATTCCTGGGAAAATACTAACAAAGAAAGATATTGTGCGCAATGGTTATCCAGGGTTTGATATAGTGAATAAAACCAGAAGGGGTGATTTACAACGGAATGCAATATTTATAACGCCTTTTGAAGTATTGATATTTAAAGTAAGTGGAACAGGCGAGTATGTAAAATCGGCATTGGAAGTGAATCGCTTTTTTAATAGCATCGAGTTAAAAGACTATTCTACTAGCTGGAGGCCATTTATGCCAGCTTATGGTGGTTTTGAAGCTACTATGCCTCATGATCCTTATATCGACAATATCAATGATTCCTGGTATTTTTCGGCTGCTGATAAGAAGAGCGGTAATAGTTTTCAAATTCAGCGTACAGATATACATAATTATGATTTTGCCGAAGAGGATGGCTTTGATCTAAACTTAATGGAGGAAAGCTTTTCTTCTTCTGAATTTATAGATGAAACTGTTAGTCGCAAGTTTTCAACGCAATATGGCTATCCAGCTTTGGATGTACAATACAGGCATAAAGATGGGAGCGTATCGCTGGTGAAATATTTAATTAAAGGCCCCCATTACTATACGATAATAGCCCATGGTAAAAAAATCGATGAACAAATGAAGCAATTTCTGTCTTCATTTTCTATCAAACCATTCCTTTATAAGGAATGTAAAGTACAAACGGATACAAGTTTGCATTTCAAAGTATCAGTTCCATTTTCAATAGCAGAAGAGAAAACGCCAACTCCTTCTTTTGATGTAAGACAATTGTACAGAACGGCTTATAGGAGTGCAGACGAAGCCTTGGTAGACAATGGGCAGTTTAAAGAAAAGGTAATACAGAATGACTCCACAGGCGAACGTGTCTATGTGGCTTTTTATAATGCCCCTTTTTACTATTATGAGGCTGACAGCGTAAAATTAAAGTCGGCAGATTTAACAGCCATGCAAGAAGGCTGGATAGTGCGTAGCGAAAAGAAATATGAACTTCCGAATGCTATGAAGGTGCGGGAGTATGTATTTACTGATACCAATAGCAGCAGAGCACTTTGGTGCAAGCAATTTTTAAAGCAGGGGCTATGGTATATGGTCGCTGCAGAAACAGATACAGCTGCCCAGCAAAGTTTGTTTCTAACACAATTCTTCCAAACTTTTCGTCCGTCCGACACCATACAGACAATTGATCCATTTGTAAAGAAATCATCGCAGTTTTTTGATGACTATTTCAGTGCAGATAGCATTCGCCACAAAAAGGCATTAATGAATGTTAGCGCTATGACATTTGATGCTAACGATCTGGATCAATTGAAAAAGGCAATGGGGATGTTAGGCTGGAAAGAGAAGAATTATCTAAATACCAAAAAAGAGTTTATTGGACAACTAGGATTGCTCACAGGCAAAGCGGTAAGTGACTACTTGAAACAACTTTATATGGCTGCAGGTGACACTCTGGAATTACAACATGCAATTCTAGAGAGCTTGCTTACTCAACAAACTGTTTACTCTTATTCTACATTCACAAATATTATTCTCAATGAACCACCGGTGTTAAAAATAGAGACTTCGGATTATGATGATTATAATCCTAGTTATTACATTAAAAACACTCGTAGAAATAAAATTACGGTCTCTGGCTATCCAGATAAAGTTGACGGGGCTTTCTTGAAAAATCTTTCCGACTCTTTACAGCTGACGGCCGGGATATTTAAAGACCTGTTGCCATTAATCAATATAAATGATTATGAAAAGCCAATGACGCAGTTGATGCAACTATTGATTGACAGTAATTATTTAAAGGCTGAGGAATACGACATCTATTTTGTAAAGTTTATGATGGAGGCTAAACAGGTTTGGAAAAAACAAAGTATAGGTGAGAAAAGCAAATCGATAGAGGCGGCGCAATTACAGGAAGATGGTGATAATGGAGATAAGGCCGCTGATTTTAACAATAAAGGAAACGACCAACTTAATTTATATGCCACGCTGTTAATTCCTTTTTGGGATAAATATGCTTCTGTTCCTGCTTTTATGCAGCAACTACTTTCCAGTAATGATCTTCAATTAAAATACAATACAATGTTGCTGCTGTTGCGGCATCATAGACAAGTGCCGGATACATTGGTTCACTACTTTGCATCTCGCGATGATTACCGGTATGAACTGTATAATGACCTCCATAAAGTAGATATGTATTCGTTATTCCCTAAAACATTTGAAAGTGTTGAGCAGTTAGCAAAGGCGAAGTTGATGGCTTCTAATAAATATCAAAGGGTAGATACCTTGCAACTTCTAGATAAAATTTATGTTGAGCATTTTGGAGAAAAGGGTTATATCTACATGTACGAGTATAAAAATCAGAAGGACGATGCTAATTGGAAGATAGCAACCGTAGGTTTAGTTCCTGCCGCAGGCAATTATGTTGAAATAGTACCTGTAATTGGTTCAAAGTATACGGATGAAGATTTTGATTTTACTGGATACTCTGCTATCAAAATTGATGATGATAAGCCATTAGTCTCTCAATTACAAAAACTGGTGCAGCAAATGCTCAATGCTAAACGGAAAAGTGCAGCGGAATTTTATGAAACAGACACCGACTATATGCAAAGCTTATTTAGGCGTCACTAATAGGCCTTTACTTTAGGAATGGCTGCTAAAAGGCGCTGCGTATACTCCGATTGTGGATGATGGTAAACATCTTCAGCATTTCCTGTTTCAATGATCTGGCCTTTGTTCATTACCATTATTCTATCACTCATATAGCGAACTACAGAAAGATCGTGAGATATAAATAGCATGGTAAGTCCCAGGTCTTTTTTCAAATCGTTTAGCAGATTGAGTACTTGCGCCTGTACACTTACATCAAGTGCCGAAACAGATTCATCACAAACCAGAAAAGTAGGGTTTAATGCTAATGCGCGTGCTATTACTATACGTTGCCGTTGGCCACCCGAAAACTCATGTGGATAGCGGCGTGCTACCGCTGATGGTAGGTTTACCCGATCCAGCAATTCGGCTACACGTTTCTGTTGTTCCTTTTTATTGGGTTCTAAGCCGGTAACTGCCATGGGTTCTGCCAGCGCAGCACCAATCGTTAGGCGCGGGTTCAGAGAAGAATAGGGGTCTTGGAATACTAGTTGTACCTGCTGACGGAGGTCTTTTAATTGTTGTTTGGTCAGCTTGGTGATGTCTGTGCCATCGTAAGTAATTTGGCCAGAAGTTGGATCTATTAAACGTAATAGTGTACGGCCTAGTGTCGTTTTGCCACAGCCGCTTTCGCCTACCAATCCTACTGTTTCTCCTTTCTTAATATCTAAGCTTACATGATCTACAGCCGTATAATAACGGGTTACCTTGCCAAACAGGTTGGTGTGTGTGGGAAACTGTACTAATAGGTTTTTAACCGATACTAATACTTCATCAGCTTGTTTTTTAGCTTCTTTCTCTTGTTTATTTTCTGATACGATCTTATTTTCTAAAAAGTCGCTTACGATAGGTAGTCGCTCACCTTTTGGATGTAAAGCAGGCCGGCAGGCGATCAATGCTTTGGTATATGGGTGTTTTGCCGAGGTGAAAATGTCTTTTGTCTTTCCTTGTTCTACCAGGTCGCCTTTGTAAAGAATAGCTACGCGGTCGGCAATTTCTGCCACTACACCTAAATCATGGGTGATGAAAATTACTCCCATGTTTTGTTCCTGCTGTAACTCTTTGATCAATTCCAGGATCGTCTTTTGTACTGTTACATCCAGTGCAGTAGTAGGTTCATCACAAATCAATAATGAAGGCTCACAGCACATGGCCATAGCAATCATTACCCGCTGTTTTTGGCCTCCACTAAGCTGGTGTGGATAGCGGTGATACATGGCCTCAGGGTTGGGCAATTTAACTTTAGCAAACCACTCAATTACCTTTTGCTTGGCTGCTTCTTTTGTAAGTTGCTTGTGTTGCAGGAGCGCTTCTGCCACTTGCTTGCCACATGTCATCACAGGGTTTAGCGAAGTCATGGGCTCTTGGAAGATCATGGCAATTTTGTGTCCTCTCAAGGCCTGTAATTCTTTTTGCTGCAGCTTTAAAATGTCAATGCTATTCTCCTTTTCTGTAAATAAAATAGTGCCACTTGTATATCGTACCGGTGGTGCAGGTATTAATTGTAAAATGGATAAAGAGGTAACAGATTTGCCAGAGCCTGATTCGCCTACCAGGGCTACAATTTCACCGCGATTAACAGAAAGCGAAAGGTTCTTAACAGCGTGAGTTGTTCCGCTCTCAGAAAAAAAGTCAATGGACAGATCTATTATTTGTAACAGTGGCTGCATGCGCCACAATTTACAATTTAATTAATGTTGTTTGCACGGCAAGGACCTGAAAGTACTTGAATAGAAGCTCCTTTGGGTGGAGTAGGATATAAAGCTTTACAATTGGCGCAACTTTCTGTATCAGAATTTTTTATTTGGAAATAAAATTCGTCCCCTTCTTTTAGTGTAGCGGGGAAAGAGCATATATTATCTAAGCGAAACACATTTTGATGGATTAGCCCAGTAGAAGGATTGACCCAGGATGAATTCAATAAGTCTGAAGACATGTTCCCTTCTAGCAATTTAATAGTAATGTTTTTACAGAGCCCTATTATTTCTACGCGGCCTTTAAAGCAGTTTGCGGGAGCATTGATGCCATTAGTATTGTTTTTGTTGCAGGCAGTAAGAATAGTAAATAAAGTACTAACAAGAATAAATGCTAAAAGTCTTTTTTTCATAATGTCTGTTTAATGGCCTTGACAGTGGCCACAAAACAGACGTTGCATATAATGGAAAATTAAAATACTGCTTATTTGTTTTTTAAACACTAAAATTATTAACTACTTGCGGCAAGGTTCAGTAATAACCTTTATCGCATTCTTTGCAGTAGGCACAGGCCGAAAGGCTTGGCAAACTGCGCAGTTTTGAACATCAGTGCCAGTCAATGTGAAATAGAACTCTTCACCTTCTTTAAGGTCTGGAAAATTACACTTACTAGCTAACGCAAATACATTCTCATACGTCTTGCCAGAAGCATCGTCTTTCCAACTCTTTTCAACTTCTAATGCAGGATTTTTTCCCTCAATTACTTTGATCACATAATTCATGCACAGCCCTTTAATTTCTAGTCGGCCTTTAAAGCAGGTGTCAGTAGTTTTTTTATGGCAGGTAGCCGAACTAAGAATAAAAGCGGCAAGAATAACCAGTGGTGTAAATAGTTTTTTCATAAATGACATAAAATTAAAAACGCAAATGCCTAACGGTTAGACCTCCATTAATCAATTGTTTCAACGAATCAATTCCAATTTTTAAATGGCGTTCTACAAACGTTTCGGTTACTTTTTTATCACTTTCCTCGGTTTTTACACCTTCAGGTGTCATGGGGGAGTCGCTCACTAACAATAACGCACCTGTAGGAATTTTATTATAGAAGCCAACCGAGAATATAGTAGCTGTTTCCATGTCAATGGCATAAGCACGTATATTTTGCAGGTACTCTTTAAATTCCTCATCGTGTTCCCAAACCCGTCTGTTAGTGGTGTATACTGTACCCGTCCAATAGTCTACTTCATAATCGCGGATCGTAGTGGAAATTGCTTTTTGTAAGGCGAATGCTGGTAGCGCTGGAACTTCAGCAGGGAAGTAGTCATTGGAGGTACCCTCACCTCTGATGGCTGCAATGGGAAGAATTAAGTCGCCTAGCTTATTACGTTTTTTTAGGCCTCCACATTTTCCTAAAAATAGTACAGCTTCCGGTTCAATAGCCGTTAGTAAATCCATTATGGTTGCTGCAGTAGGCGAGCCCATACCAAAGTTAATGATGGTAATTCCGTTGGCAGTTGCACACTGCATGGGTTTGTCAATACCTGTAATCGTTGCACCTGTCCACTCTGAGAATAAACGCACATAATTACTAAAATTGGTTAGAAGAATGTATTTACCAAAATCTTCCAATGCCTTTCCGGTGTAGCGGGGTAGCCAGTTTTTTACGATGTCTTCTTTTGTTTTCATTTGTCGATGATTTTGATGTGAGGTATACTAACGAGCACAAGCCTTTAAAATCTATGCCTGAAGTGGTAAGTGTACGCTTGCGATGTATTAGCAATCGTGTGAAACGATCTACAAAAATAATCATTAGGTTTGAAGCATGATACCCGTACAGTTTCCTGAGCCTCAATTTAACTTAAAAAAAGAGGGTGATAGGAGTTATATATTTTGTTTGATAAGGAAACAATGGCTGCTCTTAACCGAAGAAGAGTGGGTACGGCAGAACTTTATCAATTACCTGATTTCGGTTGTTAACTATCCGGCTTCACTCATAGCAGTAGAAAAGGAATTGTTACTAAATGGTATGAAAAAGCGGTTTGACATCCTGGTATATAACACCAGCCATCAACCGTGGCTTTTGGTGGAATGCAAAGCGCCACATGTTTCACTATCTGAAGATGTCTTACAACAGGCGTTGCGCTATAACATCAGTGTTCCTGTTTTATATATTATTATCACCAATGGTACTAACACGTTAGGTTGGTCGAACGCTGCCGGCAATTTGACACTGTTAAATCAATTGCCTTCACATGCTTGACTAAATGAGGCTGCCAATTACTAGAAATATAAAAAGATGGGGTGGTATTAATTAAAAAAGAGAGACCAATACCGTTTCCAATAAAGTAAGGCGTATTTAGTAGATAGTTGGCAGTTGACAGATAGCAGTTGACATAGGGCAGTTGACAGGGTGCTACTGTCCCCTGTCAATCATCCTCAGTCATCAAATAGGCGTACTGAATAGTTTAATTTGGTATAATACCACTTTGTTGTAAAATGCTCACTGTACTCGGTCAGATTGGCTATGAATAATTATATTTTCTTATTTGTTGACAAATAGGTGGGTCTTAAGAGGAAAAGCTATTCCCAAGCTAGGGCCAAGTTATGTTCCATTTTTTGGTTATGTTTTAGAAAATGCTTGAGTAAACTACCTTCAGTTTTAAATCAAGATTAGACTAAAGCGTAGATATAACATGGAATATCATTTTTTAAGCCGTTTATCTGGCTACAAAAGAAAAACGCCCTGTAATAAACAGGGCGTTTGTATATAAGATATGAGTTATATCTATTATGGGAAAATACCCAATTCAGCGTAAGAAGTACCTACTTTGTTGATTGCAACAACAAAAGCAGCTGTACGCATATCAGGGATTTGTGGGTTGCGTTTCCACTCGTCCATGATTTCGCGGGTAGCAGTGATCATGGTTTCTTCCAGACCGCTGTATACCAGATCCACTTCATCAGGTCCATGAATGATAAACTCGCGTTCTCTGTCAATTACTTTTTTGCCAGTTAATTCTTCGATCTGACCAACGATATGGTTGTTCATGTTCTCCGTAAAGCGTTTCTCCATACGACCATAGCGCACGTGGCTCAGGTTCTTTAACCATTCGAAGTAAGAAACAGTTACACCACCAGCATTCAGGTACATATCAGGAACTACCAGCGTACCTTTTGTGATGAAGTGTTCATCAGCTTCCGGAGTTAAAGGACCGTTAGCGCCTTCACCAATAACCTTAGCTTTAATGCGTGGAGCGTTTTCTCCATTGATAACGTTTTCTAACGCAGCAGGGATAAGGATATCGCAATCGTACTCTAAAGCATCCGTATTCTTAGCAAAGTTGGTAGCACCATCAAAGTTCAGGATAGAACCTGTCATTTTACGGTGTTGGAATACCGCATCTACATCTAAACCTTTATCATCGTTGTAGATTGCACCTTCGTATTCTGCAAGAGCAACAATCTTAGCTCCAGCATTCTGGAAGAATTTAGCAGCGTGATAACCTACGTTACCCAAACCTTGCACAATAATGCGCTTACCTTCTAAACCAGTAGTAAGGCCTAATTTGCCCATTACATCTGGCATGCTACATACCTCACGAATACCGTAGAAGATACCAAGACCAGTTGCTTCTCTACGTCCACGTACACCACCTTGAGTTACTGGCTTACCGGTAACACAACCAGCAGCATCAATTTCTCCCGGGCGTAAGCTTTGATAGGTATCTACGATCCAAGCCATTTCACGCTCACCTGTTCCGTAATCAGGAGCAGGAACGTCAGTGCCAGGTCCAATAAAGTTTTTCTTAACCAGTTCAGCTGTATAACGACGTGTGATTTTCTCTAACTCGTATACAGAATATTTCTTTGGGGAAATTTTTAAACCACCTTTACCGCCACCAAAAGGAACGTTTACAATAGCGCATTTATAGGTCATTAATGCAGCCAGTGCCATTACTTCATCCTGGTTTACTTCAGCGGCAAAGCGAATACCACCTTTACAAGGTGTTTTGTGATGAGAGTGTTGTACGCGGTACGCTTCAATAACCTCAATACGGCCATCGTCCATACGTACAGGGAACTTCATTTGGTAAACGGAGTTACATTCTTTGATTTGTTCTAAAACACCTGGATCCCATTTTGTAAACTTAGCAGCCTTGTCAAAGCTTTTGATCACGCTTTGAAAGAAGCTATAGTCTGTATTTGCTGACATAAGCGATCGTTTATTTATTAAAATGATTATGTTTTTCTTCCTTTTCTAGTTTCGTAATCTTTCGATCTAGGCGAACTAGGTAAAAAATAATTCCGGCAAAGATGGTAAGGATTATAGCAACAACCACATAAATTTTGCCCTCTTTTCGCATGGTGTCGGCCATGTCTATGGTAGTATCTTGAGCAAAAGCCAATAAGTTTAATAACAGGCCGGTGATTAAAAACAGAAATTTTGGCTTCATGAATTCAATAGAGTTTTTTCTTTAATCAATTGTAAACGCACCTTTAGCGTAGCGATCCATACGCCTAATAAGGTCCATCCAAGGATTGCCGGGTAAAACACCAGACGCATATTGGGTGCTAATTCCCTAAAGTTCAGACCCGGATTTCCTTCGCTTCCTTGGCCTCCCGGATGTAAACTAGGCAGCAAGCGGGGGATGATCCAGATAGATGGAAATAAAAAGGCAAAGGCAAAGATGTTGTAAACAGAACTGATCCTTGCTTTTTTATCAATATCACTAATGGAATCACGTAATACCAAGTAAGCAAAATAGATGAGCAGTGCAATTCCGGCCCCAATAAGCTTGGGCTCACGGGCGATAGCACCAAATGACTCATAAGCTGCTTTATTAGGATCTACCCAGGTATAAGAGGCCCAAATGGCCCCAGTTAAATAACCTAAAAGACCGAAAACAATACCTACAACGGCATATTGCCGGGATAGGATATCAGAGCGTAGGTCATTGTTGCGTAAATACTTTATGGCATGCACTACTGAAATGGTAAACAAGATCATCATACTAAACCACATACATACGTGGAAGTATAAATTGCGAATGGTCTCATTTAAAATGCGGATGCGTGGGACATCAAAAATGGAAAGGCTAAATACATTTAAACCTGCGGTAAATGTATATACCAGCAATGCTATACAGACTATTTTCCACCACCATTTATTCATAATCGGATTGTGTAACGGGTGGTTACATTATTTTATCGGTTGCAAAAATAAGGGGAAAGTAATTAGTTGATTCGGGAATATCCCAATTAGCTAATGTTTAAGAATGTCTTTTCTTGATTAAATGCCATTTGTTGGCTTCTTAAACGTTACAATAATCACCTAACTATTGATTAATTAGTCTTTCCACAAGAAAGGGTAAAGAATGTTGGCTAAAAGGATAACCAAGACATCCATTACTATGAGCATCAATACAGGTGTCGTAGGGATCGTGGCTGTAGTACTAAAAGCTGATGCGGATATTTTCATCAACATTACCAACTGAGGGATAATGAGGGGAAAGCCTAAAATAGCCATAATGGCTGCATTCTGTTGAGCTTTGGCAGCTATGGCCGCTAAAAAGCTAAATACTAGGCTGAGGCTCCAGCCGCCCAAAAAAACCAGTCCAATGAAGGGAAGTACTTTTTCGGCTGGATTGGAAAAGAAAAGGGTAAACAAAGCTAGACTTAAGATGCTCATTATCAGCATCAAAAGAGAGTTGAACAATAGTTTGGCTAATACAAAATGTTGCGGACTTACTATTGATTGAAAATAAAGCATGCGAGACCGGCTTTCCTGTAAAAAGCTTTTTGCAACCGCATTTATACAGATAAATAACTGTATGATCCAGAATAAGCCATTCCAAACGCGGCTTTCTGGTTCGTCTATAGCCAGGAATAATACAAAAATGGTTGATCCTATATATAATAATATACCATAGAAACTGTACTGTTGACGAACTTCCAGTAATAAGTCCTTTTTAAAAAGGGTCAGTATTTTATTGATAGTCTAAATTTTTTTTCGAAGGTAGCTCACAAATGTATTTTGCTAAGTGCTAAATCTTTATTTTGACAACATAAATCAGAAGTATGAAACAAACCCGGACCGTATTTTTAATGACCTCGCTCTTTTTATTGATTTTATGGAGTGGCTGTTCTGAAAATAAGAATGCAGCTACGGCTAACTTTCAGTTTAACCTGCAAAAAGGGAAAGCTTACGATTATGTTATGGATTTTGATATGAAGCAGGAAATGTCCGGGCAGAATGTTAATACTAACATGAAGAGCGATTATGTAATGGAGGTTATTGAGGATGATGGAAATATAAAAACGCTAAAAACTACCTATAAGCGTTTTGCAATGAATATAGCTATGGCCGATAAGATCATTAAAGCCGACTCAGATGCACCAGATACGGTTGCTTCTGGCGAAATTTCTGATCCAAGTCAATTGATGGCAGCGATGTTTGGAGCTTTAAAAGGAAAAAGCTTCCTTATTAAAGTAGATAAAGAAGGAAAGGTAACTGAGGTGTCGGGCCTTCAGCAGATAGCTGATGCTATGGTTGGTAGTATTAAAGTAAAGGAAGAAATGAAGCCTATGGTTCGTCAGGCTTTTACACAACAATTCAATGAAGAAAATATCAAAGAGTTGTTTAGTCAATCCTTCAATATTTTTCCCAATAAGCCTGTGAAAGTGGGAGATAGCTGGGAAAAGAAACTGTCTGGAACCAGCTTGATGCCTATGGATATGACCACTACTTATACCGTAAAATCAATTCAAGGGAATTTTGTAATGTTAGATGCAAAGTCAGATATGAAGTTTACCAGTGGTGCTAATTTAACGGGCGAACAAATAGGTAAAATGAAGGTGAATGCTAAAACCGGGTTGGTTGAGACCGCTGTTTATGAGCAGAAGATGGATGGACAGATGAAGATGACGACCAAAGCAACAGTCACGGGTAAAGAAAGATCTTAATTCAGTAACAAAGGCCTCCGAAGAGGCCTTTATAAATTTTTTAATTGCTAGTTTGTATTAATCAAGAGCGCTACCTAAGGTGTAGCAGCGGCGGCAGCGAGGTTCGTAAACATCTTTTTCACCCAGCATGATACGGTCTTCGTTGGGTATTTTGCGATACGAATAATTAGCGATATTGCCACAACGCATACAGATAGCGTGCAGCTTTGTAATATAATCAGCTTTAGCTAGTAGGGCAGGCATTTGCCCAAATGGCTTGGCCAGATAGTCCATGTCTAATCCAGCGACGATAACACGCACCCCTCTACAGGCTAATTCATCGCAAACGTAGGGGAGTTGATCATCAAAGAACTGGGCTTCATCAATTCCTACTACATCTACATCTTGCGCTAACAATAAGATCTTCTGAGAGTTGTCAATGGGGGTAGAATGGATTTGATTTTCATCGTGCGAAACAATCTTTACTTCATCATACCGTATATCAATAGCCGGTTTGAAGATTTCAACCTTTAGGTTAGCAATCTTTGCTCTTTTTAGGCGACGTATCAACTCTTCTGTTTTGCCTGAAAACATAGAGCCGCAAATGACTTCTATCCATCCGCCGCATTCTCCTTTTATGTGAGGTTCAATAAACATTCGTTTGCAGTTAGCGTTAATTTAAAAATTTTACAAAGTGTTTGTACTTTTGCCAGCTCGTTATTCGTTATCAATCATCCCATTTTTAAAAGCCGTCAAAAGTACCATAATCCCATGGATCGTGTTCACGTCTTAATAGAGAAGTTATTAACACAGAAAGCTGCCAATGAAACCCCTGCACAATTGCAGGTAACCGTGCTATTACTGCATGAGGAGTTGCGACGCCTGCAACAGGAGTCTTATATTGGTACTAGTAAAAAGGTTGCCGTTGTTTTGCCTACAGTGGCTCGCAACGTTACTGTTGAAAAAGAAAGTGCGGTTTTGCAAACTGAAGAAGTGATTCAGCCAGTGAAAGTTGTGCCTGTTGCACCAGTGGTAGAGCCTAAAGAGGAAAAGCCCATGTTCCGTCAGCCTAGCTTTTTTGATGAACCAGAAGCGGTTTCCGTCATAAAAGAAGAGCCAGTGCAAGCTGTAGACGTTCAGCCAGAATCCGTTAAAGAGCCTTATTTCTTAAAGAAACCTGATTTTGTTCCACATGAGCCAGTAAAAGAGGAGCGTCAAGAACAGCCGCAATATCATACCCTATTACCATTTGATGTAATGGATGAAATACCTACATTCTCGCAGCAGCAGCAACCGTCTCGCGAGGTTCATGAGGTTATTGGCGGTAAAGAAGCATCTCTTAATGACAAGCTAAAACAGGAGAAAACGGATTTAGCCAATGCATTAAAAGATACACCCATCAAAGATTTAAGGAAGGGTATTGGTGTAAATGATAAGTTTCTTTTTATCAATGAACTATTCCGTGGTGATGAAGGCCTTTATGAGCGTAGTATAAAAACGATCAACGCCTTTAATATTTTACCAGAAGCGGAATACTGGATCAACCGTGAGTTGAAGATCAAATTGGGTTGGAACGATGATAAAGAAGTGGTTCAATACTTCTATCAGCTTGTGAAAAGACGTTTTTCCTGAATATAATTTAGAATTGTTTCTGTAGCACCTTTCTGTTCCTGTACATAATCTTGAGCAGAAAGGCTGCTTTTTTTATTAACTCCTCATCTTCCAATAATGCTTTTAGTGTTTGAGTGAGTTCAGCTGCATTTGTTACAGTGTAAGCTGCTTTTTGTTGGATTAGATCCCTAGCTTCTTTGAACTTTTGGTAATTGGGTCCAAATAATACAGGTTTTCCCCATACTGCGGGCTCAAGTGTATTATGGATACCGCTTTTATTAAAGCCTCCACCAATGTATGTTATATCTGCGTAATAATATAGGCGTGAAAGCATACCCACGTTGTCGATAATCAGAACCTGATATTGGCATACCTCTTTTTTTTCTGCTTCTGAATATTTGACTGCATTGGGGAAAAGTTTCAACAAGTCATCGACATGGGCAGCATTTATCTCGTGAGGTGCTATGATAGCCTTAAGATGGTTCTGGTTTGCCAACGCTTCTTGAATCATTTTTTCATCATCAGACCAAGTGCTACCTGCAACCAAAACTTTAGCATCTGCGATAAAACTCTCTATGTGTGTTACTTCTGTAAAGTTTTTGGCAATAGCGGCTACACGGTCAAATCGGGTGTCGCCACTAACGGTACTATTTAAAATGCCAATAGACTGAAGCCGCTCTTTAGAAGACGCATCCTGAACAAATAGGTGAGAGAAAAAAGTGAGTATTTTTCTATGAAGGCCTCCATACCATTTAAAAAATGGTTGGCTTTCTCTGAAAATAGCAGAAACTAGCAATAGGGGGATATTTCGATTGGCTATAGTTTTTAAATAGTGATACCAATAATCATATTTAATAAAGATTACCAGTTGTGGTTGAACGATATCTAAAAATTGTTTAGAGTTTTTTGGTGTATCTAGTGGTAAATAGCAAATAGCATCGGCATGTTTGTATTTTTTCCCCGCTGCGTAACCAGAGGGAGAAAAGAAGGATACAAGAATTTTATGGCGCGTATACGTTTGCTTTAATTGTTCAATAACTGGTTTTCCTTGCTCAAATTCGCCGGCAGAAGCACAATGCACCCAAATCCAGGGGTGATCTTGATTAATTTGATTGGAAAGGGTAGTCGCCCAGTTTTTTCGGCCAGCAACCCATTCATGGGCTTTAGGGTTCCAAGAAGCAACTAGGCGCACTGCCCAGGAATAAAGCGTAATAAAGATGTTATAAAAGATAAGCACAATCTATTATTTGAGGAGGCTATGCCGCAAATGTAGCAAGCCTAGTTTGTTTCGTTTCATATTTGCTACTTTTGCGCAGCCAAAAATTATTTACATGCGACCAATACAGATGGTTGATTTAAAGCAACAGTATAGAAAGATTAAAGAGGAAGTGGATGCTGCGGTAATAAATGTGCTTGAAAGTAGTGCCTTTATTAATGGTCCGCAGGTTCAAAGTTTTGCTACAGCTTTAGCCCAATATAATGGTGTGCAACACGTGATCCCTTGTGCAAATGGTACCGATGCCCTGCAAATTTCAATGATGGCATTAGGTTTGCAACCGGGGGATGAAGTGATTACGCCGTCCTTTACTTATATAGCTACTACAGAAGTAATTGCCCTTTTACGTTTGACGCCGGTATTTGTAGATGTGGACCCGCAAACGTTTTGTATGGATGCAGCCGCTTTACAAAAAGCCATCACACCCAAAACAAAGGCTATTGTTCCTGTACATCTTTATGGGCAGGCGGCTAACATGGAGGAGATTTTGAAAATAGCAGAAGCACATAATTTATTTGTAATAGAAGATAATGCCCAGGCTATAGGAAGTGATTACTATTTTTCTGATGGTACAACTAAAAAAACGGGTTCGTTAGGTACTTGTAGCGGAACCTCTTTTTTCCCGTCAAAAAATTTAGGCTGTTATGGAGATGGTGGCGCTATTTTGACAAATGATGATGCATTGGCCGCTCAATTACGTATGGTTGCTAATCATGGACAAAGTAAGCGTTACTATCATGATGTAGTAGGGTGTAATAGTCGGTTAGATACTATTCAAGCAGCAATACTAGAAATAAAGTTGCGTTACCTTGATTCCTATATAGATGCACGTAGAAAGGTGGCAGATGGTTATGACGCTGCATTTGCTGGTCATCCAAAAATAACAACACCATTCCGCGCCCCATATTGTAAACATGTGTTTCATCAATATACGCTTTTACTAGAGGGGGTAGATAGAAACGGATTGGTTGATCATTTAGCTAGTCAAGGTATACCATCTATGATCTATTATCCTGTGCCAGCACATCGCCAACAAATGTTTGCTTCATTTGGAGCCGATGCTACTAATCTGCCAGTCACAGACTGGTTGACCGAACGAGTAGTTTCCCTTCCTATTCATACAGAGATGGAAGAGGGTCAACTGCAGTACATTACAAAAAGTGTTTTAGACTATATTCGCTAGCGATGGTCTATCTGACGCTTCTTATTAAAAATAAAAAGCCAATAAACCTCAAGGGGAAACCAGAACAATTAAACCCTTACACGAAATATCATTTATGTACCAAGAATTACTGGAAAAGAAAGAAAAGTTAGCCGTAATTGGATTAGGTTATGTAGGACTTCCTATTGCCTTAGAATTTGCCAAAAAGCTTTCTGTTATTGGTTTTGATATCAATGAGAAGCGCATAGAGTTGATGAAGCAGGGCATTGACCCTAGCAATGAGTTGGAAAAGGAAGCTTTTGAAGGGTGTGATATCACCTTTACCAATTCACTTGACGTACTACGTGAAGCAAAATTCTTTATTGTAGCAGTACCAACTCCTGTTGATGATCATAATGTGCCTGATTTGAACCCTGTTAAAAGAGCTTCAGAAACAATAGGGAAGGTGATTAAGAAAGGTGACTATGTAGTGTTTGAATCGACTGTATATCCAGGATGTACAGAGGAGGATTGCTTACCTATCATTGAAAAGCTGTCTGGTTTAAGAATGAAGACAGATTTCAAATTGGGTTACTCTCCAGAGCGTATCAATCCAGGTGATAAGAAACATACATTAGCATCAATTGTAAAAGTAGTTTCTGGTTGTGACGCTGAATCTTTAGATATAATTGCGAAGGTTTATGAAGTGGTTGTGAAAGCAGGTGTTCACAAAGCTTCATCTATTAAGGTAGCTGAGGCTGCTAAAATTATTGAGAATACGCAGCGTGATTTGAATATTGCATTGATGAACGAGTTGTCGATCATCTTTGACAAAATGGGAATTAATACCTATGAAGTATTAGAAGCAGCTGGTACCAAATGGAACTTCTTGAAGTTTTCTCCAGGTTTAGTTGGAGGCCATTGTATAGGTGTGGATCCTTACTACTTAACGTATAAGGCTAGTGAGCTAGGGTATAATTCTCGTGTAATTCTAGCTGGTCGTTATATCAATGATAATATGTCGCTGTACTTAGCTCGCAAAGTGGTACAACATATAATTAAAAATGTAAGCGATGTGAAATCAGCAAGAGTGCTGGTAATGGGTGCTACATTCAAAGAGAATGTTAGTGATATCCGTAACTCAAAAGTGGCTGATGTAGTAAGAGAGTTGCAGTCCTTCTTCTTAAATGTAGATGTAGTAGATCCATATGCTGATTCAGAAGAGTTGAAGCATGAGTATGGTTTTGGTTTGACAGAAAAAGCACATGGTGAATATGATGCAGTTATTGTAAGTGTTTGTCATGAACCTTACGCTGAATTAGATGATACAGACTTTGCAACACTTACAAAACCACATGCCTTAGTTGCTGATTTAAAAGGTACCTATCGTAATAAATTAAAATCCAGACAATACTGGAGTTTCTAAAAATGAAGTTTACTGCTTGTGATTTACCCGGGTTGATTGTTATTGAACCCACTGTATTTGGAGATAGCCGCGGCTATTTCTTTGAAGCTTACAATGAGAGCCTTTTTCATAAAAATGGAATTGACTACAAATTTGTTCAAGACAATCAATCCCGGTCTTCGCATGGCGTAATCAGGGGGTTGCATTTTCAATTAAACCCCTTTGCTCAGGTAAAATTAGTACGTGTTTTAGAGGGTGCCATTTTAGATGTGGCAGTTGATATACGTAAAGGGTCTCCTACATTTGGAAAGTACTTTAGTGTTGAACTTACTTCGGAAAATAAAAAGCAGTTATTAATTCCTGCCGGTTTTGCGCATGGGTTTTCTGTATTGTCTGAAACAGCCTCTGTGTTATATAAGTGCAACCAGTTTTATAATAAAGAAAGTGAAGGGGGAATACGGTTTGATGATCCTGCGTTGAATATTGATTGGCAGGTTGACTTAAAGCAAGCCGTTGTTTCTTCAAAAGACATTGAATTGCCTTTGCTAAAAGATTGCGTATCCAATTTTGAATTTTAATCCCTGCTATGAAAATTGTTGTTACAGGAGCAAATGGTCAATTGGGAAAAGAGATTCAAGCTTTTCAGAATAGCTATCCTAAGGCGCAAATCCATTTTTTTACCAAAGAGGATTTGAATATTGCTGATCTGGAAAATGTTAAATTGATATTTAATCAGCTACATCCAGATTATTGTATCAATTGTGCTGCTTATACAGCTGTAGATAAAGCTGAAACAGAAAGGGAAACAGCTTTTCTGATTAATGAAACAGGTACTAAAAATCTGGCGCTTGTTTCTTCTCAATTTGGGACTAAGTTTATTCATATATCCACCGATTACGTATTTGATGGAAATGGGAGTGATCCTTATAAAGAAGAGCATCCTGTAGATCCTCAAAATATTTATGGGTTATCAAAACTTAGAGGCGAAGAGGGAGCTTTGGCTGTAAATACAGAAAGCATAATTATTCGTACCGCATGGGTGTATTCGGAGTATGGGAACAATTTTGTAAAGACGATGCTTCGCCTGCTGCAATCTAAAGAAGAAATCAGTGTAGTAGCAGACCAACTGGGTAGTCCTACGTATGCGGCGGATTTGGCAAAGGCTATTTTATCAATTATTGATTCTGGTAAGTGGGTTCCAGGCATCTACCATTATAGTAACGATGGAATTATATCCTGGTTTGAATTTGCAAATGCTATTCAGCAGTATATACAATCGAAATGCCGAGTAAATGCAATTCCAACTAGCGCTTTTCCAACTCCAGCAAAGCGTCCTGCTTATTCCGTGCTGAATAAAGAAAAGATTAAAACAACCTTTGGTTTAACGATTCCTGATTGGGAAACCAGTTTACATCATTGTCTGGATCGATTAAAAGAAGTAGGCGCTTGGTAAACAAGCGCTTTTTTTATGACCTAAATCTTCTCAAGTTATTAATTCAGATCAGTTTGGGGCATAAAAAAACCAGACTAAATACATCTGGTTTTTTTGTTGAGCTACTAGGATTCGAACCTAGACAGACAGAACCAAAATCTGTAGTGCTACCGTTACACCATAGCTCAATCCGTAAATGGAGTGCAAAAATAAGGGAGTCAACCATTCCAACAAAAAAAATAAGCAAGAATTTCAAACAAAAAGATCAGTTAATTTTCTTTTAGATAGATGTCAGCTTTTTTATGCTTTAATAGTGAGAAGTTAGGAAAACATAGATGATGCTAATTAAGGTCTTTTGGCGAATAACTAAATGGGAGTTGAAATGGTAATGTAGTATAGCTTTTAGTTAGAGAAGTTCAGCATTTCTGGTTTGTGTGTAGACAAAGGTGTAAACGTTTGCAGTGCTTGTCGGATATTCTCTAGTGTGATATCTTGAAATAAATAAGTAGATAATACTGCCGCTAATATAAAGTCAATATTTTTCCTGTCGGATGCGATTGGAATGTCTTCAACTGGCATTAGCCGGACTTTGTCGCTGCCGGTCAATACTGATATAAATCCATTTTCAAGAATGGCAGCCTTGTTGCCTTTTTCACAATGTGCTCTAATGTGTGAGTTACATTCACTTATACTAAACAAAGCAATCTTGCAGCTTAGGTCTTCTTGCATTTTATAAACTAAATCATCGTCTGCATTTAGAATCGCATAGCCTTGATCAGAAACGGTTTCTGGTACTACTTGGATGACTCTGACTAGTTGTTCAATAGAGCGAATGTTATTTGAGCCAACATAATCAGAGATAATATTTGTTACAATTGCCACATCACACTTCTGAAACGCTAGCCCGCTAGTTAATATGCTTTGGTGATCACATGGTAACACAGCAAAGTCGACGGTTGGATCTATTAACACAAGTTGGGCAGCGTCTCTTTCTGTACAATTGTTGTGAAATGTTAGGTGGTTCTGAATAGAGGAGTAGTTGGAAGTAGAGCGGCCTACATTTTTACCGGCGGCTTGAGCTATGTGAGCTATTAGGAGAGACGTTAGTGTCTTCCCTCTGGAACCTGCAATTGAAATAATGGGAATGCGGCCATTATTGCCTTTAGCAAAAAGATCTTCTATTAATATACCTGATGCAGGCTTGATCCTGTCAGTATGAATTTGCTTTTGGTGGTTGCCATAGCCCAATTGAATAAGTGAATTGTTATCCAGAAGCATATACGGTATGTTACGCTTACTGGCTTCCCTTATAAGGTGGGTTAGGGATGAGGGTAGTCTATTTTCTTTATGAATTCTTTTAAGTGCTAGTATGTCCGCTTCAATATTATATTTTATACCATTGACCAACGCTTGTGCAATTTGTACAGCCGCTTTTGTTGTATAAATACCAGCTTCTTCCTGATCATATTCAAATACCACATTATAAATGCCATCTCGTTCACCAGTGCTTCTGGTGCGGCCAAAGCCGCAATTCATACCTGCTAAAGATTGGACCTCCAGCGCTATATGTTCAATGATATGCCCCATCCAGGTGCCGTCTTCCACACGTTTAAAGAATCCGCCTCTATGTCCTTCACTACACTGGTGTTCAATTAATGTTGGTATTAATTGCTCAATCCGCTCTCTAAATCCTTCAATCTTATTGGAAGGACGGTATTCTAAGTCCTCCAGGTCTAATTTCATTTGAATGAGTTTTGGGCGCCTTATGCTCCAATAATTGGGGCCTTTTAGCACTTTAAGCTCCTGTATCTGCATATTTTGAGGATTTATAAAGATTGATCAGACACTGTTGCTAATGGCATGCCATAGATTGTTGGAACCGGGATTTGGGGTGATTTTGGGATTAGGGAGAAAAGAATAGTGAACAAGGAACAAGGAACAAGGAAGGATGAATAGTGAAGGAAGGAAATGTTTAATGCTCAATTATCAATGTTCAAGGCAGGAGAACTTGCTCTACAGGGGCTGATTTTGTATCTTTAGGTTCTTCTCTTTTAAGGTGTTTTCAGCCTTTCTTATTATACTTTTCTTTACTATTTCTTATGAGTTTATAACGGCGCGTAGACAGCCTGATACGGGCCAAGGTACGGGTGAGGTAGGGGTGAGCTACGGGTAAGGTACGGGTGAACCTACAGACTACCATGACGTTACTATGGCTTTACATAGGCTTTACTATGAAGGACCAGAGGCGGAGTTGTGAAGTAACAAGGGAGTGGTAGGGAAGGAAAGGTGAACCGGGATTGATGAATAGGCGATAATAGTACTAGAGTTGACCTGGAATGCTTTTGATATCATTTCACTATATACACCTTAGATAGGTAAGATGTGAATGCGGATAAGACATTGGGTTGGGGATTAGGGTTAGAAGGCTAGTTAATTACAGCCCACTAACTCTAATCTGCAATTATTTATTTGCCTTTAGTAAATAGATAAGAACGGAAAATAAGAAAAAGGAGAGTTCGTTAATCTTCTTCCATTTCGTCAAGGATTTCCTGGCTGGGAGTAACTAAAACCTTGTCGATACGGTGGCCGTCCATGTCGATGATTTCAATTTTGAAGTCTTTCCATTCTAGTTTGTCGCCAGTTTGGGGAATACGCTCTAACTCATGAAGAATACATCCTGCTAATGTATCGTATTCGTACTCGCTTTCAGCCATCCATTCTGTTTTGTCAAAACGGTTGAGGAAGTCGAAGAAAGGAATTTGGGCATCTACCAGGTAGCTGCCGTCTTCGCGTTCAATTATTTCATAATCGTCATGATCATTTATCTCTGGCATATCGCCAATGATAGCTTCCATGATGTCATTTATTGTAATCATACCCCTAATACTGCCATATTCGTCCACGATAAAGCAGGAATAGGTTTGTGACTGCTTAAATTTTTCCATGACCTGGTAGGCGGTATTGTTGTCCGGAACAAAGAATGCCGGTTTCATCAGGTCTTTAAAGAGCGTGAAATCATCGGCAACATAAAGATCCTTTATGGAGACTACGCCTTTAATGCTGTCTATATCTCCTTCACAAACAGGGTATAAAGAGTGGGGGTGATCAATTATCGTTTGACGGATCGTTTCTTCATTATCCGTTACATTAAACCAAACCATATCGCTGCGGTGCGTCATTAAGGAGGTGATATTGCGGTCTCCAAGGTGAAAGATCCGCTCGATCATTTCCTTTTCTTCTTCTTCAATGGTGCCTGCTTCAGTTCCTTCACTAATGATGGCCTTGATTTCTTCTTCTGTAACGGCATCGTCTGAGGATGTTTTTATATTGAAGAGTTTGAAGAATAAATTGCTGGTCCTGTTTAGCAGCCAAACAAAGGGGTGTGTGATCTTGGAAAACACGTGTACAGGCTTAGCTACCATTTTAGCGATCTTTTCTGCTTTTAATAAGCCGATCCGTTTTGGAATCAATTCTCCAAAGACAATAGACAGGAAAGTCACCAATATAACAATGATAGTTGTGGCGATGGTTTCTGCATACGGACGCAGTGCTTCTATCTTTTCCAGGTAGGGTTGAACATATACGCTGAATCGTTCGCCAGAATAAACACCCGTTAAAATGGCAATGAGGGTAATGCCAATTTGAGCAGCTGATAAAAAGATCTCAGGGCTATTTGAAAGATATAAGGCGAGTTTTGCTTTGGCATCGCCTTTCTCTGCAGCACTTTCCAGGCGGGCTTTCCGGGCCGATACTAGTGCTATTTCTGACATTACAAATAACGCATTTACTAAAATAAGGCCCAGCAGTATGAAAATTTCCATTAATAGGTCAAGGTTAATTATGCTAAGGTAAAATTACCTACTTGTCTGTGAAAAGTTTTCGAATAAGCAAATCCCATTAGTGTGCCAAGGCCGGCGCCGGCGATAACATCTAGCGGATAATGTACTCCAACATAGATCTGTGCATACGAAATGAACGCTGCCCAAATATAAAGGGCGTAGATCCATTTGCCTAGAGTGGGGCGAAGAGTGATGGCCATATAAGTGGCAATTCCAAAGTGGTTAGCCGCGTGGTTGGATACGAAACTATAGCTGCCCGAACAGTTTTTTAACAATAGTCTTACATTTTGAAAAAACAGGGGGTCCTGGCAGGGGCGCAACCGCTCAAAGCCTTCTTTAAACACCCGAGCTCCGATAATATCAATAGTGGCAACGGTACAAATAAATCCCAAGCACCAAAGCCAGCCTTTTTTACCAAAATTGGCTGTCATGAAAACCAAAATGAATATATAGAGTGGCGCCCAGAAAACAGAGTCGCGGATGTAAGGCAGGATGAAGTCAAAGAAGCGGTTGGTATATCCGCTGTTTAATTTGATGAACAGCCATTTATCCCAAGCGTCTAATTTTTGCCATATCGTCATTGTCAATAGCTGAACATCCATTGGGCAAATGTAAGCGAATGAAAATGTTCACCCATCGAAAAACCATTGCTGTTTCCCCATAAAAGTGCGACTTTAGCACTCTACTATCCCATTCAAACTGCTTTAGCTGATATGTTAATAAAGACCGGACTTCCGAAAACGATATTGTGGGTGATCAACCTACTGTTGATCTATGTATTGCTATTTACGGCTTTTCGCCTGGCTTTAATTATTGCATTTAAGCCAGAAGAGGAGGCTTGGGGAAATATTGTACCATCGCTTCTATTGGGTCTTCGTTTCGACCTGCGTTGGATAAGTTTGCTTTTGTTACCTATAGTCTTGATTAGCCTTTATCCAACTTTTTCGCCATTTTATTCTGAACGGAACCGAAAGTGGTGGACCTGGTACCTAGCATTTGTAACCTTTATCGTTGTATTCTTTTTTGCAGCTGATTTTGGTTGTTTCTCTTATAATAAAACCCGTTTAAATGCCAGCGCTCTGAATTTTGCAGAGGATCCGGGTATTTCTGCCACTATGATGTGGGAGTCGTATCCCGTATTTTGGCTGTTATTATTGTTATTGCTTGCCGTACTAGGATTACGTTGGATATTCTGGCAAACCCATTCCTATGTAATTGTAAAAACTGATGGGCGGGGTATTCAATACCAGCGGAAGTGGTTTTTAATGGCGTCTTGCTTGTTTGGTTTACTGGTATACGGAAGTTTGTCCAGTCAACCTTTGAAATGGAATAATGCCTTTGTATTGCAAGACAGTTTCCGTTCGTACATGGCATTAAATCCCCTGCAGAACTTTTTTACAACGCTACGTTTTAGGAAACCACAGGCTACGTCTAATGCTGCTGAGCAGTACTTCCCCGTAATGAAGGACTGGTTGCAACTGCCCAAAGGGCAAACGTCGTATGAGCGTATGTCTAAGCCCGACGTGGTTTTATCCAAACCAAACGTAGTGCTAGTATTGTGTGAGTCATTCAGTATGTATAAAAGCAGTATGAGCGGGAATCCAACAGGCTCGACCCCCTTCTTTGACTCATTGCGTAGAGAAGGAGCTTTTTTTAACCGCTGCTTTTCACCCCATTTCTCTACTGCCAGAGGGTTATTTGCAACGGTAACTGGCATTCCGGATGTACAGCTATCCAAGTTTTCTACCAGAAACCCTGAAGCGCTGAACCAGCACACTATTATTAATGATTTTGAGGGATACAAAAAGATGTATTTTTTAGGCGGGGATCCTTCCTTCAACAATTTTGCTGGCCTTCTACAAAACATAAAAGGGCTGGAAATGGTAACGGAAGGTCAATTCCAATCTAAGCCTATCAATGTATGGGGTATAAGTGATAAGGATCTGTTTTTGGAGGCTAATAAACGCTTTGCCACACAAACAGAACCATTTTTTGCTATTGTACAGACGGCGGATAATCACCGTCCCTTTATGATACCAGAAGAAGAGAAGGTGTTTCAAAAGCGAGACGTGCCAGTAGACACACTAAAGAAATATGGTTTTGAATCAGTTGATGAATATAACTCCTTCCGATATGCGGATTATTGTTTCAAAACGTTTATGGAAGCTGCCAAGAAAGAAAAGTACTTTAATAATACTGTATTTGTTTTTGTAGGTGATCATGGTGTATCGGGGAATGCCAAGGCTATTTATGGTGATGTATGGACGCAGGAACGTTTAACAGATGAGCACGTGCCCTTATTGTTTTTCGGACCGAAATGGGTGCCAGCTCAACAGCGAGGTGAAGTCGTTTCGCAAATAGATGTATTGCCTACCATAGCATCTATTACTGGTCAAACTTTTACAAATACAACATTGGGCAGAAACGTTTTAAATAATGCAGGTGGGAATCATTTTGCCTTTA